>CAYQLM010000111.1:4887-8433 GCA_964418365.1 uncultured Dehalococcoidia bacterium
TCGAGAAAGCGCACCTCAATGTGCGTCACCTTCTTCGCGTGCAGCAGAACCGAGAGCCGGTCGAGCCGGTCGTCCGGCACCTTCACCGACCCGACGCTCGGCTCCATCGAGCCGAACGACGCCGTGTGCGCGTGCCCGCGCGTGAGCGCGTGGAAAAGCGCCGTCTTGCCAGATTGCGCGAGGCCGATGATACCGAGATCCATCGTGGCCAGCTTATCGCATCGCTCCGGCCCACGCCCCCGTGCTACGCTGTGCCGTCATGCCCGCGATCCTCTGCGTCACCGCACATCCCGACGACGAGGCGTTCGGCCCCGGCGGAACCATCGCGCGCTACACGGCGGCGGGCGTGCCGGTCGACCTACTCACCTTCACGCGCGGCCAGCGCGGCACGCAGCTGCCGTCCGCCGACTCGCCGGACGCGCTGGGCCTGCTGCGCACATACGAGACGCGCGCTTCCGCCGCGGTGCTCGGCATCCGCAACGTCACGATCCTGGAGTACATGGACGGCGAGCTCGACCAGACCAGCATCGACGAGCTTGCCGGCCACGTCGCGCGCGCGGTCGATGAGGGCGCCATCGACGCCGTCATCAGCATGGGCCCGCTCGGGCTGACTCGCCACGCCGACCACATCGCCGCGCACCACGCCACCATGCGCGCCGCCGAGCTGAGCGCGCGCAACGCCAGCGTCTTCTACATCGCGCTCGACGCCGCCTGGGCGAAGGAGATGAACGTCGACGGCCCCGAGGCGCAGCCGACGCACCACATCGATATCACGGGCTTCTTCGAGAAGAAGCTGGCCGCGCTCGCCTGCCACAGCAGCCAGGAGGACTCGCGCCAGTTCTTCGCCATGCTCGCAGCGAACAGTCAGCGGGTCGAGTGGTACCATCGCGCTCGGCCGCCCTACGAGGGCGACGCGCCCGCCACGGACTTGTTCGCTTAACGTCGCTGCATGACACAGCTCCGCTCTGTCATTCCGAGCGGCTAGTCCGCCGCTTGGCGGACGACAGCGAGGAATCTCACCTCGCACGTCCGAGACACCACCATGCCCAAGATAAGAGCCAGCCCCTAATCCGCCTGATGCCGGGGGCTACGCCGTCTATCGCGCCGCGAACTTCGTACCCAGCAGCGCCGCGCAGAACAGGATCGCCAGCGCGAGGACGGCGTTGACCATCGAGATGACCATCGTCACGCGTCGCATCGACGCGATCTGGTCCGCGCCGGCGGCCGACTCCTGCGCCGCCAGCATCCTCGGCCCGATGACGAAGCTGTGCACGGCGGTCAATGCGATCGTGAGCACCACCAGCGCCATCTTCACCTGGAAGATCACGCCCCAATGGTGGTGGAACAGGAACTTCCGGTTGTCCAGCTCAGCGACGTTGCCGATGCCGGTGATGATCAGCAGCACCATTGCGCCCCAGGCCAGGTAGCCGAAGCGAGTGGTGATCAGCCGCATCAGGCGCGCGCGTTCCTTCACGTCTTCGACGCTGCGGATCGCGGGAATCGCTACGGCGAACAAGAAGACCTGCGGCCCTACCCAGACCGTCGCCGCGAAGATGTGCAGCCAGGGGTTGATCGCTTCGCCCATGTCGTCGCCATTGTAGCCCTCCGTAGCGGTTGAATGCACTACCATATTGAGGCAATGTCACCCAAACCGGACGTCGCGGTGAGACAGATTGCTTCGCACATTCGCGACGTGTATGGAATCGATGCGCGGCGGATCATTCTCGCTGCCGGCGGAGATGCGGAAGTGACCGTCTACCGCATCGATAGCGATGCAGGGCCGTACTTCCTCAAGCTGAGGCGTGACCAGCCGCAGAGCCCGCCGCTTGCTCGATATCTTGCTGACGCGGGGATCACCCAGGTGCTCGCACCAGTGAACGCTCGCGACGGTCACTCCTCGAGCCGAATCGGGGATCTCACAGCGACTCTCTTCCCCTTCGTCGAGGGAGAAAACGGCTTTCTTAGGCCTCTGACCGAAGAACAGTGGACCTCATTTGGCGCCGTGCTCCGGGCCGTGCACGACGCGAACCTGCCGCCTACACTGAGCGAGAAGATGCGCTGCGAGACGTACTCGAACGCCTCGCGCAGCACGGCGCTCGGCTACCTGGCGCCCGAACCGCCACACAGCCAGGATGACAACGTCGCGCGGGAGCTTATCTCGCTTCTCGCAAGCAAACGGCGGCAGGTCAAGGCGCTCGTGGAGCACGCGGAGCAGCTCGCGGCGTCGCTCCGCCAGAGGGCGCTGCCCTTGGTGGCGACCCACGGCGACCTCCACGCGGGCAACATCCTCATCGACGGCGCGGCGTCATTGTTCATCGTGGATTGGGACGACGCTGCGCTCAGCGCCAAGGAGCGCGACCTCATGTTTGTCGGCGGCGGTGTCGGCGGCGTCTGGAACCGCGCGGAAGAGTCGGTGGCCTTCTACCGTGGCTATGGCGAAGTAACCGTGGACGCCGCTTCGCTCGCCTACCACCGCTGCCAGCGCGTCGTCGAGGACGTTGCTGTCTACTGCGACCGCCTGCTGCTCCAGGGTGGCGACGAGTGTGCGGAGCGGGAAGAGAGCTTACGAAGGTTCACGAGCGCGTTCTATCCCAACGATGTGGTCGAGATCGCGGAGAGGACGTTCGCGGGTCTGTGACGGACGGATCAACCGCCTATCGCTCGATGAACTGCTCGCGCTCCGGCCCGACGGACACCACGGTGATCCGGCAGCCCAGCAGCTCTTCGATGCGCTCTACGTAGCGCTGCGCTTCCTTCGGCAGGTCGCTGAACTTGCGCGCGCCCGACGTGTCCTTGCGCCAGCCCGGGTGCTCTTCGAACACGGGCTTCACACGCGCGAACAGCGCCGCCGTCGCCGGGAAGGACTCGAGGCGCTTGCCGTCAATCTCGTACGCGGTGCAGACGGAGATCGCCGGGAAGTTATCGAGCACATCGAGGCGCGTCAGCGTCGCGTTCGTCACGCCGTTCACGCGCACGCTGTAGCGCGAGGCCACCGCGTCGAACCAGCCGCAGCGGCGCGGCCGGCCCGTCGTCGCGCCGAACTCCGGCGCCGGGCCCTCCCTGCGCAGGATCTCGCCCGTCTCGTCCAGCAGCTCCGTCGGCATCGGGCCGTTGCCGACGCGCGTCATGTAGGCCTTGTACACACCCACGACGCGTTCGATCTGCGTCGGGCCGATGCCGACGCCGATCGCGGCGCCCGCCGCCAGCGACGACGGCGTCGACGACGTGACGTACGGGTACGTCCCGGCGTCGAGGTCGAGCAGGCTCCCCTGCGCGCCCTCGAGCAGCACGCGCTCCCCGCGATCGAGCGCCTCGTGCAGCACGAGCGACGTGTCGCGCACGTACGGCTTGAGCTGACACCCGTACTCCACCGCCTTCGTGTACACCTCGTCCAGTTCGAGCGGCTTCGCTCCGTAGAGCTTCTCCAGCAGCCGGTTCTTCAGCGGGAGCAGGTACTCGAGCTGCGCGCGCAGCGCCGGCGGATCGATCAGCTCCGCCATGCGGATGCCTTCGCGCGCGACCTTGTCGACGAACGCCGGCCCGACG
>CAYQLM010000112.1:0-8385 GCA_964418365.1 uncultured Dehalococcoidia bacterium
AAGGCCGTGACGCGCGGCGCGAAGCGCGCCTTCGTCGTCGCCGACATGCCGTTCATGAGCTACCAGGCCGGCTCGCGGGACGCCCTGTACAACGCCGCGCGCTTCCTCAAGGAGGCCGGTGCGCACGCGATCAAGCTCGAGGGCGGTGTCGCCGTCGCAGAGACGGTGCGCACGCTGGTCGACGCCGGCATCCCAACGATGGGACACATCGGCCTCACGCCGCAGGCGGTGCACCAGTTCGGCGGCTGGAAGGTGCAGGGCAAGACGCCGCAGAGCGCCATTCGGCTGATGAACGACGCGCTCGCGCTTGAACGCGCAGGCGCCTTCGCTGTCGTGCTCGAGCTCGTGCCGGCCGCGCTCGCCACGCTGATCTCGAAGCGGCTGCGCGTCCCCACGATCGGCATCGGCGCGGGCGTCGGCTGCGACGGTCAGGTGCAGGTCTTCCACGACCTCCTCGGCCTCTTCGAGGAGTTCACGCCCAAGCACACCAAGCGCTACCTCAACGCCGGCGAGCTGATGCGCAGCGCGCTCACCGCATACGCGTCGGACGTGCGCGAAGGCCGCTTCCCGACTGAGGAGCAGAGCTTCTCGATGGACGAGCGCGCCCTCGCCGAGCTGCTGACGACGGACGACAAGATCGAGCCGGTCCGCTCGAACGGGAAGCATCACGCCGCGCATCCATCGATCCCCGCGCTGCCCTAGCGCATGCACGTCGCGGCCACCATCGCCCAGATGCGCACGTTGCGGCGCGCGCAGCGCGACAACGTCGGCTTCGTGCCGACGATGGGCTACCTCCACGAAGGCCACCTCTCGCTCGTGCGCGCGGCGCGCGAGCAGAACGCGCATGTCATCGTCTCCATCTTCGTCAACCCGACGCAGTTCGGCCCGAACGAGGACTTCGAGCGTTATCCGCGCGATGAGGAGCGCGATCTCGCGCTGCTGCGCGATGAGCGCGTCGATGTTGTCTTCATGCCGTCGGTGGACGAGATGTACCCGCCCGGCGCTTCCACCTTCGTCGATGTCGAAGGCGTGACCGAGATGCTCGAGGGCGCGCACCGGCCCGGCCATCTGCGCGGCGTCGCTACCGTTGTCGCGAAGCTGTTCAACATTGTCGAGCCAACGCGCGCGTACTTCGGCCGCAAGGACGCGCAGCAACTCGTCGTCGTGCGCAAGCTCGTCCGCGACCTGCGATTCGACATCGAGATCGTCGGCATGCCCATCGTGCGCGAGCCCGACGGCCTGGCGCTGAGCAGCCGCAACGCCTATCTCTCGCCCGCCGAGCGCGAGGCGGCGCTGGTCCTCTCGCGATCGCTGCGCCAGGCCGAGGCGCTGTTTACAAACGGCGAGCGCGACGCCGAGCGCCTGCGCGCCGCCATGCGCGAGCTGATTGCCCGCGAGCCGCTCGCCCAAGTAGACTACGTGAGCGTGGCCGGACCGGAGTCGCTGCGTGAGCTGGATCGCGTCGAGGAGTGTGCACTCGTCTCGCTCGCACTGCGCATCGGCGCCACCCGGCTGATCGATAACGTAACGTTAGGTGTGTCATTCTGAGCGAAGCGAAGAATCTGGCCCCTCGCCACCAGACAGATCCCTTCGCCGGCATGGAAAGAAAACGCCATGACAGATCGCCACATTCTCGTCACCAACGACGACGGCATCGAGTCGCCGGGCCTCTGGAAGCTCGCCGAAGCGATGTCGGAGATCGGCCGCGTCATGGTCGTTGCGCCCGCCGCAGAGGCCTCGGGCTCGGGCACGATGGTCACCTACCGTCGCGACATCCAGGTCCAGCAGGTGCCCGAGCGCATCCCCGGCGTCAAAGGTTACATGGTGGACGGCACCCCGGCTGATTGCGTGCTCCTCGGCCTGCGCCGGCTGAAGGAAGGCTGGATCAGCATCGTCGCGGCGGGGATCAACCCGGGTGCCAACCTTGGCGTCGACTTCTTCCTCTCCGGTACGTGCGGCGCGGCGCTCATGGGCGCGTTCCGCAAGGTGACCTCGTTCGCGATCTCGCTCGACCTCCAGCAGAAGCCGGACGGCAGCCTGCCGCAGCCGGAGTGGGCCACCGGCGTGGCCGTCGCGCGGATGATGGCAGCGAACGTCACCACAGGCGCCATCCCCGACGGCTCGTTCCTCAACGTGAACATTCCCGCGCTGCCGGTCAGCGAGCTCAAGGGCGTCTCGATCACGCGTGTCGCGCCGGGCGGCTACGTCCACCTGGCCGAGCAGGGCGACGGCGTACACGAGCGGCTGGAACGTCAGCTCGTCGCCGATACGCGGCACGCACACCCCGGCACGGACATCCGCGCCGTGCTCGACGGCTACGTGTCGATCAGTCCCCTCGACACGTCCCTCAGCAACGAAGCCCACGCCCGCGAGCTGGCGGCGCACGCGCACGAGATGCATCAGGCGCTCACCAGGCGCTAGACGCGTATTCTCCCTCACCACGACATGCGTCACCCCTCTCCCTTGGGGAGAGGGGCCGGGGGGTGAGGGCGCCCGCTAGACACGTCCCTCAGCAATGACGCCCACGCCCGCGCGCTGACGCGGCACGCGCAGCGGTTACACGAGAGCCTGACCGCGCGCACCGCCCGCTGAACCTTGCCGTTCTAACAGAAGATGCACGGCGTCGGCGTCGGACTTGGCGTCGGCGTCTCCGTTGGCAGCGGCTTCGTCTGGTTGTAGTGCTGGATGACCGCGATGATGTCGCCGACCGTCACCTTCCCGTCCAGCGGTCCGCTTGGCCCGGACACGCCAACGAGGTCCCACGGGAACCAGGGGCGCGTCCTGGGGGCGTTCACAAACGTGAGCGAGCATCCTGAGATGTCACACACCTGCGAGGTGCCGTCATCAGTGTGCTCGGGGGCAATCGTGCTCTCTGTGATCGAGTAGTCTCCCGGGGTCATCGTGACCTGCACGGAGCCCGGCGTCGGGTCTTCATCGTTGCAGACGCCGTCGCCAGCGCAGTGTCCATTGCTCGCCGGTGCCCCGGCGAAGTCGTTGTCGCAGACCGTGAAGAAGGTGACACCTCCCGCGCCCACGTCGAAGCAGCTCTTCGGCAGCGCATACAACCCGATATTCCGCAGGTTGAGGACGGTCGGCGCTTTGTCACCCAGGCACTGCGAGTCAATGCAGTGCGCAATCTTGAGGTCCTGGTTCGTTGCGTCGTAGTAGCTAATGACCGGGTTGCCGGACCCATCGAGTTCGAGTGAGGTGAACTGCCCGACGTCGCCTCCCTGATCGACAAACACCTTCAGATAAGTGAAACAGTTGGCGTCGCCGCAGCGCACAAGCTTCAGATCGCCGTTCGTGGCGTCGTAATAGCTGATCACGGGATGGCCCAGGCCATCAAGCTCGAGCGATGTAGACTTGCCAACGTCTCCGAGTGCATCAATCGTAACGATGCTTTCGTCCCCTCCAGCGCAGTTGCCGTCGTTGCAGCGCATCAGTTTCAAGTTGCCGTTGCCGTAATCGTAGTAGCTCACGACGGGATTGCCGGAGCCATCGAGCTTCAGCGAGCTGAACTGCCCCACGTTGCCCGCGTCAGGGCTCACGATGCTATTGGCGAACGAGCAGTCCGTGGAGCCGCAGTGAAGCAGTCCCAGCGCCCCGGAGCTGATGTTGTGGAAGCTCACAATCGGCCGGCCCGCGCCGTCCAGTGCGATCGACGTTTGCTCAACAGTGCTGCCTAAAACGCTCATGGTCGTGTTTCCGGACGAGCAGTCGGCGGTGCCGCAGTGGGTGACCCACAAATCGAGGGCTCCATAGCTGATGACCGGCCGGCTGAGCGAATCGAGCGTGATCGATGAGTCACTGCCGCACAGACAGCCCGAATCCGCCTGGTGCGGAGTCGCGTCGATACCGATGCAGTACGGCTCCGTGCAGTGGATGGCCCGCAAATGGCCCGAATCAGTGTGGAAGTATGAGACGACGGGGTTATCGCCCGAATCCAGCACGAGCGAGTTGCCGCCGTTCGGAAACTGGTGGTCCAGACCTCCGACTGCCGTGACCGTCGTGCAGTTGGGGTCGCCGCAGCGCAGAATCTTGAGGGTGCTCGTGAGCGGCCCGCCGAAAAGCAGGCCATAGGTAACGACGGGGTTCCCGTACGAGTCGAGCGCGAGGGACGTCGACTGGCCGACGTCGCCCGCCGTGTCCGGTGACGTGATGCTGTTGCCCAACGCGGCGACCGGTGCCGCAGGACCAAGCAACGCCGGCGCCAGCGCGACCAGCGCTAATGCCAGCCATTTCCAGTACCGGAGGAACGCAAGTGGTTTCGGGATGGTCATGGTGATCTGCATCGCGAGCTCCTTCTTGTGGAACTGACAGCACGGCAAGGCTGGGCGGGGCCAGTGTCGTATGGGATGCGCCATTATACATCGGCAGCCGTTTCGCCCGCCCAGGCCGAGCCTGCTACAATATGGCCGAGCTCACCACGGTCGAGCGAACCTCGAGCTTCTAGCAGCGAGAACCATGTCCGGTCACTCTAAGTGGAAGACGATCAAGCACCAAAAGGGCGTGGCCGACGCCAAGCGCAGCCAGGTCTTCACCAAGTTTGGCCGCGAGATCAGCGTCGCCGCGCGCCAGGGTGGCCCTGATCCCGAAAGCAACCCGCGCCTGCGCCTCGCCATCGACCGCGCGCGCGAGGCGAACATGCCCAAAGACAACATCGAGCGCGCGATCAAGCGCGCCACCGGCGAAAGTGGCGACGCCGTCATCGAGGAGGTCGTGTACGAAGGCTACGGGCCGGGCGGCATCGCCATCCTGGTCCAGGCGCTGACCGACAACCGCAACCGCACCGTCTCGGACGTGCGCAACATCTTCGCCAAAGCCGGCGGTAACCTCGGCGAAGCGGGTAGCGTCGGCTGGCTCTTCGAAACGCGCGGCGTGATCACCGTCGAAGCCGGCGGAGTAGACCCAGACGGCGTGGCGCTGCAAGCGATCGACTCCGGCGCCGACGACGTGCAAGTCGAAGACGGCGCCGTCGAGATCTACACGAAGCCGGAGATGCTGGACGCCGTTCGACGCGCGCTCGACAGCGCCGGCGTACCAGTCGCGTCGGCGGAGATCAGCCAGGTGCCGAAGAGCACCGTCGCGCTGGACGCGCGGCAGGCCGAACAAACGCTGCGCCTGCTCGACAACCTGGAGTCCCATGATGACGTCCAGCATGTGTCATCGAACGCCGACTTCCCGGAAGAAGTCCTCGCCGCCTACGCGTAAGGATTATCATTGTGAGCGGCAGATCGGACGCGAATGCGGCAGCCGTAGGGGCGTAGCTTTAGCTGCGCCCTGGCGACCGGAGGTCGCCGCTGCCATGCGGACTCTTCGCACTGACCGAGTAAGATGAGACGCAGCACGGAGGCGCGCCACGCAAACGAACGACAAGCAACCAACGACCAGCGACCAGGTCGTCGTCCTCGGCATCGACCCGGGCCTGCGCATCACCGGCTGGGGAGTCATCGATGGCGACGAGCGCGCGATGCGCTGGCTGGGTTGTGGCGCGATCGCGACCAACGCCAAACTCGCGCCCGAGCAACGACTCCAGCAGATCTACTCGGAGCTGTGCGCCGTGATCGAGCGCTGGCGCCCGCACGAAGTCGCCGTCGAAGACCCCTTCGTCGCGGAGAACGCGCGCTCCGCGTTCGCCATCGGCGAGGCGCGCGCGGTCGCGCTGCTCGCTGCGGCGCAGGCCGGCCTGTCGGTGCGCGCGTACGCGCCGGCCGAGATCAAGCTCGCCGTCGCCGGCTACGGTCGAAGCGACAAGCCGCAGATGCAGGAGATGGTGCGCCTGCAGCTCGGCCTCGCGACTGCGCCGCGCCCGGCGGACGCCGCCGACGCGCTCGCCGTGGCGCTCTGCCACCACCTCCGCCGCCGAAGCGATCAGAGGCTAGGAGTCGTACCGTAAACGCGCTCAACCTGAACCGCCACGGGGAGTGCAGAGGGGCAATGCCCCGGAGCCTGCCCTTGAGCGAAGCGAAGGGGCAGGGGGTCTGGGGGGTGTCCCCCCAGGTCCTACAACTTCCCTGGGCGGGCGGGTGGGAAAGAAGACGTTGCTCATGATCTCGCATCTCACCGGCGCGATTACCAAGAAGCACGAAGGCCGCCAGTCGATCGAGATCACGATCGGCGGCATCGGCTATGAAGTGGCGCTGCCGACGTTCGTCTGGCGCGCGATCGAGGAGACGCCGCTGGGCGAAGAGGTCTCACTCGAGATCTTCTACCAGGTCTCAGAACGACAGCCGACGCCGATGCTCGTCGGCTTCCAGCGCGACGTCGAGCGCGACTTCTTCCGCAAGCTCGTCGAGGTGCCGGACCTCGGCCCGACGAAGGCGATGCGCGCCCTCGCCTACTCCGTCTCCACGATCGCGACGTGGATCGAGCAGGGCGACGAGCGCGCGTTGAAGTCGCTGCCCGGCATCGGCGAGCGGCTGGCGAAGACGATGGTCGCGCACCTCAAGGGCAAGGTCGTCCAGGAGGCGCTGCTGCGCGACGAGCACTTCGCCGCGCCGCCACCGAAGGGCGGCAAGCCGTCGCTCTCCGAAGTGCAGCAGCTCGCCGTCGCCGGCCTCGTGCGGCTCGGCTACAAGGAGTCCGAGGCGTCGAAGTGGGTGCAGGACGTGAGTACGGACGGCGAATCGCCCGAGGTCGAGGAGATCATCCGCGCTGTCTTTACGCAGCGCAGCCAGCAGATTGGCTGAGGCCTCGGTTACCTTGAGCAACGCGACCTGTGCGCCTCAGGAGGAAGGGTCTGGCCCCATCTGTCACCCTGAGCGCAGCGAAGGGTCTGGCCCTATTCGATCACGTTGCTCGGGTCGCTCTGGGCGGGCAGCCGCAGGCCACTACGCCTGCTAAGATGGCATCGCATGGACGTCGCATTCGCACTGCTCGCTGACGCCGCGAACGTCTCCCGCGAAGGGAAGCTGAACATCCTCGGCGCCTTCGACCGCATCCACGGCGCGCAGTTCCCGCTCACCTGGCCGCGCATGGTGCTCGTCACCCGCTTCGTGGCGTCCGCCGCAGAGTACGGCCAAGAGAAGTCGATCGAGATCATCACGCTCGATGCGGACGGCAAGCGCCTCGGCGCGGCGTCGGGCAAGATGCAGGTGCCCACACCGGACGCCGGCGGCCGGCCACTCAAGATCAACCACATCCTCCCCATGACGCTGACCTTCCCCGGCCCGGGCGAGTACAGCATCGAGATCCTAGTGAACGGCGAATCGAAGGCCGCCGTCCCGCTCGATGTCGTCCAGCGCCAGGACGCCCCCTCCGCCAACGGCGAGCAGCAGCAGGCGGACGTCTAGCTCCTGACACGACGCTGTTGGGAGCTTTGCTAGAATGGTGACCGTGGGGACACTCACGCACTCAATCACCGTCATCGGCCCGACCGGTCAGAGACGCACGTTAGACGCACTAGTAGACAGCGGCTCCACCTTCAGCAGCGTTCCTGCGGACATCCTGGGCGAGCTCGGCGTCGAACCGCGGCGCGCGGTCCAGATGCGTTTGGCCGACGGCTCAACGCACACACAGAAGCTCGGGCGCAATCTGGTACAGCTCGATGGCCTAGAAGAGATCACGTTCGTCATATTCGGCGAGCCCGAATCGCCACCTGTCATCGGCGCCGTGACCCTGGAAACGTTCCTCCTCGGGATCGATCCTGCCGGCCGGCGCCTCGTGCCAATCGAGGGATGGCGCGTCTAGTTCATGCCCGACTTCCGGCTCGTCTCCGACTTTCAGGCCACCGGCGACCAGCCCCAGGCGATCGATAAGCTCGCCGCCGGGCTCGGTCAGGGGCATCGATACCAGACGCTCCTCGGCGTCACCGGCAGCGGAAAGACGTTCACGATGGCCAGCGTCATCGAGCGGTCGAACCGGCCCACGCTCGTGCTCGCGCCGAACCGCACGCTCGCCGCGCAGCTCTGCTCCGAGTTCAAAGGGTTCTTCCCCGAGAGCGCCGTCGAGTACTTCGTCTCGTACTACGACTACTACCAGCCCGAGGCGTACATTCCCCGGACCGACACCTACATCGCCAAGGACTCCGACGTCAACGACGAGATCGATAAGCTCCGCCACGCCGCCACCCGCGCGCTGTTCGAGCGGCGCGACGTGCTCATCGTCGCGTCCGTGTCGTGCATCTACGGCCTCGGCGAGCCGGAGGAGTACCAGTCGTTCGTGCTCTCGTTCAAGAAGAACGCGAAGTTCGACCGCACCTACTACATGCGCCGCCTCGTCGACATGCAGTACGAGCGCAACGACATGAACCTCGTGCGCGGCAAGTTCCGCCTCCGCGGCGATAGCCTCACCATCCACCCGTCGTACGAGGAGCTGGCCGTGCGCGTCGATTTCTTCGGCGACGAGGTCGAGCGCATCATCGAGGTCGATCCGCTCACCGGCGAG
>CAYQLM010000113.1:0-8272 GCA_964418365.1 uncultured Dehalococcoidia bacterium
ACGCTTGCGCTCATCGTCGCGAACGCCGAGGCCAGGTAGTCGATCGCGCTGTTGCGATGCAGCGCGGAGATCACGCCCAGACCGACGCCCACCGTCAGGCTCACGACGAGCGCGAGCAGCCCCAGCTCGGCCGAGACGGGGATCCCATCTGCGAGGATGTCCGAGACAGGCCGGTTGCGGCTCTGGAACGAAACGCCGAGGTCGCCGCGCGCTAGTCCAAGCAGGTAGCGGCCGAACTGTTCGTACAGCGGCTGATCGAGGCCGTACTCGTGCTCCACATTTGCCTTGGCGTCCTTGGAGATCAGTCTGCCGGTGCTCCAAGGCCCGCCCGGCGCCTGATGCATGACGAAGAACGTCAGGACGGCTACGGCAAACAGCACCGGTACCGTCCACAAGACGCGACGCAGGATGTAGGCTGTCATCGTTCCTCGCTTAGACTGCGGAGCCCCGACAGGATGTCGGGGCTCGCGAAGGTTCTCCGTGTGCGCGAACGTATCGGTTCGCTAGTAGCCCGGCCGCGATGCCGGAGGCGCGGCGCCCTCCATGATCTGGATATTAGTGGCGAACCAGTCGCCCGGCTCCGCGTCCAGCGCGGTTGGCGTGAGACCGGCCACGTTTTCCTTTAGCAGGTAGTTGTTCTCCCCAAAGTAGATCGGCGTCAGCGCCTGATCGGCGATGATGATCTTGTGCGCCTGATCGTAGTAGGCGAGCCGCTGCGTCTGGTCGAGCTCGGTCGAGGCCTTGGTGAGGAGGTCGTCGACCTGCGGGTTGCTGTAGCCGAACACGTTGAACGCGCCACCGGTAGCGAACTGCTGCGGCAGCCAGTTTTCCGGGTCGGCGTAGTCAGCGAACCAGTAGGCCCAGGTCATCTGGAAGCAGCCTGTCTGATAGCACTGGCCAAAGTTCGCCGGATCGATGCCCTCAATATCGATGTGAATGCCCAAGTTCTGCTGGAGCTGCTGCTGGAAGAACTCCGCTGCCGTCCGGTTCGGCGGCACGTCGGCGATCGTGAGCTTCACGGTCGGGAAGCCCGCGCCGTCCTTGTACCCGGCCTGTGTCAGTAGGTCCTGGGCGGCCTTCTTGTCGAACGAAAGGCCGAGCCCGATATTCGCGCTGGCGCCCGGCAGGCCAGGCGGCAGCCAGCTGAGCGCCGGCTGGCCGATGTCGTGCAGCACAGCGCGCACGTAGGTGTCGCGGTCGATCGCGCGGCTGAAAGCCTGGCGCACGAGCGGGTTGTCGAACGGGGCTTGCTTGTTGTTGTACTGGATAGCGTATGTCGCCAGTACGCTCTGCGTAACGCGCTCCGTGCTGGGGGGCTGCCCGGCCTCGGCACTCGGAATCGCCGTCATGTCGACCTCGCCGTTCCTATAGGCGATCTCGGCGGCGCTGTCGTCGGGAATGATCTTATAGACCAGCTCATTCAGCGTCGGCTTGTCGCTGCCCCAGTAGCTCGGGTTGGCGTCGAGCACGATGCTGGTGCCCGATGTGTAGCTCTTGAGTACGAACGGACCGTCCGTCACGACCTTGCCGGCGTCTGTCCAAGCCGCGCCGTTCTTCTCGATCAGGTCCTGGCGCAGCGGCGAAGCGGGCCAGAGCGCGAGCAGCGTCGGCAGCGTGGGCTGCGGATGCGTGAGCTTGAATACCAGCGTGTGATCGTCCGGCGCGGTCACGCCGACCTGCGACGTTGGGGCCTCGCCCTTGCTCGCTTCCGTGGCTCCTGCGATTGCGCTGAAGAAGCCGTAGTAGTACCCCTGTGCGCCCGCGCTCGGGTCGAACAGGCGCTGGAAGGCGAAGACGAAGTCCTTCGCCGTGACCGCCGTCCCGTCGCTCCAGGTCGCGTCGGAGCGCAGCTTGATCGTGTACGTCAGCGCGTCGCTGGAGATGCCGCCGTTGTCCTGCGTCGGGATCTCCGCCGCGACAGCCGGCACGACGTTGAGGTCTTCGTCGTACGTGAACAGCCCGCGATAGAGCTGCTTCACGACGCTGATGTCGTCTGTGAACGCTGCGAGCTGCGGGTCGAGCGTTTGCGGATCGCCCGCGATGCGAATGCGGAAGACCTGGTCCTCGGGGCGAGCGACCTTGCCGCTCACGCTGCTGTTCTTGCCGCCGCCGCAGGCGAACGCGGTCACGGTCAGCATCGCGATGACCAGTGCCAATGCGACCTTGGCGATCGGAGTGCTTCTGCTTGGTCTCATGAGTGTTCCTCCTCTGGAAGGCGCCGTGATCTGCCAGGCGCCCATACGGAATGCGCTCAAGGAGATCATCGGCAGGAGAGAAGGAAGAGAAATACGGGCGCTCCCCTAGGGAGCGGCAGATTCGACGCGAAGGTGGAGGTTCGTCCTATCTGGCCGTCCAGCCGCCGTCGATGACGTGGGCGGCGCCTGTGACGAACGACGAGTCGTCGGATGCGAGGAAGAGCGCCAGCTTGGCGACCTCCTCCGGGCGTCCGAAGCGCCCGAGCGCCGTCTGCGACTCGAGCTGCTTGCGGAGCAGCTCGTTCTCCTGCAGCATCGATGTCATTGCGGTGGCGATCCAGCCGGGGCAGATGCAGTTCACACGCACGCCCTGCGGTCCGTAGCGCAGCGCGAAGTTCTTCGTCAGCCCGACGACACCGTGCTTGCTCGCGACGTAGCCGTCCTCCGCGCCGATGCCGATCAGGCCCAACATCGAGGCCATGTTCACGATCGAGCCGCCGCCCGTGCGCGCCATCGCCTCGCTTGCGTGCAGGCAGCCGTAGTACACGCCCGAGAGGTTGATCGCGATTGTCGTGTCCCAGTCGCGCTGCGACACGCCCGCGTTGTTCACCATCACGTCGAGCCGGCCGAAGGCATCGACGGCCGCCTTCACCGTCGAGCGCACGTCGTCCTCCCGGCTCGTATCGCAGCGGACGAAGCGCGCGTCGCCCCCGATCTCGTCTGCGAGCGCCCGGCCGGCCGATTCCTCCAGCTCGGCGAGCAGCAGCTTCGCGCCGGCACGGGCAAATTCGAGCGAGATCGCCCGGCCGATGCCGGCGCCGGCGCCGGTGATGAGCGCCACTTTGCCTTCCAGTCGCATCGATTCACCTCCAGTTGGGCGTTGACGGCCTTGCCCAGTCTACGTAATCTGAGGGGCGTCCGATACAACGCGGGCGAGGAGTGGCTCCCATGCAGGTCAGCGTCTTCTATCTACCGTCGATTGGTTCACGCGCGGAAATCGAAAAAGGGATGGCCGGCCTGCGCGGCGACCTCTATCAGAGCATGCTGACGGAGTTGCGGGAGCAGGCGCAGCTCGCCGATGAGCTCGGCTACGACTCGATCTCCTTCACCGAGCACCACTTTCACGTCGAAGGCTTCGAGATCTCCAACAACCCCGTGCTGCTCGATCTCTATATCGCGATGCACACGAAGCGCATCCGCGTCGGGCAGCTCGGCATCGTGCTGCCCGCGCAGAACCCGCTGCGCGTCGCGGAGGACATCGCCATGCTTGACCACATGAGCGGCGGCCGCGCCAACGCGGGCTTCGCGCGAGGCTACCAGCGCCGTTGGGTCGATGTGATGGGCCAGCAAATGCACAGCATTCACGGCGTCACGCCCGGCCAGCACGACGAGATCGACCAGGCGAACCGCGAGGCGTTCGAAGAGCACTTTCGCATTGTGAAGCAAGCCTGGACTGAAGACATGATGACGTTCCGCGGCAAGTACTGGCAGATCCCTCCGGAGGGAACGCCGTGGGAGATTGAGGCGACGAAGCAGTGGGGCGCTGGCGTGGACGACGCCGGCATCGTGCGGCAGATCGGCGTTGTGCCGAAGCCGCTGCAGAAGCCGCACCCGCCGCTGTTCCAGCCATTCGCGTCGAGCGAAGAGACGATCCGCTGGTGCGCGCGCGAACACGTCACGGCCATTCTGCCGCCGATGCACTTCAGCTTGGCGAACAAACTGTACGAGGTCTACCAGGAGGAAGCGCAGGCGCACGGCCGCAGCCTCACCCCTGGGGAGGGCCTCGGTCTCTTGCGCGATGTCGTCGTTGCCGACACGGACGAAGAGGCGCTCCAGCTATGGCAGCAGGGCGGGGCATTCTGCGGCGCCGCCTGGTTCGCGCCGTTCGGCTTTTGGCGCGGCTTCACGGAGCCGGGGCGTCCTGAGATGCTCACCGTGCCGGAGCAGCTCGAGCGCGGCCTCGTCCTCGTCGGCTCACCCGACACGGTGACGCGGCAAGTCGAAACCATCCTTAAGGACACGCCGATGAAGTGGCTCTTCGCCTGGACGTACAACGGCCTCATCCCGCACGACAAGATCCTGCGCTCGCTGGAGCTCTTCTCGACGAAGGTGCTACCGCGGTTCAGCTAGGGAGCTAGCGGGCCGTCGTGCCGCTGAGCATGCGGCCGCGGATCGATTCGCCCTCTCCCAGCAGCCGCGCGCATCCGGCGACCAGGCACAGTGCGCCGAACGGCATCCAGAGCGTGAGGGCCAGCAGGAACACCGCAGCGCCGACGAGTGGCGCGATCGCCCAGGCCAGCCAGACGCTGATCAAGCCAACGAGCAGGACCGGCGCGCCGATCGTGATGAGGAGGCGCAGCGTCCACTGCCTTGCCTCATCGGAAAGGCGGGCGCTGGCGGCCGTCGCCTGGCGCGCGCTCGCGTCGTAGACAACCACGAGCGGCAGCTCGTACGTGTGACGTGAGAGCCAGTGTACGGTGGCGAAGGCGCCCGCGGCGACCGCGAGCAGCGCCAGATAGCCGTAGCCCTGGTCGGCGACGACGATGCCGCAGGCCGAAACCACGACGAGCAGCAGGCCGACCGGCGCGGCGCTCAGAACGATGTCCGGCCCGCGGCGCATCAGCACCAGCGGCATGGCGTCCGGCGCGCTGTTGGCGAGCTGGTAGCCCGCCCAGATGAGGCTGGCGGCAAACAATCCGAGATAGACGAGAAAGATGACGGGCGTGAGGGCGAGGCCCAATTTGACGCCGGTCGCGGCCAAGATGAGAAGAGCAGGACCCAGCACCACACCCGGCACCAGGACGGCGAACAGCCCCTCTAGCTCTTGCCGGTAGATAAGAGCCGAGTCTTCGAGGATTTCCCGCATTCCATTCATACGTCGGACGGCGACGGCATTTCTGTCGCCTCATGGGTAGAACGGGCCGGCGAAGGTGGGCGTTACTGCTTGATCAGCCCGATGACGTTGCCTTCCGGGTCGGCGAACTGGGCGACGGTTGGGCCCCTCGGCGTATCGACCGGAGGCAAGACGGTCTGGCCGCCCATCCGCTCGACCTGCGCCAGCGTATCGACCAGGCTCAGCACCTGCACGTAGATGGCGACGTAGCCCGGATTCTCGCCGGATGGAGAGATAACCCCTCCGACGCCTTCGATCGGCCCGCCGATGCCCGGGTCCACGAACCCAAATCCCAGCGGGTTGTCCGTATCGATGTGCCAGCCGAAAAGCGTTTTGTAGAACTCGCGCTGCCGCTCCGCGTCTTTGCAAGCGATTTGAAAGAAGACGACAGGCCGTCCAATCCCCATGAGAAGTACCTCCCAGCGTCGATCTGCGCTGACACTGTGCGGAAGGCCGCGAGCGCTGTCAAGCGGGCTTCGATGGCCTAACGATCACCTTTGGCTATACTAACTCTCCGTGGAGACAGCAGAGCGCGACGCAGTCGATCTTCGCCTCGCGGTTACGCCAGCCGCACTGCCGCGTCCCAGCTGGCTGGGTGGCACCCTGCGGCTCGGGCACATGTCGCTGTTGGGCGCGCGCCACCTCACTCCGGCCGTGGCGCGACGCCTGGTGCGGCGTCAAGGCAACCCGGTCGCTGCGCTCCGCCGCGTGTTCGAACACCTGGGAGCCACGTACGTTAAGTTCGGTCAGTTCGTCGCCTCTGCGCCCGGCATCGTGGGCGAGTCGGTTGCTAAGGAGTTCCGCGACTGTCTCGACACAGGCCCCGCCGTCCCGTTCGAATACGTCCGTTCCACGGTCGAGTCGGAGCTGGGACGGCCGCTCGAGGAAGCCTTCGCGACGTTCGACCGCGCGCCCATAGCGGCGGCTTCGATCGCCGTCGTCCACGCGGCGACGCTGCACGATGGCACGCGGGTCGCGGTGAAGGTCCTGCGCAACGACATCGAGCGAACGGTCGCCACCGACATCGCCCTCCTGGAGCGCTTTGCGCGGTTCATGGCGGCGCGCGGCGTCGACCAGGCGTACAACATGGTCGGGCTGATCGTGGGCCTGCGGATGCAGATCGCCGAGGAGCTCGATCTGCGCAACGAAGCGGGCACGATGGACGTCTTCCGCACGCTCTACAAGAGCTACGGCCTCTCGCGCCTCGTCGTGCCCGACGTGTATCACGACTGGACGGCGCGCCGCGTGCTCACGATGCAGTTCCTGGACGGCGCCCCGCTCGATGACCTGGCGCACGCCACCGCTCTCGGCGCCGATCCGGCGGAGCTGGTGCGCGAACTGCTTAAGGCCTGGGTGCTCACCGGCCTGCGCGTCGGCGCCTTTCACGCCGATATCCACGCCGGCAACCTGCTCCTCCTGCGCGACGGGCGGCTCGGCATGGTCGACTGGGGGATCGTCGCGCGCATGGACGAAGGTTCCCACCGCATGTTCCGCAGCCTCTGCGAGGCGTCCGTGGGGATCGAATCGGCATGGGCGGATATCGCCGAGCTGATGATCCAGGTGAACGGGCCTGCCCTCTACGCGCTGGGGCTGACGGATGATGACATCCACCGCTTCGCGCGCGCGACCTTCGAGCCGGTGCTCACCAAGCCGCTCTCTGAAGTGAGCATGGGCGAGCTGATGATGAACGGCGATGACGTGGTTCACAAGGCAACCGGCGAGCGGCCGCCTCGGCGCTCCGTGCGCGACCGCCTGCGTATCATGCGCGACGCCGCGCGCGCCTATCGCACGGCGGCCAAGAACCGCGCTTTCGAAAACATCTCGATGCGGATGGGCTTCCTATCGATGAAGCAGCTCGTCTATCTGGAGCGCTATGGGCGGATGTACATCCCGGACGAGGCGCTCCTGGGCGACACAGCATTCGTTCGCCGCGCTCTGGACGAGTCTTCTTAGCCGCGCAGCGTTAGGAGTGCGCCCGCTCGTACGGCTCCCAGCCCCGCCATCGCACGCTTGATGGCCCAGTTGTGGTTCCAGCGAAAGAACGGCCGCAGGACAGGGGTGAGCACGCGCAGCAGCGCGCGGTCCGCCGTCACCCCCGCCAATCGAAGCGCACGTGCGCGGCGTTAGCCTTCGGCGTCAACGTCCAGACGCCGCGGCCGGAGAAATCGCCGGTGACGCTGATCTCGAACTCGCGCGGCGGTTCCAGACTGACGATCTCCGACGTCTGGCGCAGGTGGTAGGGTAGGCGGCCCTTTAAGTGCTGCTGTGATGTCGCGCCGACGGCCGGCGGCCCGTCAGCCTCCACTTCGATGTAGACGGGCTTCCACCATTCGGGATAGGTGCGCGGATCGGCGAGCGCCTGAAACACCGCGTCGGCCAGCGCCTGCACGTCCCACTCATCGATGAACACATATTCCGCAGCCAAGTCTTGTCCCTCCCGATCCGAGATGGGAAAGGATACCAGCCTTAGCGCGGCCGGCGGTCGATCGTGGGATGGCGTGCCGCCGCCGCGGGCCGTGCGCCGGCGTGACGCAGCGCGACACGCGTGCGCGCGAGCAGCTCCTGAACGCCAAGGGGCTTCGTGAGATAGTCGTCTGCGCCGGCGTCGAGCGCGGCTACCTTATCGTGTTCCGCGCCGCGCACGGACAGCACGACGGTGGGCGTAGCGGCCTGCTCCCGCACCCGGCGAATCACATCGATGCCGTCGCAGTCGGGTAGGCCGAGGTCGAGCAGCAGCAGGTCGGGCCGGCTGCGCGAAAACTCATCGAGCGCCTCGCCGCCCGTCGATGCCGTCTGGACATGGTAACCATGGCGCGACAAGTTCGTGCTCACCGCGCGCAGAATGCCCGGATCGTCATCGACGACCAAGATGCGCGCGCCGCCGCTCACGCGCGCTGCTCCGCGGGGGCGACCGGCGCCTCGCCGAGCGGCAGCGTGACGACCAAGCGCGCGCCTCCTTCGGCCCGCTTCTCCGCGCGTATCTTGCCGCCGTGCGCGCGCACGAGCCCCTCGGCCACGGCCAGGCCGAGTCCCGTCCCCTTCGCCTGCGCGGCGCCGTCTTGCGCGCGATAGAACGGCTGGAAAAGGTGCAGCAGCGCCAGGCCGGCAGCTCCGAGCGCCAGCCAGTAGATCGATCCGCTCATTGGCCCATTGCCCGCGCCCGATGGGGATCCCTTCCCTCTGC
>CAYQLM010000114.1:0-5047 GCA_964418365.1 uncultured Dehalococcoidia bacterium
TTCATGCCGGTCTCGATCTTGATCGTGTCGGACATGCTGACCATGGCGCCGGTCTCGGCCTGGAGCTTCTCGCCCGCCTCGAGCGAGACGATGCCGAGGGCGTAGGCGGGACTGTACTTCACTTCGTATTTCATCGGAGTCCTTTCCTGGTCCTTGGTTCCTGGTTGCTGGTTGCTGGTTCGCGTCGGTGTTTCGTCGCGCCGCCTGGGAGGCAATAGTCTGTGCTCTTCTCCTTCGCCGTGTCAGGCGACGAGGGCGGGAATTGGTGCAGGCGAGAACCAGCAACCAACAACCAGCGACCAGCGACTAGTTGCCGGCGAACTTTGGCTCGCGCTTCTCGATGAAGGCGCGGACGGCCTCGCGCGAGTCGTTGCTGAGGCCGGTGAGCCGCTGGTAGAAGCCCTCCTGGTCGAGCAGCGACCGCAGGTCGGCGTGCTCGCCGAGGTTGAGGTTCTCCTTCATCCGCGCGAACGTCGCCGTCGGGCCGGCGGCGAGCTTCGCCGCGAGCGCGAGCGTCTCGTCGGCGAGCTGGTCGTGCGCGACGACGCGGTTCACCATGCCGATGCGCAGCGCCTCCGCCGCCTCGATGATCTCGGCGGTGAAGTAGAGCTCGCGCGCCTTGCCCATGCCGACGAGCCGCTGCATGTAGTACGAGCCGCCGAAGTCGCCGCTGAGCGCGATGCGTCCGAACGCGGTGCCGAACTTCGCCTTGTCCGAGGCGATGCGCAGGTCGGCGGCGAGCGCGAGGCTAAGGCCGGCGCCGACGGCGTGGCCGTTCACCATCGCGATCGTGGGCTTGGGCATCGTGTGCAGGACGTAGCTCGTGCGCATCTGCGACTCCCTTAGGATGCCGACGGACGGATCGAGCATGGTGAAGACGGATGGTCGCGCGCCGTCCGTCTTTGCGGCGGGAGCCGGTTGCGCTGGCGCGGCCGACGCCTCGGCTGAGGCGGAAACCGTGCCTTCCGGCCTTCGTCCCATGTCCTTGACATCGCCGCCGGCGCAGAAAGCGCGGCCGGCGCCGGTGAGGACGACGCAGCGCACGGATGTATCGTGCGCGCATTGCGCCAGGTACTGCGCGAGCATGGGCATGAGCTGGCCGCCCATGGCGTTGAGGCTATCGGGCCGGTTGAGGGTGATGAGCGCGACGCCATCGGGTCGCTTATCGAGAAGGACGTCAGCTTGTCCTGAGCTTGGCGAAGGGTCGGGCATGGTGGGGCCTCCGTTCGTGTCGAGAAGTGCGGTGCGAGTGTACCGCGCAGGGCGGGGCGGGGGGCAAGGGTCGAGGGCGGGGGTCGTGGGTCGTGAACGGACGGCTCGGCTATAATGGCGGGCTATGGTGGCGATGAGGCGGGCGATTGT
This sequence comes from uncultured Dehalococcoidia bacterium, assembly GCA_964418365.1. Classification (GTDB taxonomy): domain Bacteria; phylum Chloroflexota; class Dehalococcoidia; order DSTF01; family RBG-16-68-14; genus JBBDXS01. Next base: position 1,363 of record CAYQLM010000114.1, read on the forward strand.
TGTCGGCAGCGTGATGGCGGCGGTGCTGGCCGCCGTTGTCTCGATGGCGTGGATGCGGCCGCACAGTCGAGAGGCAAGTGCCCTTGGACCGTCGACACCCCGTCCAGCAGGCGTCGCCAGCGGCTCGCTGGGCTCGGGGGATGTGAATAACAGCGGGGATGTGAACGTTGTCGACGCGCAGCTGGTGATTCAATATCTCAGCGATGGCACCGCTCTTCCTAATCCAGATGGAGCCGACACTCGTCTGGACGGTGACATTGATGTCCTGGACGCCGAGTTGATCCTGCAGTATGTAGCGGGAGTAATCAACGGCGTGCCCATTACCCCAGGGACGCCTGAGGCGACGCCGGGTGTAGCGGTTGTGTCGATCGAGTCAGGGACCACAAACCCCGATCAGGATCTAAATCTGATTTTGTCCGTGAATTACCATTCGCCAGGCGTGGCCGGTTGGATGATCGACATTGACTTTGATCCAAACATCGTCCAAGCCGTGGGATGCACCACGAACTATGGATATGGCGTATGCAATACAAGATACGGATCCGGCCACGTCAGGGTTGTCGGCGCCAGCGCGATCGGACTGTGGGGTGAGATACCGCTCGCGGCGCTAGAGATCGGCTGCTTGGGACCCAAAGGTTCTAGCCCACTTCACTTGACAGCGGCCAAATTGGCGGACGGGCGTGTCGGGGACCCTCAGGTCTTGTCTGCTCAGACAGAAGGTGGGAAGGTGAGTTGTTACCCATCCGGCGTGACGCCCACGCCCACGCCGGGGGCTCATGGGAAGATCCACGGCACGGTTTGGAACGACGCAAACACGAATGGACTGTGGGACAAAGGCGAGACAGGGATATCCAATTTGACGGTCGTTCTGCTTGCGACGTGTTGTCCGCCGACGACGGACCGAGGCACTGGCACCGCGGGTGACGGCTCCTTCTCCTTCGATGGAGTGTCCGTTGGAGACGCAACTGTCTGCGTCGTGCTTCCCTCTGCCTGGCTGGCTACGACCGCGACAGGAATGCCCACCATTTGCGACGGCAACAGTGGGTTTACTGCGGCAACCGTGGTGCACATTGCCGATGGAGGGATGGCCGAGGCCAGCTTCGGTCTAGCGCCGGGACGAGCCGTCCTTTCGCCGAGCCTGGAGTGTCCCGCAACGGTCATTGTAGGCCACACATTCGATTGCACTTTCCAATTGGCGAACGATGGGGACGTTGTGCTTTCCAGCGTAGAGTCATGGGCCAGCCGACTCGTGTGCTTTTCGGACCTACCTGCCGACCTTGGCGGGCCTGGCTGTATTGTTGGGTCGGCGTTTGGGCGAGGCGTCGGGATCGAGTACGTATCATCGGATCCACCTTGGACGGGTACTAATCCGCAGTATGGCGATCACGAATGGTCGCCTTTTGCGACCGGCACGTTGCAGCCAGGAAGGTCCGCGGGCATCGTCATTTCATTGCAGGGAACCGTGACCGACCAGCCAGGCGATCCCGAGAAGATCTGCATGGGAGGAACGGGTTGGCCGACGTTTGGCACGTTCGTGTCGCTGTTCGGGACGGCGTCGCCGCCCGGTGTGGGGTGTCAGGAGATTTTCATTACTGGAGGACCGGTGGGTGATGTCAACTGCAGCGGTGGCGTGGACAGCATCGACGCCGCGCTTGCGTTGCAGTACAGCGCAGGACTGACTTCCAGCGTACCGTGTGCTTCAAGCGCCGACGTGAACCACGACGGTGACCTCAATTCGCTCGACGCGCTGCTTATCCTTCAATTCGTCGCGGGGTTAATACCACAGCTATAGCTGGGCCTGGGCACACAGCTGTGCGTCCGTCCGACTATCGGAACGCTGCCGGGATCTCCGGCATGCGCAGGAGCTCACGCGGGAGGCCGTTGCGCACCAGGAGCGCGCGGCCGGCAAGCGAGTCGTCGCGGATGAAGTAGACGACGCAGTCGGCGATCTCCTCGGGCGCGAGGATCGGGACGGAGCGCAGGCGTTCGTCGAGCACGCGCGTGTCAGCCGGGCCGTCGGCGGCGCGGCGGAACATGGGCGTGTCGACGATGCCCGGGCAGACGCAGTTCACGCGGATGTTCGCCTCGGCGGCGAGCGGCGCGAGCGATGCGGTGAAGAGCACGACGCCGCCCTTGCTCGCGGCGTACACGGGGTTCGGCGGAAAGCCGTAGCCGACGCCGGCCATCGATGCCGTGTTGACGATCGCGCCGCCGCCGCGCTTGCGCATCGCGGGCAGCGCGAGCTGCGTGCCGAGGATGACGCCGCGCAGGTTGATATCGAGCATGCGGATCCACGCCTCGGGCTCGGTGTCCGGCCAGCGCGGCGGGCCGGTGATGATGCCGGCGTTGTTGTGCAGGATGTCGAGCCCGCCGTAGGTCGACTCGGCGAAGGCGATCATGGCCCTAACATCTTCCTCCTGGGTTACGTCCGCCCGAAAAGCTACCGCTCGAGGAGCCTGCCCTGAGCGAAGCGAAGGGTCAGCGTGGACGGCGGCGGCCTTGCCGCCGGCGGCCTCGATCTGCGCGACGGTCTCGCGGGCGCCGGCGTCATCGACATCGGCGACGACGACGGATGCGCCCTCGGTGGCGAGCCGAACGGCGGACGCGCGGCCGATGCCGGAGCCGGCACCGGTAACGAGCGCGACCTTATCACTGATCTCCAAGAAGACCTCCTCGGAACGAGAAGCGGTAGCTGTAGGGACAAAGCTTCAGCTCTGTCCGGCGCGACGAAGTCGCGCGCCTGTACAACCAGCCGCTTAGAATGACAGAACGCACCACGAACGGCAAGTCACTACTCGCCGATCCGGCGGATGTAGCGCTCGGCGGAGCGCTCGACGGCGCGCCGGGCGTCCGATGCGACCACGGTGTGCCACCAGCCGCCGTACAGGCGATCGAACGGGTAGGGGCGGATCGCTTCGACGATGGCGCGGACGGCGGGTGCGGGCAGGGGGATCTGGTTCGGATAGCTGCGCATGAATGTGACGAAGCGGCGGTCCTGCACGACCATGATCGTGTCGCCGGTGAGAAGCGCGCCGCGGCCCTCGGCGCCGTCCGCCCAGTGGAGCACCGCGCTGCCCTCGAAGTGGCCGCCGGTCTGGACGAGCGTGACGCCGGGGAACAGCTCGCGGACGCCGTCGTAGAGCGCGATGGCGGAATCGGGGCAGGGGATCCACTGCGCGTCCGCTGCGGGCAGGACGATCGTTGCGCCGAAGGCGCGCGCCCATTCGGCCATGATGCCGTAGAAGTGCGGATGCGACGCGGAGATGGCATCGATGCCGCCGAGCGCGCGCACGGCCGCGATCGTCTCGTCATCGAGGAAGCTCTGGCAGTCCCAGAGCACGTTGCCGGAGCCTGTCTGGACGAGGAGCGCGCGCTGGCCGATCGCGAAGTGGGGGCGCGTGCCGATGCCTTGCAGGCCGGGCTCGATCTCGCGCACGTCGTTCCGATAGCCGGCGGCGCGCATGTCGTCGAGTGTCGTCCACTGCTGCCCCTCCCACCCGACGTACTGGCGCTCGTCCTCGCAGATAACGCAGCGCGCGGGCGGGACGTCGGTCGGGCCGTACTGGACGCCGCAGGTTATGCAGATGAAGCGGTCAGCCATCATCGTTTAGCAACCCCGGACGGGGTGCAGGGGCGGAGCCCCTGCCGGGGGGCCTGGGGGGTGTCCCCCCATACCATAGGACTT
>CAYQLM010000114.1:5057-7944 GCA_964418365.1 uncultured Dehalococcoidia bacterium
CGCAGGTTATGCAGATGAAGCGGTCAGCCATCAGCGCTCTGCGTTCAGCCGGTGAGGGTGCAGGGGCGAAGCCCCTGCCGGGGGGCACGGGGGGTGTCCCCCTGATTCCATAAGACTTTCCTGGGCGGGTGGGTGGGAAAGAGGACCATCCTGATGCTGCTATATTCCTTCGCGGACGAGCTGGTCGACGGCGAACTCGAAGTAAGTGACGGCTTCCGAGAAGCCGAAGGTCTCGCGGTCCCAGGTGAGCGCAGGGAGCGGCTGGCCTTCCGCGGGGTCGAGCCGCGCGCCGAGGCGGGGGAACATCATGATCCGCATGCGGCCCATCATGCCGTCGAGGAGCTGGGGCTTGCGGCGGAGCAGCTCGAGATAGGCGTCGGCGGCGCGGCGGACGACATCGATGAAGTCGCCGCTGCGGAGGGAGTTGTGCGCGGCGGCGAGCGATGCGCGGAGCGTTTCGTCTTGGATGCGATCGACCTTGGTGGTGGGCATGACGTCTACTTTACGACAAAGCGATGGATCGGCGGGTTGACACCCTCGCTGGTGGTGACGTAGCCGGAGCCGTCCGGCTCGAAGGCGATGGCTTCGCCCTGCTGCTCCGCGATCGAGGGCGCCTCGCACGGCTTCGTGGCGAAGACGTCGGCCATGGTGGCGTCCGGCAACCGCGCCCAGACCCAGACGGCGCCGTACGTCCGGATCGCGATGACGCTCGCATCCCGCGACATGTCGCCGCCGGTGGGCAGAAGCGGCAGCGCGCGCGCCAGCGCCGGCGCGTCCGGGCCAGGCGTTGCCGCCAAGGTCAGCGAGCTGAAGTCGATGGTGGCGATCTGCTCCAGCACTTCCGGAACGTCCGGCGTGACGTCGGGGTGCGCGCGGAACACGCCCGAGACGTTGCCGGCCAGCTCCTTCGTGATGATCAGAAGGTCGTGGTTCATCCAGTCGACCATGAACGTCTCGGCGTCGTGCGGGTGGTCCGGGTAGCGCAGCACCAGCTTCTCAACGCCGGTGAGCGCGTTCGTCGTGGGCGTATCGCCTTTCGTAACGCGTGGCTCGGGGACGCGATAGACGTCGATCTCCGATCGCTGGGCGGCGTTGTCGCCGATGTCGGCGAGGTACAAGTAGTCGACGCCGCGCTCCGGACCCGGACCTATCGCCATGTCCTCCCAGTCGATCGCCTCCGCGCCCGCCAGCGTGTATGTGCCGAGCAGCGCCCCGTGCCTGTCGATCGCGAAGACGCGGGCGGTGTCGCCACTATCGTTGTGCACCCAGAGCACATCCTTGTTCTGGCGGCTGGCGGCGATGCCGGACGCCTCGGTGATGTCCGACGCCTGCAGCGTGCCGGGCGCCTCCGGCGTCGCCGCGCAGATCGCCGCGGCGAGATCGTTAGCGGAGGGCCGGTCCGCGCTCTCACCACCGCAGGCAGCGAGAAAGGCACATAGCGTGATGACTGCGATCGCGGGGATGCCGACGGAGCGCATGATGATAGACGTTACCAGATGCGAGGCCGGTCAGACACGGATGTAGCCATGGTGGGCGCGGTAGTGGTGGGCGTCGTCGGCGTGGGCGGTGGCTTCCAGGATCTGGTCCCACTTGTCGGCTGGAGCCGACTCGATGGCGCGGATGCGGCGGTCGAAGGCGCGCTGGGCGCGATCGCGGGCCTCGTCGAGCGTGAGTGCGCTGTCTTCGCGCTGCCAGCGCGCGTTGATCGTGTCGTCGTCGCCTTCGGGCGGTGTCGGGATGGTGCGGCTGGCGAGCCACGACTCGAACCCGTCCGTGGAGTTGTTGATCCAGCGAGCAAGGTGGGCGTAGACGTCTCGCGCCGTCCACTCCGGGGGATTCCCCTCTCCCTCTGGGAGAGGGGTTAGGGGAGAGGGCTGATCGTGCAGCGGGCCGTCCGGGTGGGCGTCGAGCGTGGCGCAGAGCGCGGCCCATTCGCGGCGGTCTTCGGCCAACATGGCTGTGATGTCTGCAGCGTCCATCAGCGTCCTTCGATGGAAACGAGCGAAAGATCCTTCGGGCTCCCCGCCCCATCCTTCTACCCCACGCCCCTCAGGATGACAAGGGCGCCAGGCTGAAGCCTGGCCTGCAGACCCCAAGAACATTCTTCGCGAGGGATCAGATTCCTCGCTTCGCTCGGAATGACAACTGATGCGTCCCCTTCCCTCGTAGGGAAGGGGTCAGGGGATAGGTCAGATCGAGGAGTTGATCTCGAAGTCGAGGCCGGAGAGCTGGTCCGCGCGCCAGCGCTGATGCTCTCGATGCCGTTCCTTGAACTCCGGCAGCACTTCCTTGCCGAACTTCTCGATCGAGGCCATGACGTCCTCGTGCTTACGCGCGCCGGACTGCGCGACGAAGATCATCGTGTCGAGGTGCGCGGCTTCGTATTTGAGCAGCGTGTCGCGGATGAAGTCGGGCGTGCCGATGCAGCCGCCGCGCTTGGCGGCGCGCCAGAGCGCGCGCTGCACTTCGTCCTCGGGCTCGGTGTCGGACGTTCCCTCGCCGGACTGGCCGAAGCCGCCGAGCTGCCTGCGGAGCTGGAACATGCTCATGCGCTCCGACTCGGGCGTGTCCTTGAACCGGCGGTAGACGTTGACCTTGCCGGGCTGGTGGTTCGGGCCGGTCATGGGCGAGTAGTAGTAGCCGAGCGAGTAGCTGAAGAACTGCGTCCCCTCGACGCCCTTGTCGATCGCCTCTTCGTCCGTCGCGCAGCACATCAGCGACGACAGCACGGCGAGCGCGGGGTTGATCGCCTTGCCGATCGGCGTGCACTCTTCGCGCACGAGCTGGTAGTACTGCTGCACGCGCTCGTGCGCTTCGTCCGGCGTCTCGAACGCGAAGCCGAGCGAGCCCATGCCGAGCCGCGCGGCGACCATCGTCGTCTCGCGCC
>CAYQLM010000115.1:0-7912 GCA_964418365.1 uncultured Dehalococcoidia bacterium
GGAAGACGAGGTTGCCGCCGCCCAGCGCGATGAACTGCGCGATCGCGACGGCGTACACGTTCCTGCGCCACGTCTCCATCGAATCGGAGCGTAGCATATGCCTTCTGTCATTCCGAGAGCCGCGACCTGTCCGCTGAAACGTAGGGGCGGGTCGGATTTATCCGCCGAAGGCGGAGACCCGCCCCGTCGCCGTAGGCGACGCCCGTGCTTCGCTAGGCTCAGCATGATCAATGCAGAGACGCTGGCTGGACCCGCCTAGCCCATCATGATCCTGCGGTCGTCGAAGAGGTGCCGCTATTTCTGCAGAGGCTCCTGCGCCACCTCGAGCGCCAGGTGGACGAGGGTGCGGACGGGGATGCCGCTCGCGCCCTTTACGAGCACGCCCTTCTCCTTCTCGTAGAAGTCGACGCCGGCCATGTCCAGATGGACCCAGGGCGTGTCGCCGACGAACTCCTTCAGGAAGAACGCCGCCGTGATCGAGCCGGCGCCGCGGCCGCCCGTGTTCTTGATGTCTGCCACGTCGCTCTTGATCTGCTCCTTGTACTCGTCCCACATGGGCAGCTCCCAGACCTTCTCGCCCGAGGCCTCGGAGGCCTTGCGGACGCGAGCGTAGAGGGCCTCGTTGTTCGTCATCGCGCCCATCGCCACGTTCCCCAGCGCGATCGAGATCGCCCCGGTGAGCGTCGCGACGTCGATGATCGCGTCGGGCGCGGGCGACTGCTGGCGCGCGTAGCCGAGGCCGTCGGCCAGGATCAGCCGGCCCTCGGCGTCCGTGTTGATCACCTCGATCGTTGTGCCGGTCATCGCGCGCAGGACGTCGCCGGGCTTGATGGCGTTGCCGCCGGGCATGTTCTCCGTCGCCGGCACGATGCCCGTCACGTTGATCGACGGCTTGAGCCGGGCGATCGCCCCCATCGCCGCGATCACCGCCGCGCCGCCCGCCATGTCGCCCTTCATCTCCTCCATGCCCGCAGCGGGCTTGATCGAGATGCCGCCCGTGTCGAACGTGATGCCCTTGCCCACCAGCGCCAGGTGCTGCGCGCCGCCGCCCTTGTAGCGCAGCACGATGAACTTCGGCGGTTGGGCGCTGCCCTGCGCGACGCCGAGGAACGAGCCCATGCCCTGCTGCTCGATCCAGGGCTTATCGAAGACCTCGCACTCTAGGCCGGCGTCCTGCGCCCAGGCCTGCGCGCGCGTGGCGAGCTCGGTAGGCGTGAGCACGTTGCTCGGCTCGTTCGCCAGGTCGCGCGCGAAGTTCGCCGCCTCCGCCAGGACCACGCCGCGCTCGACGCCGCGCCGGACCGCGTCCAGCCGCGCCTCGTCGTGCTCGACGAGACACAGCTCCTGCACCTCGACCTCGTCCTCGGGCGGCTTCTTGTGCCTGTGGAACCGGTAGAGCCCCAGCAGCGTCCCTTCGGCGATCGCCTGGGCGCACGCCTCCGGGTCGAGGCCCGCGATGCCTGCGCCGTGCGTGATGGAGGCGATCGTTGCGCAGCGCGCGCGGTGCAGGTAGCGCGCGACGGACGCCGAGAGGTTGCGGATCTTGTCGAGGGAGAACTTGTCGGACTTGCCCAAGCCCGCCACCAGCACGCGCGGCGCCGGGATCTTGCCCAGCGTGTGGATGAGCGTCAGCTCGCCGTCCTTGCCGCGACAGTCGCCGTCGGCAATGACGCGCGAGATCGCGCCGTCCAGCGCGCGGTCGACGGCGCCTGTACCGCCGCCGGGCGCCGTGATGCCCTCGAACAGATTGACGACGATCGCGTCCGCTTTGTACTGAGCGATGTCTCCTCGTTCGACACGGATGTTCATGGCGATGCCTTTCCTCCTGAAGGCTAGGCTTCAGCCTGGCTATGCCAGCCTAAAGGCCGGCCTTCGGACATGGCTTGTTATTCCTCAATCACGGCGTCCGCTTCGATCTCCACCAGGATCGCGGGGTCGATGAAGCGGCTCACCTCCACCATCGTCGCGGCCGGCATCACGTCGCCGAAGAACTCTCGGTGCGCGCGTCCGATCTCCTCCCATTGCTCGATGTCGCGTACGAAGATGCGCGTGCGCACGATGTCCTGGCGGGTCGCGCCCGCTTCCTGGAGGGCGGCCTCGATCTTCCGCAAGGCCCCGGCGGTCTGCCCGTAGGGATCAGCGCTATCCGTCGCCGTAGTGCCCGCGACGAAGACGTGGTCGCCCACACGCACGGCTCGGGAGTAGCCGACGATCGGCTCCCAGGGCGTGCCGCTGCTGATGTTCTGTCGGGAGGGCATGCGCAGGCATGATACGGCGGCCGCCGAAAGCACCGCAATTCCGATCGAGTTCTACGACGTGCTTCGACAGGCTCAGCATGATCTAGAGCGCTCCTTACGGCATCCTGAGCTTGTCGAAGGACGTTCCCTGGCCTCTCTTTCGCTCCTCGTGGTTTACTCGACTAGGATGGTTCCCATGGCCGCCGAAGCCCGTTTCGCGCCACGCAGGCTGATCGATACGGTGAGCCGCCGCCGCGCCTATCGCGACGTCCTCGAGATCGTCATCGTCGCGATCGCCTTCCTGCTCTACTTCATCGTCCGCGGCAGCGTGGTCGACCACGAAGCGGCGGCGATCAGCCACGCCGTGCGCATCGTGGAGATCGAGCGCAAGCTCGGCATCTTCTGGGAGCCCGACCTCAACAGCGCGGTGCTCCACTACGGCGCGCTGATCCAGTTCTTCAACGCCGTCTACTTCTGGCTGGACTTCCCGTTGATCGTGGCGATCGGGATGTGGATGTACCTCTTCGGCCACCGGCACGAGTACACCGTTGCGCGGGACTCGCTGCTCGCCTCGGGCGCGATCGCTCTCGTCGTCTATTACCTGTTTCCGGTCGCCCCGCCCCGCCTCGTGCCGGCGGACTTCGGCTTCGGCTTCGTCGATACGCTCGATAGGTTCACGCACATCAGCTATCAGGTGGACTCCGCCAGGCCGTTCGTCAACCCCTACGCGGCCATGCCCAGCCTGCACTACGGGTGGGCGGTGCTGGTCGGAGGGGTGCTGTTCTGGACGACACGGAACGTGTGGCTGCGCGGGGTTGCTCTCATGATGCCGGTGCTGCAGCTCACCGCCATCCTCTTCACGGCGAACCACTACGTCCTCGACGCCGCCGGCGGGCTCGGCACGGCGCTACTCGGTCTGCTGATCGCTATCGCGCTGCAGCGCTGGGCGTACCCGTACATCAGGCGCATCGCCGCGGGGGAGCTACCGAGGGCGGTCGATAGCTAAGGGGCTATCCGTGGCTGCCGCAGTTCTTGAAGTTCTCCGGGTTGAAGGCGCATTGGAACGTTGTGATGAACTTGTCGACGGTGGCGTCGTCGTAGCTCGCCACGTCGATCTTCTCGCGCCGCGCCCAGGAGGTGAGATAGATCGTGTCTGGCGGGATGTCCGAGTACGGCGTCATGACGACGTAGTAGCCATCCTTCACGCGTTTCGTTACCTCGGCCTCAAGCTTGTCGCGGACGGCTGTGTTGGTGGTGTTGAACCAGACGACCACGCCGCCATGCTCCATGTTGTGGATCAACGTTTCGGCCGCCCAGGGTACGGTCAGACTCGCGATGCCCCAGGGCGCCGGGCCGCAGAACGACGGTGCGTTCGCCGGCTCCGGGCCGCAGCCGGAGCTCCCCCAGTGGGGGCCTCCGACCGGCGGCAGGCCGTTCGGCGACGAAGCCGACGTTTCCTTGCTGTAGTCGACGGTGCGCGTTACGTGCGCGTTGGTGTTGGGCCCATCCGCCGATGACTGGCCGTAGTGCGCGAGCTTGGTGCCGTCGGCCCAGACATTCGGCAGATCGACCCACTCGCCGGGCGCTCCCTCCTGTTTGTTCAGCTCGTACGCTGCCGCCTTGGCGTTGTTGGGCTTCGCCGGTTTGCCCGCCTGGATCACGAGGTAGACCACTACTCCTACGACGGCGATGGTCGCAAAAAGGACCGCGATCGGGATCCAAGGAATCTGGATGCCTGCGCCGCTCTTCTGCGGCTTGACCGGAGTGCGCCGGCTGGACGGACGCGTCGCGCGGCGCTGCGCTCTGCTCACTGGGTCGTCTCCTTTGCTGGCTCAGCCAGCAGGTGAGATTCGAGTTTCGCCTGCTCAGTATAAGACACAGTCGCGCAAGCCAGCCAGCAGATTCAGCGGCCGTTGCCGTTTTGTATAACATGCGATGCTTGGCAGGCCCAGAGACGTTTCCGACCGCAGTCGGCGGCATCAGCCGCCCGCAAGAAGCCGGAGACTTCCATCCGCGGGCCGGAATATCGCATCAGCTCTCTGTATAAAATGCGAAGCCCAGCAGACCCGGGCCGGTATGCACACCCATCACTTGCGTAAACTCCCGCACCAGCAGCTCTCTCGGCCGAAGCGATGCGCGAACGCGCTCCGCCAGCTCCTCTGCCTCACCGGGGACGTTCGTGTGGTGAACGCAGACGTGCAGCGGCGCGCCCGCCGTTCGCCGTTCCAGCTCCTGTAACAGCCGGTCGACGGCGCGGCGCATCGTTCGCACGAAGGCGACAGGCCTGTAGACGCCGCGGTGGAACGCGACGATCGGCTTGAGCTGCAGCGGCGACGACGCCCACACGAGGAGCCGAGGCACGCGCCCGCTGCGCCCGAGATAGACGAGCGTGTCGAGCACGACGACGAGCTGCACCCGTGGCATGAGGGCCTCCGCCCGCGCGATGACGGCGTCGACGCCCGCGCCTTCGTGCGCTGCGCGCGCGGCCTCCAGCGCGACGAAGCCCTGCGCCATCGCCGCCGCGGTGGAGTCCACGACGCGGACGTCGAGGTTCGGGGCCTGTTCGCGGGCGAGCGCCGCCCCCTGGGTCGCGGCGTCGTACATGTGGCTGAACTGCCGCGCGACGGTAATGCAGACCACCGACTCCGCATCGCGGCCGGCGCGCAGGATCGCCTCGGCGTAGCCCCCGGGCGAGGGGGCCGAGGTGCTGGGTGGCCTGGCGACGGTTCGGAGCTTCTCGTAGAACTCGGCCGCCTCGGCCGTCATGCCATCCGCGTAGATGGCGTCCCCAAAGGCCAGGTAGAGGGGGATGACCTCGATGCCGAGCTCTCCCGCCAGCTCGGGTGGAATACAGGCCGTCGAGTCGGTGACGATGCCGACGCGGGGCATCGGCGGCCTCCTGCCGGAAAGCGCCCCACCAGCGCGGTTGCGCCTATAATCAGTCGCGTGCTAGACTTTGATAGGTTGAACGAGGATACCACAGCCGCTCTCGACGGCAAAGCATAGATGCTCACCAAAGAATCACGCGGGACGATCGTCCAGGAACATGCGCGGCATCAGGGGGACACAGGCTCCCCTGAAGTTCAGATCGCCCTATTGACCGAGCGGATAAACGACCTCACCGCCCACATGCGCCTCCACAAGAAGGACTTCCACACGGAGCGTGGGCTGATGAAGCTGATCGGGCGGAGACGCCGGCTGTTGGCGTACCTCAACCGCACCGAAGTTCAGCGCTACCGCGATGTGCTGAACAAACTCGGCCTCCGCAAGTAAAGCGGAGACCTTTCCGCGCGTAGGGAGGAGAAACGGCCCGGACACCACACTCGCGGAGGAGGCTCCGCGCCCCGCATTTCGCGGGCCCACGCTGCACAACATCTGAACCACTGGCTGCAGAAGCCGAATCTACATTACAAAGGAGAACCAACGCCTTATGGCGGAACGATTCGAACGAGAGATAGGCGGTAAGACGCTTACACTAGAAACAGGACAGCTTGCCGGCTCGGCCGGCGGCGCCGTCACCGTCCGCTACGGTGACACCATACTGCTGGCCACGGCCTGCATCAGCGACAAGCCCCGAGAAGGGATCGATTTCTTCCCGCTCACCGTAGACTACGAGGAGCGGCTCTACGCAGTCGGGCGCATCCCGGGCAGCTTCTTCCGCCGCGAAGGCCGCCCGACCACGGACGCCATCCTGGCGGCCCGGCTCACCGACCGCCCGATCCGTCCGCTGTTCCCGAAAGCCTTCCGCCGCGATGTGCAGGTGGTGATCACCATCCTCTCCGCGGACCAGGAGCACGACCCCGACGTGCTGGGCACCATCGGCGCGAGCGCGGCGCTCTGCATGACTGGCGTGCCGTTCGCCGGGCCGGTCAGCTCGGTGCGTATCGGCCAGATCAACGGCGAGTTCGTCATCAACCCCACGTACGCGCAGCTCCAGGAGAGCACGCTCGATCTCGTGGTCGCCGGTACGCGCGATGCCATCATGATGGTCGAAGCCGGCGCCAAGCAGGTGCCGGAGAGCACGATACTGGAGGCGATCGAGTTCGGCCAGCGGGCGAACCAGGACATCATCGATCTGCAGCAGGAGCTGATCAAGAAGACGGCGAAGCCCGGGATGGACTTCAAGGCTGAGCCGCTGCGGCCCGGCGTGAAGGATGCCGTGCAGGCTGCGCTCGAGGGCCGCCTCGAGGAGATCCTCGAGGCCGTCAAGGAGGAGCGTCAGGCCGGCTTGGCCGTGCGACGCCAGGAGCTGGAAGAGCGCTTCGGCGAAGAATACGGCGTCGAGAACGTCACCGCCGCGCTCGATGAAGTCGTCAAGGAGACCGTGCGCTCGTCGATCCTGGAGCGCGGCGTCCGCCCCGACGGCCGCGGCCCCACCGACATCCGCCCGATCTCGTGCGACGTGGGCGTTTTGCCGCGCACGCATGGCTCGGGGCTGTTCACGCGCGGGCAGACGCAGGTGCTTTCGATCGCGACGCTCGGCTCGTTCGCGGAGCGGCAGAAGCTCGATTCGCTGGCGCCGGAAGACCGCAAGCGCTTCCTGCACCACTACAACTTCCCGCCGTACTCGGTCGGCGAGGCGCGCCCGATGCGCGGCGCCGGCCGGCGCGAGATCGGCCACGGTGCGCTCGCCGAGCGCGCGCTCGAGCCGATCATCCCGAACGAAGAGAAGTTCCCGTACACGATCCGTCTCGTCTCCGAGGTGCTCTCCAGCAACGGCAGCACGTCCATGGCGAGCGTCTGCGGCAGCACGTTGGCCCTTATGGATGCCGGCGTGCCGATCGAGGCGCCCGTCGGCGGCGTCGCCATGGGCCTCATCAAGGGCGAAGGGAACGAGTTCAAGGTCCTCACGGACATCGCGGGCATCGAAGACGCGCTGGGCGACATGGACTTCAAGGTCGCCGGCACGCGTGAAGGTGTCACGGCACTCCAGATGGACATTAAGGTCAAAGGCATCACGCTGGAGATCATGGAGCAGGCGCTCGCTCAGGCGCGCGATGCTCGCATGTTCATCCTCGACAAGATGCAGGCGGCGATCAGCGAGCCGCGCGCGGAGCTCTCGAAGTGGGCGCCGCGCATGTACCGCATCCAGATCCCGGTCGAGAAGATCGGCGCGGTGATCGGCCCAGGCGGCCGCGTCATCCGCTCCATCATCGAAGAGACGAAGTGCACGATCGACGTCGAAGATGACGGCAGTATTATCATCGGTTCGACCCATGGTGAGATGGCGGATCGCGCCATCCAGATCATCGAAGGCCTCACGAAGGATATCGAGGTAGGCGAGATCTACACCGGCAAGGTCGTACGCATCGTCGACTTCGGCGCGTTCGTCGAGCTGCCCGGCGGCAAGGACGGCCTGGTCCGCATCGGTGAGCTCGCTGATTACCACGTGCCCAGCGTCGAGGACGTCGTCTCGCTCGGTGATGAGATCATGGTGAAAGTCATAGAGGTCGACAATCTCGGGCGCATCAACCTGTCGCGCCGCGCCGTGCTCACCGGCGAAGACGGCGGAGGCGAGCCCCAGCCCGCCGGAGTCTCGGCCGAAGGTCCACCACGCGAACCGTCCTTCCGGCCCTCGCGGCCGCGCGGCGGCGGCGGCGGTGGCGATCGAGGCGGCCGGGGCGGCCCGCGCCGGGGCGGAGGCGGTGGCTTCGGTGGCGGCGGCGACCGAGGTG
>CAYQLM010000116.1:0-7905 GCA_964418365.1 uncultured Dehalococcoidia bacterium
CCGTCCCGCAGGACGACCGGCGGTCGTAAGCAGCCTAGAGGCATTCCCTCACCATAGCAGTGTTGCTTCGGCGTATCGGCGAAGCGAGAGCTAGTGTCTCACAGTCGGCTCTGGCTTGTCAAGCGGCCGTCGAATTGGGTAGTGGGTTAGTTTGACAAGTGATAAACTGGCCCGCGATGCGTAAATGGAGAATGGTGGCGCTCGGTGTGATCGCGCTGATCATCATTTGGGCTGGCGCGTTCGGCATTGCCTGGGGTGTATATGAGTGGCGAGGCGGAGGCGGGAACTCCAATTCGATGTGCGAGTTGGCCCAGAAGACCTATTGGCAGGGGCTCATTACGCCTAATGTAAGCCAGCAGACCATGGACGATATTCTTAACTACCTAAGAAAGCACTGCTAGGCAGGGCGCCGTATTTGTGGCATAATGAGCTATGCCCAAGCGCTCAAGCAAGCCTAGGGACGTGAACGCGCTCGCGGCGAGCATGGTACGCGAGGCGACCGGCGAGGCTCCGCAGGATACCCGCAATCCTCACGCTGTAGCGCTAGGGCGGATGGGCGGCCTCAAGGGCGGTAAAGCTAGGGCTGAGAAGCTGTCCAAGAAGCGCCGGAGTGAGATCGCGAAGAAGGCGGCTAGGGTACGTTGGAAGCGGGCGTGACAAACACCGTCCGCTTCTGATGATGAACGCCGACGAATAGATTCTCGAAAAATCCCTTCATTCCCAAGAGATTATCTATGCCGTCGGGCCACGTCGGGACGAAGCCGATAGGCACGGTTAGACGGTGGCCAAGCCATTCCACGTCGATGTCATAGACGAAGGCTTGCTGTTGCGGGCTGTTGTCAGCTGTCTGCATTGGGATCACGCTCTTATATCCCTGGCCAATGATCGGAATTCCTAACGCAGGGCCAAGCGCCTTAGAAAAGATTGAGTATTCCGCGCCTGTATCCAAGATTGCGTTCACTGTCAGCGCTGGGCCACCTGGCGGGAAGAGGCGCACAACGACGAGAGGTCGGTGATCGTCAGCTGGCCCGTTGTAGTAATACTCCTGAGGAAAGTTAACCCGCGTCACGCGATACGGTGCGGGCGCGGTTGGTCCTGTGGCCGCACAAAGGCGACTAGGGCATCTCGCACGTTCGACGCCTTAAGTTCTCGCACAACTTCATCGAGTGACTCGGCCCGTGTGACTATCCGCTCGCCCAGGATCGCTACCCACGGTGCGGCAGCGTCTGCGATGCGAGTACGGTTCTGACTTAGCCACACAGACTCGCGTACGCCCGCCTCCGGCTTAGGCTGACGAGCCCATCGCCCCGTTCGGTCCGGCTGCAAGACGTATTCCGCTATTATTGCGGCAATCCCGTTCCAAAAGTCGTCGCAACCAAAGCGCTCTGGGGAACGTATCAGGCGCGGTTGAATCATGTCGCTAACCATAGTTCGTCAGTCCGGCGCTATTCCCATCTCATTGTACAAGTCAGCAGGAAGTGCAATCTTGCCGACCTTTTGCTCGTACGCGTCTATGTGCTTTTTCATAACTTTGGCGAAAACCAGTGCGTGCTGTGGGCTCATACGGATTGTTGCAAGTTTCTTCACGAGCCCCATAGTTCCGACCTCTTCGGTCATACCCGTGACCCCAATCTCGATCACAATGCCGAATGGCGTGATCCCCAGGCGCACCGCATCGACATAGTAATCGGGGGCATCATCGTTTTGCGGAAAAGCTTGCTGAGCCATCTTAAGTGATCATCGGCCTCCGTCGGAGCCCGAGTATAGCACCCCAAATGCCTCTACCTCGAATTGCCCCCAGACCGGCAGAAGCCTATGCTGGCCGTAGCTCTTCGAACCTGCCCATCCCGAAAGGAGCCCAGCCTTGTTTCGACGCTTCGGGAGGCTCTGCCTCGTCGGGCCAATTGTCGCGGGTTTGGCCGCAATGGCCGCGCTGGGAGCCGGCTGCTCGAACGGCGGTGGTGGCGGTGGGTCCTCAGATGTGGAGTCGACGCTCAAGGACGCGATCCGCGCGTGGAACGGCAAGGACGTTGACGGCTTTCTCGCGCTCGTCACCGACAACTTTTTCAGCAGCGAGTTCGGCTTCTCGTCTCGCTACGAAGCGGAGCAGGGCCTCGCCACGGGCATCGGCACGCCGAAGCTGTCGCTGGGCGACCTTTCGGACACGCTGATCACCGGCGACTCGGCGGCGACCAGCGGGGTGTTCTACTTCGGCCAGATGGGCTCGCGGGACGTCTTCTCGTTCGTGAAGGTTGGCGGCGAATGGCAGCTCGACAGCGACGACCCGGCGCGCGGCGACGTCCCGGACGGCACGAAGTCCGTCAGCCTCGCGATGAGTGAGTACAAGTTCGATTTCGATCACTCCGCCGTGGCGGGCGGCGACTTCGGCTTCGCGGCGTCGAACACCGGCAGCGAGCAGCACGAGCTGGCGCTCGCGAAGGTGCCGGAGGACCTGAGCATCGATGACTTGCTCAGCGCGCAGTCGCTGCCGGACGGCGTGTCGGAGATCGGCTTCGCCGGCCCGTTCGATCCCGGCTCATCGACGCCGATCCTGTTCAAGGACAGCCTCGCGTCGGGCCGCTACGTGATGCTCTGCTTCGTCGCGGCGCCGGACGGCGAGGACCACACGCAGAAGGGCATGGTCGAAGAGTTCGCCGTGTCCGACTAGCGCAGCGGGCCGGCGCTTCGGCCGCTATTCCGAGATCGGCCCGCCGGGGTCGAGCACGGTGCCGTCGAGCGCGATGATCGACGGCCGTTCGGCACAGTAGCCGCCGAACTCGCACTTGTCGAAGAGGAACGCGCCGCGCTCCTTGTCGTAGCGCACCTCCCAGGTGCCGGCGACGACGCCTTCGCGGCCGCGGGAGAGTTGGTCTTCGATCACGCGCGCGAGCGCTGCGAGCTGTTCACGTCCCATCGATACCTCCCCTAGCCGGCGTCGCCCTTCTCCGGGTTGCTCACGAGATGCGTGCTGGTCACGAGCGCGAGCAGCCGGTCGCGGTCGTCGCGCACCTCCGATTCGACGACGATCATGGCGCGGCCCTTGTGCGCGATGCGCGCCGTCGCGATGGCTTTGCCGGGGTCGGTGTTGCGCAACAAGTTGGTGCTGATCTGGATCGAGAGCGGAAACGGGATGTCGCGCCGCTCGCCGGTGGGGTCCAGCGCGTGGAAGCAGACCATCGTGGCAGCGACGTCGGCGAGCTGGATCAGCGCCCCGGCTGCGAAGACACCCGTGCCCTGACGGACGTTCGGGCCGTAGGGCATCTCCATAACTGCGCGCTCGCTATCGACGGCGATCGGGCGCAGGCCGAGCGCGACGATGACATTGCCGCCGGACTCCTCGAGCCCGCGCTTCCACTCCTCGTACCACGCGTCGTCGTACTCGGGCATGTCCTTGCCCGCAACCTTACCACGGCGTTCGCCGCCCAGCCATGCGGCAGGGTTGACGCCCTCGCTTGCCCGGACGTACTATCGGTGTGCTCCCAACGCACAGTGTGAGCGGCAGGAGGCGCGTAGATGGTAAGCGAAGACATACAGGCCAGGCGCGACGAGTACCTGGCGATCATGCACGCCCACGGGACGAAGTCTCCGGAGGCGATAGTAGCGAGCGTGCGCGAGACCCAAGCGACGCTGCTAGCAATTTATAGGTCCGTGCAGGAAGACATCGCGCAGCTGAAGCCAGCGCCGGAGGAATGGAGCTTGCGCGAGCTAGCGATTCACACCGTGTTCACCGAACGCCTGATTGCCAAACTCATTCACCACATCGCCCGCAGTAGCGCTCCGTCTGCGGAGGACCTGGAGGGCGCTGGCATCGGAATGATGCCCAAAGATGACGAAGGGCGTAGCTTTTCGCAAATAGTCGATGACCTGGAGCGCACGAACGTAACGCTGCTTCAGGCTGTGCGAGATCTGCCGGATGTGCCTGACATGGCGATGCAGTTGCCGCATCCGTTCTTCGGGCCGCTCAACTGCCTGGAGTGGGCTGGGTTCCAGCGAGTGCACGACTTGGACCACATCCAGCATGCCCGGAAGATTCTGGCAGCCGTCTCGCAGTAGGCTGCTGAGCCCTCCCAGGTTGAGTGCGCAGCTTAACATCATCGGCGGCCTGGAGGCTACGGCTTGAGCCGCTGCTCCAGGGAGTCCTTCGTGGATCGATGGGTCGGCTAGCGAGACTCCTGGCCGTCCTGCGCCGGTCCGCTAGCTGTACCCCAGAACCACTGTCAAAAGCTACTGGGCGAACGCCAGCACTGCTTCGACGTTCTCGCTCAACCCGCCCACGTGACGTCGCCGTGAAGGTCTGCGGGATGCGATCGCTCCGCGAACGCGGCGTACTCTTCTTTCGATTGGCCGATCGTTGTACCGCTGCCGTGGCCGGGGTGGACCAGCGTCTCGTCCGGCAGCAGGTAAAGCTTCGCTGTGATCGAGGCGATCGATTGCTGAAGGTCAGCCGCGGTCTGCGTGCGGCCCGGGCCGCCGGGGAAGAGCGTATCGCCGCTCAGGAGATGCCCGCCAACGAGGAAGCACGTGCTGCCCGGCGTGTGTCCCGGCGTGTGGATCGCGCGCAGGCGCAGGTCGCCCACGACGATCTCCTCGCCGTCCGCGATCGTGGCCTCGACTTTGCTCGCGTAGCGCTCGCGGTCGGCTTCGTGGCAGGCGACGGGTGCGCCCGTCGCGGCCTTCAGCGCATCGATGCTGGCCCAGTGATCGGGGTGCCAGTGCGTCACGACGATGCGCGTGACGTTCGCGCCATCGAGCGACTCCAGGATGCGCTCGCCGTCCGCCGGCGCGTCGACGATAATGGCGTCGCCGGAGCGGCGGTCTTGAATGAGGTAGACGTTGTTGTCGAACGGGCCCAGCGGGCCTTCCTTGACCAGCCGCAGCCGGTCGTCTTCATAGACTTCCATAGTGGTCTCCAGTCCCGCGACTATTCCACAAACGGCGTGCCCCAGCCGTCGTACTCTCCGCCTAACGACTCGGTTAAGACAGTGAAGTCGCGTCGGATCTCTTCTAAGACTTCGAGCTTAGGGAGCATCGATTTCGTCGCGAATGCCAGCCATCGGTCGTCTTCAGGAATGGGCGGCCTAACTTCGACGTGGAAACCGCGCTCTCTAATTTGTTCTGCGGCTCGCTCCGCGATTTCTTGTGCAGGGAAATAGAGGAAGAATTCGATCTCGTGGGGCTTCGCAAGGTTGGAGTGCTTTCTTAGCTGCACGATCACTTGCCCATCCGGGGAGCTATCGCGGCTGCGACGCAAGAAGTTGAAAGGCATGACAGCGTGATGAGTATATCAACACCATACTATCGCCAGGACTACCCGAGCCGCACCAGCCCTCGGGCCGACACGCGCACTAGCCCATCGCGGCGGAGCGAGTCGATGATCTCCGTTAGCGCCGTTTCCTCGAGGCCGTCGCGGCTGGCGATGCGTTCGAACACCTCCCGCGGCGGCAACGATGCGCCGCGTGGCAGCTCGCGCAGCGCTTGCACCACGCGCCCGCGGTAGTAGCGTCGCGAGCCGTGGAACGACGGCTCGGCCCTGTAGCAGGCTCGGCGCTCGGCGACGCGACGCAGCGGCTTCACGAAACGCCGTCGCGAGCGGCACCAGCGGGCGAGCGGGCAGACGCCGCACTGCGGCGCGCGCGACGTGCACACCGCCGCGCCCAGGTCCATCATCGCCTGGTTCCAGCGCCCCGGCGCTCGTCGCGAGATCAGGGACTGCGCCGCGGGGAGCAGCTCGCGGTCGCTGAGTGCGCCGCTTCCGCCGACGAGGCGCGCGAGCACGCGGCGCATGTTGGTATCGATCGCCGGGGCTGCCTCGCCGAACGAGAACGACGCGATGATCGCCGCCGTGAACGGCCCGATGCCATCGATCTCTTGCAGCTCGGCAGCGCTGCGCGGAAAGCCGCCGCGCCGCGCGATGAGCTTCGCCGCGCGATGCAGGCGCAATGCGCGCATGTTGTAGCCGAGTGGCGCCCATCGACGCAGCACCTCTGCGGTCGGTGCGGCGGCGAGCGCCTCGACGGACGGGAACGCCGCGACGAACTCGGCGAACTTCGGCAGCACGCGCGACATCTGCGTCTGCTGCGCCATCACCGCCGCGACGAGCGCCTGGTACGGATCGCCCGACTCCCGCCACGGCGCGTGCTGCCCGTGCCTCCGGTGCCAGGCGAGGAGGGCGCGGCGGACGGGTGCGATGTCGGCAGGCATTCGCATGTGGCTATTGTAGGCGCTGTGTTCTTCGAAGGCGCACACGCCCCCTGCTGACGCCTGTGGCGTCGTGGGCGGGTCTGAAGACCCGCCCCTACGATTTCGTGTGGCCCTCGACCCGCCCGCTCCTCGCCTGCTACGCTTCTCACGCTATGGACGAAGTCACGCCGCACGTGCGCAGCCTGCATGTCCCGCTCGATTGGTTTCCGCAGCCGTACCCGCCCAACGTCCACCTCATCATGGACGGCGACGAGGGCGCGCTGATCGATGCCGGGTTCCCGGACGATGAGTCGATCGGCAAGCGGCTCGAGATGCTGCGCGAGTTCCCGAAGCTCAACCTGCGCTACATCGTCATCACGCACCACCACTTCGACCACGCGTCGGGGGCACGCAAGCTGCGCGACGTGACGGGCGCGAAGATCGTCATGCATCGCGACGAAGCGCCGCTGCTGGCGCGCGCTGCGAACGAGGAGCTGCCGTCGGACGTCGAGGTGCCGGAGGAGCGCAAGGAGTACGCCCTGCGCGTCCGCGAGTGGCGGCAGGAGTCCGCGCGCGGCGCTCCGGACCAGCTCGTCGATGACGGCGATGCGCTGCGCGTCGGGTCGCTCACGTTGCGCATGGTGCACTCGCCGGGGCATACGGCGGGCCACCTGTCGCCGTTCCTGGAGGACGGCCGCGTGCTGTTCGCCGGCGACAACGTCCTCGGCATGGGCACGACGGTCGTGCCGCCGCCGCCGCACGGCGACATGGCCCAGTACGTTGCGTCGCTCGCGAAGATGCAGGCGCTGGAGGCCGAGGTGATGTGCTGCGGCCACGGCCCCGCCGTGCGCGAGCCGCGTCGCAAGCTGCAGGAGTTGATCGACCACCGGCGCGAACGCGAGGAGCAGATCGTGTCGCTGGCGCGCGCGGGCAAGGACACCGTGGGCGCGATGGTGCGCGCGATCTACCCGGAGCTCGACAAGCGCCTGCTGGGTATGGCGCAGAGCCAGGTGCTGTCCCACCTCTCGAAGCTGGAGCGCGAAGGCTGGGTGCGCACGGAGGGGCAGGGGGCGGAGACGCGGATCTTGATTGTCTCCTGAAAAACTGAAAATAAATGCCTCGATCTGAATCTGCGACGGGCGATTTTCTTGATTGAATTCTTTCCGATGCTCGGCTGGAGCGCGGGCTCTGGCTGTTAAGGTGCTGTCCCTTCCCTGGAAGGGCTACCCGGCAAGAATATGGTGTTGGGAGGAGAGGGCGAAGCGGGAGGTGGCACTGGCTCTCGCCCCGGCCCGTCTCCCCAAGGGAGAGGGGAGACGGGAGTCGGGGTGAGGGAGCGCGCGCGAGGGTCGCGTGAGGACGAGCGGGCAGGGGGCGGAGACGCGGGCGGAGCTGGTCTAGCGGACAGTTGTCACGAATCAGCCTAGTCCGACTGTTGACGGGGCGCGCCGCTGGCAATATGATCCATGTTGCTGGGGCAACGTCCTTTCAGTACTGACCGCTTCTAGATGAGGAAGGAGTCTATCATGGCGTCTGTTGAAAAGAAGAACGTAAACTCCCCCGACGAAACGAGGCCGTTCGAAAAGGGCAAGGTTGAGGTCGTGAAGATCGGCGACGGGATAGTCGGCCGGGCGACGTTCGAGCCCGGCTGGCAGTGGTCGAAGCACGTAAAGCCGATCGCAAAGACCGAGTGGTGCGAAGCGCCTCACTTCGGCTACACGATCT
>CAYQLM010000117.1:0-7709 GCA_964418365.1 uncultured Dehalococcoidia bacterium
CCGAAGTAGGCGACCATGTCGCCGCGGGCCATCTCGCCGTCGACGAGGATATCGATGCCGATCTGCTCCTGCAGCTCGATGATCTCCTTCGTCGCCTTCTTCTCGAGATCGAACAGCTCCTTGTCGGAGAGCTTGCCGGCGGCGTTCGCCGTGCGCGCCTTCGCCAGATAGTCCGGCTTGGAGAACGAGCCGACCGATGTCGTGAGAAGACCCTTCGCCGTCATGCGGGCACCGCCTCAATTTGACGAACCGCTTGCACCATCCGGCGCAGCTTCTCTTGCGCGACCTCGCGCGGGAGGAACTCCAACCCCATGCTCGGGCTGACGTGGATGTTGTCGGGCGAGACGCCGCGGCCCAGCGTGCGGATGCGCTCGGCGATCTGCTCCGCGCTCTCGAGCTTGGAGTTGCGGCTATCGACGATGCCGAGGCCGAGCTTCTTCGCTGGCGGCGTCTTCTGCACCAGCGCGTCGTTCTTGTTGTTCGTACAGAAATCGAGCCCGATCAGATCGAATGGCAGGTCGAGCGCCTGCGGGTAGATGCCCTCGGCATCGCCGAAGTACAGGTAGAGTGCCGTCTCGGCGTTCAGGCCATCGACGAGCCGGCCGCACACCTTCGCGAACTCCTTGTAGTCATTCTTGTGTTGCGTGATCGCCGGTTCGTTGAACTGAATGAACGAGGCGCCCGCCTGCTGGAGGGCCTTCGCTTCCTGGTTGAGCGCCTCGGCGAGCGCCATCGCGGCGGCGCCGGGAGAGCCGTAGTGCTTATCGACCGAGAGACGCGCGAGCGTGTACGGGCCGGTGAGTACCGCCTTCACCGGCTTCGAGCTGTGCTTCACGGCGAACGAGTAGTCGTCCACCGTAACGGGCTCGCGCCACGCGACGGCCGCTTCGATGACGGGCTGGCGGTAGTACATGTTCGTGTCGAACCAGCGGATGAGGCCGTTGAGCGAGACGCCGGTGAGGCCGCGCATCATGTAGGTCTGCTCGTCCTCCCAGCGGATCTGGCCGTCGGTGACGAGGTCGAGCCCCGCCTGCGCCTGCTCGTGGATCACCTCGATCGTGACTTCGTCCTCGATCCGGCGGATGTCTTCGGCCGCGAGCTCACCGCGGTCGAATTTGTTTATCGCATTGCGCAGTTTGGCCGGCCTGGGCCGGTTCGGGATCTTGGGGTAGCTTCCCACAACGGTGGCGATCATCGTCCTGTTCCTTCGCTTCGCCCGTCTGACACAGCAAGAAGGGCCGAACCTACGGCCCTCGCCTCGAGCGTCTGCCAATAGGGTATCGAGTTGAGTTCAGTCTAGCATCAGCCTAGCCGAACGGTCAACGAGGGGCTTCCTGGTACTTGACAGGCTATGATATATTTACCCACGCGTCTTAGCAGCTTACTGAGGAGGGGAGAGCCGATGGTCGCCAGCCCGTTCGATAACTACCTCGACCTGGTCGAGGCGGCCCGCATCCTCCACATCCACCCGCAGAGCCTGCGCAGGCTGATCAAGCAGAAGAAGGTGCCCGCCGTGCTCTTCGCCGGAAAGTACCTGATCGAGCGCGACAAGCTGGAGATGTTCCAGGCGAACTACGACCCTCGGCCTGGCCGCAAGCCGATCCGCCGGCTGCTGTAACATTCTGCGCGAACTACACATGAAGAGGCCGGGCACCATGCCCGGCCTCTTGCTGCTTGCCGTGATGGCGTCGCCCTAGGGCGCGCCCGGGATCGACTCGATCGGATACGGCGGCGTCAGGTCAGCGTTCGGCACGGAGCCCGACGCGCTCGTCGCCTCGAGATCGAACGTTCCGCCGCTCGCATCCGTGCCGTGGATCGAGAGTAGGAGGCCGTCCTTGCTAAAGCAGACCTCGCCCGCGCCCTCGTCGTTCGAGGCGGAGTAGCAGTCTGCGTCCTTGCCCGCTACGGTTTTCGTCGTGTGCTTGACGCCGCCCGCGACATCGCCGATGAGCCCGAGAAGCGACTGCGGGTCGGTGAAGTAGCCCAGGAACGGGACGACCGATGCCCCTGTCGAGCGCGATTCAAAGCAGGTGCCGTCGCCGCCGCTCTGCGAGCAGATGAAGCTCTTTCCTCCCGAGGTAATGATAGAGCCGCTTGTCCCAGTTCCGTCGTCGAAGTCGAAGCGGGAGCCGTCCGGCGGCTTCGAGTAGATCGTGAACGTGCCCTGCGTCTTCGTCCCTTGCGCATCGGTGCTCGTGAAGTTGTAGGCCACCTTGCCTTCCTTGTTCTTTACGCTGTTCGCAAGGTTGCTCAGCTGCGAGCTGGCGTCGCCGCCGTTGGCGCCGGACGCCGGGGTCCCGGTCTTGCCGGCCGCGGTGGTGGCGGACACGGTCTTTGCGACCGTGCTCTTCGGCGTGCTGGTGTTCGTGCTCTTCTTCTTGCTGCTCTTGCAGGCCATGCCCAGCGCCGACGCGCCAAGCACTACGGCTATCAGCAGCCAGATGTGGAGTCCTTTCACTCGATTACCCTCCCTTTAGAAGTCCTTCCGGACACTGGATTTCGGTCGAGTCTAACAACGGGGAGACGTTGGATCAATCGACGCGTCCGCTAGCTGCTGCCGTCCGGCTGGTGATCGAGGAACTCCATGGTCTTTCGGTACCAGGTCTCGGTGATCTTTCCATTAGACATAAGGTAGTTCATGAGCACTTCCAGCGTGAGCAGCGAGACGAGGTTGATCCCCTGCTCCTGGAGCCGCCGCCGCCCGCTCTGCTGCCTGTCGAGCAACACGACCGCGTCACGGACGATAAGGCCGCCCTCGGTGAGCTGCAGCGCCGTCTCGAGGATGCTGCCGCCGCCCGCGAGGAGGTCGTCCATGATCAGCGCGCGCTGGTTCGGGTGGTAGATGCCTTCGATGTCGCTGCCGAGGTCGTCGGGCCGGGGATGGAGGTAGACCATCGGGACCTTCGCCGTGAGCGAGAAGGCGCTCGCGATGTGCAGCCCGCCGAACGGTACGCCGGCTACCAGGTCGAACGGCTGGACCTGCGGGTGAAGCATACTCTGCAACGCTTGCAGCTCGTCCCAGACGATATGCGCCGCGCGCCAGAGGGCGGTCGGGTGGCTGATGAGGAGGCGGAGGTTGATGTAGACGGGGGAGTCGACCGTCGTGCGGCCGAGCGTGAAGCTGCCGAACTGGACGGCGCCCAGCTTCCAGAGCGTTTCCGCCAGCCAGAGGTTGCTCTTTCGCGAGGAGAGATGGCGCTGCGGCATCAGTTACCTGGCCCATAGCATAAGGGCTTCCCCTTCCTTGAGAAAGCCCTTATCGCATTGTGTTCTTGTCTCACGGCGGACCCCACACTTGGGAGAACTCCCAGGGGGCCGGATCTCCCGGCGGAGATCCCATCACCACGAACCGTGGGGCGGACGCCGCTTCCGGGTGCCCTGCCGGCGCCTCCCGACAGGGCGTTACCGATCGACTTGCCACACTCCTAAAAGGACCCGCAGATTGAGCAGCATACAGCTCCTCCTTTCCTGCGTATGGTTCCTCTATGGGGACGATAGCGCCGCCCGGAGAGCCTGTCAAGAGTGTGCCCTACATCACGGAGGACTGCCGGCACGGAGGACTTCGGGGTTGACGCAGTGCGCCGGCCGCCGTCCGTCCAGCACCGCGAGCAGGTTGTCGACCGCCAGCGAGGCCATTTTCTCGCGCGTCGCCACGCTGGCCGAGCCGATGTGCGGTGTCACGATCAGGTTCGGGAGCCGCAATAGCGGATCGTGCTTGGGCAGCGGCTCGACTTCCGTCACGTCGATCGCCGCGCCGCCGAGGCGCCCGGACTCGAGGGCGCGGTGGAGCGCCGCCTCGTCGACGACGGCGCCGCGCGCGGTGTTGATGAAGATCGCGGTCGGTTTCATGCGCGCGAACGCCTCGTCGTTGAACATGTGGCGCGTCTCGCCCGTGAGCGGAACGTGGACGGAGACGAAGTCAGCCTGCTCCAGCAGCTCATCGAAACCGCGGTACTCCACGCCCAGCTCTGGCTCGATGTCCGGCCGGCGCGTTGTGTTGTGGTAGAGCACGCGCATGGCGAAGCCATGCGCCCGCCGCGCGACCGCCGCGCCGATCTGCCCCAGCCCGACGATGCCCAGCGTCGCGCCGTGGACGTCGCGGCCGAGCAGGAACGACGGATGCCAGGCCGTCCAGCGGCCTTCGCGCACCGCGCGGTCGCCTTCGGGCAGCCGTCGGGCCGCGGCCAGCAGCAGCGCGAACGCGAGGTCGGCCGTCGCTTCGGTGAGGACGCCGGGTGTGTTCGTCACCACGATGCCCCGCTGCGTACACGCCTCGACATCGATGTGGTCGTAGCCGACCGCCATCGTGCTCACGACGCGCAGGTGCGGCGCGCCCTCGATCAGCGCCGCGTCGATATTGTCCGTCAGAAGACAGAGCAGGCCTTCCGCCGTCGTGAGCGCGCTGGCCAGCTCCTCGCGCGAAGGAGGCAGCTCCTGCGGCCAGAGGTCGACCTGCGCGTGCTCGCGCAAATGGTCGAGCGCATCGCCCGGGAGCTGGCGTGTGACGTACACGCGCGGCTTCGGCTTCTTGCCGAACGGTAAGCGAATGCCCACGCGCTACTGGACCCTGGTGCGACGCTGGTCCGGCTCCCTGCCGGAGGTGAACTGTGGCTTGTACGCCGGATCGCGGCCGGCGATCTGGTCCTGGTGCATGCGGTCGTGCCGGTAGTACGAGCGCAACCACTGCATGATGGTGAGCGTGCCGAACCACTTGTGCGTCGCCGTGCGCTCGAACTGCTCCGGCGACAGGCGCTCGATGAGCGCCAGCGTCGTCGCGCGCTCTGCGCGGAGCTGCGCCGTCAACTCGGCGACCGGGTGCTCCTGCGCGTCCTCGAGCGAGACGGCGACGGGCTCTCCGCGCAGGCGCGACACGTCGGGGTTGTCCTCCGCCAGCGCGCGCTCCGCCCACGCGCGATACGCCGACTCCATCTCGGCGAGGTGCGCGCACTGCTGCTTCGCCGACCACTGCGCCTCGCCCTCGGCGGCCGCGGGCGCGCACGCGGCGTCGGCCTCGCTGAGCGCCTCGAGCTGCGTGAGGAGCTTCTCGCGCTCCTCGCTCATCTTGTCGACGAGATCACGAATGGACTGCTGGTCTGCCATGGTGCTGCTCCCTCACCCCGACCTGCCGGTCACCCCTCTCCCGCTGGCGGGAGAGGGGATGGGGGTCAGGGAGCATATCTCACTTCCAGAACTGCCACCAGGGCTTCCCTTCGCTCCGCTCGAGGGCAGGCTTCGGCATCGACATGCCGGCGGGCACGTCGATGTACTTCTCCGGCTCCTCGTCGAAGTCGACCTTGCAGCCGGGCGCGCAGAAGTAGTACGTCTGGCCCTTGTAGTCCGACTTGCCGGCCGCCGTCGCGGGATCGATCATCATGCCGCAGACCAGGTCTTTCACGAGCTGTGCTGCCATGGTGGTGCCTCCTGTCAAAGCGTTACAACAGTTCAGTATACGTTGCGAAACCGCGCTTCATGCGCGTCTTCTTGTTCGCCATCGATCGTATTCATACAAGGCCTTATCGAGGTCCCGGAGGCTGACGCGATATCTGCGAGCGAGCCGCCGCATGATCGGCACATATTCGCTCCAGGCGTCCAAGCTCCCGTTGTTGACCTGCGACCTCCTCCAGAGGCCGGCCTTGCTCAACGTGGCTCGATCTCGGCTGTCGAAAATGGGGAAGCGGCGCGGATAAAAGAAGTGCAGGATGGCTGCGGCCACGGTAACGTCGACGCCTTCGAGCGCCATGAGGACGTGGATCCTGAGCCGGTCGTGTAGTACGCGACAGGCCAGTCGGCTGGTCTCCCGCGCCAGTGACGAGGAGTTGCGCGCGTAGGTCGCCGACCGTCGTGGGGTCTTCCAGCTCGCAAGTCGAACAAAGTGCGCTTTGTCGAGGTGCTTGACGGAGGGCTGGCCTCTAATCCAACCCTTGAGCGCGCGCTCCTCCGCTTCTTCGCGGCGTCCTTTCGCTGTGCGGCGCCGCTGCCGGTCGTATTCTCGCGCATACGTGCGGATGAAGTTTCGGTTGATCCGCAGCATACGGCGATTATACACCCGGAGTTGGAGGCTGGAGGCGGGATGCGGGAAGCGGGAGGCGGGATGAACTAGGAAGGTTGCTCGGCGCTGTCGGGCGGCTGGTCTCCGCCGACGAGCTCTTGGAACCGCGGGTCGGAGCGGATGTTATCGAAGTCCTTGTCGGTGCGGGCCGTGGCGCGCAGGTTCAGGTCTCCAGCAATGGCGCGGCTCAAGTCATGAAGAGCGTCGTCAGCGTTGTTCTGGAGCGAGTAGAGGCAGGCCCGGTTGTAAAGCAGCCTGGAGTCGTCAGACCGGAACTGTAGACCCCGGTTAAAATCCGTGAGGGCCTGGTCGTAGCGCCCCAGGCGGAGGAGTCTGGCGCCGAGGTTGTTGAGGGTGCGGGGATCGTCGGGTCGGAGCTGAAGGGCGCGGTTGTAGTCGTCGAGCGCCTCCTTATTGCGACCCAAATGCCCGAGGGCTGCACCGCGGTTGTTCAGCGTCATGGGGTGGTCAGGACGTAGTTGGAGGGAGCGGCTGTGAGCAGCGAGCGCGTCCTCGTTGCGGCCGAGCCTCTCGAGGCTAACACCCTGGTTTGTGAGGGTGTCAGGGTCGTCAGGACGGAGCTGAAGGGCGCGGTTGAAGTCGGCGAGCGCCTCGTCGTTCCGGCCCAAGTTCCCGAAAGCCTTTCCGCGGTTGTTGAGGGTTTCGGGGTCGTCGGGCCGGAGCTCGAGGGCGCGATTATATGCCTCAAGTGCCGCGTCATACTTGCCAATCTCATAATAGGTGTTGCCTCTTAGAAAGAAGTCGCGGGCGGAGAGAAGAGCAGATGACAGGCTGCGGGATTGATCTAGAAGACGCTTAAGCTGCTCAACTTCCGCTGGTGCTAGCGAGGGTTGCTCTCCTACTGCGGAGATCTGGGTTGGCGCAATCTTCACGAACCCTTGCTGCGCTTGCCAGGCTCTCAGTTGTTGGTCATACTCTACGCTTACGAGGTTGGCGGTTTCTTTATCGCCTCTAGCCTTTGCTAGCTCGATGCGCTTGTCGTAAGAGTTCCACAGTACTTGCTTTTGATCCCTACCTTCCTCACGCAAACCTCGCCAGATTCCAAACAAGCCGCCTCCTCCGCCGATGAGGCCCACGACTCCTCCGACCACTCCGATGATTGCTGCGGCATCCGCCATGAGGTCTGCCTCCGGGATTCGATTGCATGTAGTATACAAGAACCGCGGCGCGCGGCCGCGGTTCTTCGCTCAATGCTGAATGCTGACTTCTGATCGCTACCCTAGCGCCCCGAACTCCTTCGCCATGGAGACGATCTCGTCCGAGGTGTAGAAGCCGCGCCGGTAGCCCTTGTAAACCTTCGCGCTCTCGTCGTACGTGCCGTCGTACTCGTCCTGGATCCTGTCGTAGATCTGCTTGACGACGCGGCTGGTGTTGGAGAAGCGCGTGTCCTTGCCGGACTGCTCCATCGCGCGGTTGAGGATCGACACGATGCCCTCGGAGCCCGAGAGCGATCCGACGCGGCTGAGCTCGTTCTCCTTGCGCCCGAAGAGCGACGCGGCGAACGGCAGGTAGATCAGCCCACCGGGCGCCTCGTCCTGTCGCGCGACCCCTGCCTGGTGGATGCCGGCCGACGTGGTGAACACCTCGCCGATGATCGGCGCGCGGTCGGGTAGGGGCGTCACCTCGCCGTCGACGAGCT
>CAYQLM010000118.1:0-7514 GCA_964418365.1 uncultured Dehalococcoidia bacterium
CCGGCGATGCCGCCCTTCGCGGCCGAGTAGTTCGCCTGGCCGGTGTTGCCCGAGAGTCCTGCTCCGGACGTAAACGTGATGATGCGACCCGATTTCTGCTGCCGGAAGAGCGCAGAAGACAGCTTGAGCAGCGCGAACGTGCCTTTCAGGTGCACGCGCACGACCTCGTCAAACTCCTCTTCGCCCATGTTGAAGACCATCCGGTCGCGCAGGATGCCGTGCGGCGTGACGACGATGTCGAGCCGGCCGAAGGTATCGAGCGCCTTGCGGATGATCTTGTCGGCGCCGTCCATCGTCGCGACCGACTCCATGCAGGAGACGGCCTCGCCGCCGTTCGACTTGATCTCGTTGACGACCTCATCCGCCGGGCCGCTGTCGTGGCCGGAGCCGTCCACGGCGACGCCGGGGTCGTCGACGACGACCTTCGCGCCCGCCTCCGCCAGCGCGATGGCGACACCGCGGCCGATGCCGCGCCCGCCGCCGGTCACGATCGCTACTTTGCCGTCCAGCATGCCCATGGGTTTCGAACCTCCTCATCTGTTCGTGGGAGACACCCCGCAACGCGTATCGTAGGAGGAATTCGCATCTCTGGCAACCTCACGTTAGGGGTACGCGCCGGCAGCTCGCTCACTGGCCTGCATGCTCCAGGAGCGCGTCGGGCGGGTCGCCGCGCTGCAGATAGCTGCTAAAGCGCTTGTCTCCAGCCAGGTGCACTTCCAGGAACGCGGTGGCGTAGCGCAGGACCAGTTCGTGCGCCCGCTCCTGCGGGAACTCGCAGATCTGCTTGCATTCATCTCGGAACGCATGGTGGCCTCCCTGAGGGAGGCGAAGGTAGTAGCGGGGAACGTCAGCGGACAACACGTCGTAGAGGGCGCCCACCTCGTCGGCGTTAGAGCGCGTGTCTCTTCCTCCGGCCATCAGCAACGCGGGGATCTGTATCTTCTTCGTGGCATCGAGGAGCAGGCTCGGCCCAAACGGCGCCATCGCGATCATGACGTCGAAGCGTCCCGTCGTCGCCGCCGCGATCGCCGTCAAGCCGCCGAGCGAGTAGCCGGTGTCGGCGATCCGCTTGGCGTCGATGATCCTGCCGATCGGCTGGCTCGGGTCGTCCTTCCATGCGAGCACGGAATCGAGCACGAAGGTGACGTCGGGCACCCGGTTGCGCAACGTGTCGGCCGTAGCTTCGGCGCTGCACGGGCAGTCCTGAATCCTGTCGCCGAAGTGCGCAGGCGCGACGACAACGAATCCCCACGACGCGAGGTGTTCGGTGAAATAGGACGCCTCCGTGGGTCTACCGGGTTCGCCGTGCGAGAACGTGACGACGGGAAACGGGCTGTCCCGAGTCGCCGGCGGCGCGTCCGTCTGCGGCGCAGCGCCCGCGCCCGTGTCGGTCGGATACAAGATCACCGTGTCGAGCGGGCGCGGCTGACCGGTCGTTGTCGAGGCGCGCGTGAACGTCATCGTGGTCATGCCCACGCCGTAGGGGCCCGGCGAGGCGGGATCGCGCGGCGCGGCGGTCGTTGCCGAGGGGCGGGTGAACGTCATCGTGGCCGTGCCGACGCCGTACGGCTCCGGCGATGTCGGTTCCCGTGGCCCGCTGCCGCCGCACGCCGCAAGCGCCAACCCGGCGACCAGCGCGCCGGCCAGAGCGATGCTTCGCAGGCCGCTCTTCCTGGGCGTAGTGCTCATCATCGCTGCCGTAACTGTTCGTCAGCCTCGCGACGGCAGGCGGAGCGTCGCGCGGCCGGGCGTGGTCACCTCGCCGTCCTCGTTCTCCACCCACACCTCGAGATCGACGAGGTGCTTGCCGTCCTGCTCGTACTTCTTCGTCACTTTGCCCTTGGCGCTGATCGTCTTGTTGACGACGTCCATCTTCCGGTACTCGACGAAGAGCTTCTGGATCCAGCCGCCGTCACCGGCCCAGTCCGTGAGCGCGTTCGCGATGTAGGCGAGCTTCAGGTTGCCCATCACGATCACGTCCGGCAGCTTGGCGACGTTCTTGGCGTAGTCGGGGTCCATGTGGATCGGGACGAGCTCGTTGTTCGCGCCGGCGAAGCGGTTGAGCTCCATGTAGCCGGCCTTCTGGCTGTACGGCGGCACCTCTTGGCCGTCCTGCACGTCTTCCCAGTAGAGCTGCGTCGATGCCATGCTAGGCCTCCCTCAGCTGATCGGGCCCGTAGATGCGCAGCAGCGTCTGCCGCGCCGCCAGCACCTGCTCGCCGCGCTGGTTGCTGAATGTCGCTTCGAGATCGAGGACGAGCATGACGCCGCCGTCGTCGCGCGGCTTCTCCGACAGGTTGACGAGCTTCGGGCGCGCCGTCAGCGTGTCCCCCACGCGGATCGGCTCGAAGAACTCGAACTCGTTGCCGCCGTTCAGCCCGACGCGGTACTTGCCCATCGAGGGGTTCACCTTCTCCAGGATGGGGCCGAGCCAGGGGAAGCCGCCACAGAGCGTCGGGTGGGCGATGATGCCGCCGTACTCGGTCTTCGCGGCGTAGTCTTCGTCGCAGTAGAGCGGATTGGGCGGGTTGGGCGACTTCACGGCGACGGCGAAGCGCTTGATCAACGTCTTATCGATCTCGATCGTGACGGGGTCGAGCTCCATGCCGACGAGCGCGCGCGCCTCATTGGTGATGACTTTAGAATCCGTATCGGTCGTCATTGGCACCTCCCCACCCAGGCCGAAGGCCTGGGCTAAGACTATTCGTGCGGCACGAACACCGGCAGCGAGACCTCATCGTAGTCCTCCCAATCGACGCGCACGCGCTGGCCGATCGCGATGCCGTCGACGGCACCCTTGTCGACCATGACGTGCGACATGAGGCGGAAGCCCTCGTCCAGATCGATCAGTGCGACGACGTAGGGCTGGCGCGCGCGGAAAAACGGGTGGCCGATCTGGCGGATGACGGTGAAGCTGTAGATCGCGCCCTCGCCCTTCGACTGCTCCCAGCGCAGGTCGAAGCTCATGCAGTGCGGGCAGTGCCGCCTCGGGTAGAAGACGAGGCCGCTGCAGGCGTTGCAGACCTGATAGCGTAGCTCGTGCTGCTTGGCAGCTTCCCAGAACGGTCGCGTGTCGAGCTCCGCGAGGTTGGGCAGGGGGCGGGGTACGTCGCTCACCGTTAGTCGGCTCCCAGGACGACGGTGCCCGCGGCGTGCCGGCTGCCCAGCCGTCCGCCTAGCCCGCTCGCGACGGCGAGCTTGGCGTTCTGTACCTGCGATGTCGATTGGCTGCGGAGCTGGCGCGCCGCCTCGATGAGGAGGAAGATGCCGCGCATGCCCGGATGGTTGCTCGATAGGCCGCCGCCGTCCGTGTTCAGCGCGGGCTTGGCCGGCGTATCGAAGCGCAGGCGGTTGCCGCCGACGAACGCGCCGCCTTCGCCCTTCTTGCAGAAGCCGAGGTCCTCGAGCACGGTGAGCACCGTGATCGTGAACGAATCGTAGAGCATCGCGATATCGATCTCGTCTGGCCGCACGCCCGCCTCGCCGAAGGCCATCGGGCCGGAGCGAGCGGCAGCGCTCGTCGTGATGTCGCCGCCGTTCTCGGGATACTTCACGGCCTCCCCGCCGCCGAGCACCCACACGGGCTTCTGTTTGCAGCCGCGCGCGACGTCCGCTGACGCGATGACGACGGCGCCGCCGCCGTCGGAGATCATGCAGCACTCGAGCATGTGGATTGGATCGGCGATCACACGCGACGAGACGACGTCATCGACGGTGATCTCGCCGGTGCCCTTGAACTGTAGATCGGTCATCGCCTGCGCGGCCTGCGGGTTGCGTGTCGCGTGCAATCGAGTCGCGACGCTGATCTCGGCGCGCTGCGCGTCTGTCGTGCCGTAGCAGTGCGCATGGCGCTGCGCGACCAGCGCGTAATCGCCGACGAGCGTGAGGCCCCAGGGCTCTTCGAAGTTGACGATCGGGTGCGGGAAGCCCACCGCGTAGCTGCGCCCGGCGGAGCCGAGCGCGGTACCGCCGCGCCGCATCGTCGAGCCGTAGGTGAGCAGCGCGACGTTCGCCTTGCCGGACGCGATCGCGCGCTTGGCGTGCGCGGCCTGGAACTCGAACGACGAGCCGCCGGTCATCGTGGTGTCGGTGACGTTCGCCTTGATGCCGAAGTACTCCGGTGTCGACGGGATGCCGGCGTGGACGCCGCCCTCCTCGCCGCACTCATAGATCGCGTCGACATCTTTCCACGAGAGGCCGGCGTCCTCGAGCGCGCGGATAGCGCACTCGGCCTTGATGCGCAGCGCCGACATGTCGGCGCCCACGCTGCGCGAGGGGTACTCGTAGATGCCGACGATCGCGGCATCGCGCGTCTGGACAGGCATGGAAGCTCCCGAGATCAGGTTCGTTTCGCGGACATAACTGTAGTCGAAGGCGCGGGAGGGGACAACACCCGATTGGGGGGCGGCACTCCCTCACCCCGACCTTGCGCTCGCCCCTCTCCCTCGAAGAGGGAGAGGGGACGGGGGTGAGGGAGGATCACGCGTGCAGGGCGCGCTCGGGGCTGCCGGGGAAGACGATGTTGCCCGCGGTCCGCAGCGCGAGCGCCTGCAGCGTGAGCGTCGGGTTGTAGCCGGACGATGTGACG
Source organism: uncultured Dehalococcoidia bacterium (assembly GCA_964418365.1). Taxonomy (GTDB): domain Bacteria; phylum Chloroflexota; class Dehalococcoidia; order DSTF01; family RBG-16-68-14; genus JBBDXS01. The sequence continues at coordinate 4,589 of CAYQLM010000118.1, forward strand.
AAGACACCGCCGTCGGCGCAGTAGACGTTATCGAGGTCGTGCAGCTTGCCGTACGCGTCGCAGACCGACGTCGACGGGTCGCTGCCCATGCGCATCGTTCCCATGATGTGTTTGGAGGCGGGTGGCACGTCCATCGGGGCGATGAACGCGAACTGCGCGCCGGCGAGGCCGAGCATATCGACCATCTTCGGGCCGTAGAAGTCGCGCGAGGCCAGCTCCATCGCGTGGTTCTTGTACGTGATGCGCGCCACATGGAGGCCGAACACATCGCGCACCTCGGGATCGAGATCGATGTAGTTCGTGAGCTGCGGCGCATCCTCCGCCTGCATGGTGAGCGCCAGGATGCGGTCGCGGAACGGGCTGTCCTTCATGAGCGTCACGAACGTTTCGCCGCGCGCGCCCAGACTGAAGGCGGCCTGCTTCGCCTCTGCCATCAGTTCGCTCGCCGTGCCGAATTCGATGATGCCGCCGAGCGGGTGCTCCGCGTCCGCCGGCACGCCGCGAAAGTCCGACATGCCGTGTGTGACCGAGCGACCTCGATGACCGTGGATGCGCTGCTTGAAGAAGCCGACGCAGATCGTCTGGAAGTGGAACATCAGGTTGCGTCCGACGGCACCCGACGAGTTGCCGAGGCCCGGCCCGCCGGAATCCGATAGCAGGCAGAGCCGCGCGCTTTCGATCGCGCTGGCGGCGAGGATGAAGACATCGGCCGTCGCTCGCTGCCTGTTCCCGTCGGCATCGAAGTAGTAGGCCGCCGCGACAGAGCGCTGCGCGCCTCGGGTCAGCAGCTTGACCGTCGCGTTGTAGCGCACCTGGCAGTTGCCGGTGAGCAGCGCGTCGCGCAGGAACGTGACGGCGGGCGAGCCTTTCGAGTTGTTCGGGCAGCCGTAGCCGGAGCAGAACCCGCAATCGACGCACGGCGGCCGGCCGCGGTACGGCCGCGAGTTGACGGCGGTTGGGTAGGGGAACGGGTGGTAGCCGGCCTTCGTTGCGCCCTCCGCCGCGAGCAGCGCGGCGTACATGGGCGGGCCGGGCGGCATCGCGTACGGACGCGAGCGCTTCGGCGCGAACGGATCGCTGCCGTCCAGCCCTTGTACGCCGCCGAGCTGCTCGACTTCCGTGTAGAACGGCTCGAGCTCGTCGTAGGTCAACGGCCAGTCGGCGAAGTTCGCTCCGGCGACATCGCCCTTCTCGCTGCGAAGACGGAAGTCCCAGTCCTGGAAACGCGGGTACTTCATGTCGGCGTGGACAGCGGCGCCACCGACGGTCTGCGGCAGCCCGTTCACGTCGCCGACGAGCGCGCGCACGCCATCGGCCTCGCTCTGGCGGAAGGAGCGAGGATGGAGGAGCGGGTCGGGCGCGATGAAGAAGCGCTGGCTCAGCTTGAGCTCGTCGTTGCTGAAGAGCGGTACCGGCTGATCGTTCGCCGGGTCGTCCAGGCCCGGAAAGTAGTTGTTGCCGGTCTCCAGGACGAGCACCTTCTTGCCGTGCGTCGCGAGCACGTACGCGGCCGCCGATCCGCCCGCGCCACTGCCGATGATGATCGCATCGAACGAAGCGAGGCTGGTGTTGCCCAGGACGTTCGGCTCGCGGGAGGGGAGGCCCATCGCTAGAAGAAGCGCCGTCCGCCAAGCCCTGGAGCGAGGCGCGACAGCAGATCGATCGTGGTGCTGGAGAAGCCGGTGAAGTCTTCGTCGGGGTTCGCTGTGGAGAGCGGACGGGCGGTGAGCTCATGGAACGTTTCGGTTGACGCATCGTAGATCGAGTAGCCGAGCGGCTGGCTATCGCCGTCGAAGCGCGATGACTTCCAGCCGGCGAGGTCGCGGTTGCCGCCGTACTCCGGCGCCGCGTAGGCGGCCTGTATCGTGTGCTCAAAGAGCAAGCCAACGAACGCCTGGTCCGTGTCGGTCAGCGCGTGATCTTGATCGCTCGGCCCGAGCGAAACGAAGCTCACACCGAAGAGCTGGTTACTGGTCCCATCCAGCGTGCGCAGGCCGTCCTGGTACTGATCGCGCCAGCCCTTGGTCGGGCCGAGGACGGCGTCGTTGTAGTCGCCGCCGGGCGTGTTCTGGGAGCCGTAGAGGCGCACGCGCCACGCGATCTCCTGCACGCGCGTGAGCGGGATGAACCGTTGGAAGGAATCGATGGGAACATCGCCCGAAGGACGGCCGCTACGCGCATCGGGATACGGCTGCCTGCCGCTAAACGGCCCTCCCGCGTATATGCGTGGCGGATCGTACTCGAACGCCGTGAGCAGCCGCTCGATGTAGCCGGCGGCGCCGATCTCGGCCCCGATCGGTAGCAGGCGCGCCGCCGCGGCGTCGATGAGGTCGCGCTGGTGTGGTGTGAAAAACGCGATGGAGGTCTCGCTCCCGCCGCAGCCCTCCAGGCTCCAGCCACCAGCGAGGAGCAGTGTGCCGGCAGCTGTTGCCTTGAGGAACTGCCGGCGCGTCAGACTGTCGTTCATGCCGGAATACTGAACGGTCAAGGGTCACCCGTCAAGGGGCGGGACGTTGTGGGGTTGGGAAGCGTGCAAGTAGAATGCGGTGTTCCGCATGGACCTCAACCCATCGCCCGCTGAGGAAGCGTTCCGAGACGAGTTCGCGACGTGGCTGCGCGCGAACCTGCCGGACGACTGGAAGGGCCGCCGCCTACGAGGCGCCGCCGACGGCGCTGTCCTCGAAGCGCGCCGGTCGTGGGAGCGGCAGCTCGGCTCGGGCGGCTGGCTGGGCGTTTCGTGGCCGAAGGAGTACGGCGGCCGCGGCGCGACGGCGATGGAGCACGTCCTCTACCTCGAGGAGCTGTTCGCGTCGGGCGCGCCCGATCCGCTGAATACGCTCGGCCTCAATCTCGTCGGCCCGACGATCATCGAGGTCGGCACGGACGAGCAGAAGCGTGACTATCTGGGCCCGATGCTGCGCGGCGA
>CAYQLM010000119.1:0-7311 GCA_964418365.1 uncultured Dehalococcoidia bacterium
GCGAGGAGAACCGCGGCTGGTACGCGGCGATGACGACGCTCGACTTCGAGCGCTCGGCGATCGGTTCCGCCGTGGGAATGAAGCAAGGCGTCGAATCGATCATCGAATATGCACGTGACCACGAGAGCGACAACACAAGCGCGCTGACGAAGAATCCGATGATCCGCTACGAGCTGACGGACCGCCTGCTGGAGGTCGAGATCGCGCGGATGTTCTCGTATCGAGTAGTGACGCTGCAGAACCGCGGACTGATCCCGAACTACGAGGCGTCGATGATGAAACTCTACAACACGGAGCTGAACCAGCGCATCGCGCGGACGGGCGTGCGCATCCTGGGGCTGTACGGCCAGCTCGACCGCGGGTCGGAGTTCGCGCCGAACAAGGGGCGCAACTGCTACACCTTCCTGCGCTCGGTGGCGTACACCATCGAGGGCGGCACGAGCGAGGTGCAGCGCAACATCGTGGCGCAGCGCGGGCTGGGACTGCCGCGAGACTGACCTACTAGAAGCTGGATGGCTACCGCATCTCAAGAACGTAAGACGATTAGCGCGCAGGCTGCGTCGAGCCTGCACGACAGCATGGTCGCGGCGTACGACGAGCAGCGTGCACGCTACGCGGCGCCGGACCGGAGCGACGCCTGGGGAACGCTCGCGCAGAGATTCCAGGCCGAGCCGCGCCGAGCGCTCGATTCACTGCTGACGAAGATCGCGTCGTACCTCAAGCCGGATGACGTGCTGATCGATGTCGGTGGCGGCGCGGGCCGCCTGTCCTTGCCGATGGCGCTGCGCTGTAAGGAAGTGCTGGTGGTCGACCCATCGCCGGGGATGGGCAAGGTGTTCGACAAGGTGCTGAAGGACTCCGAGATCGGCAACGCGCGCTTCGTGCGAGCGGCCTGGACCGAAGCAGACGGCGTCGAGGGCGACGTGGCGCTCGTCGCGCACGTGACGTACTTCGTTGGGAAGATCGTCCCGTTCATCCAGAAGCTGCAGACGGCGATCCGGCGCCGCGTCATCGTATGCGTTCGCAGCGTGCCGCCGCCGAACCAGGTCGGCCCGTTCTTCCTCCTGGCGCACGGCGAGGAGCTGGCGCCCGTGCCCGGCCACAACGAGCTGCTGGCTGTCCTAGACGAGCTCGGCATCGCGGCTGAGCTGGTCGATGTGGGGCCGGCGGCGATGTCAGCGACGGTCGCCGTCGGCAAGACGCGCGAAGATGCGGTCCGGCTCGAAGTGGAGTCCGCGCAGAAAGCCGGCTGGCTCGGCGCGGTGAATCCCACGCGGCTGGGCGAGCTCATCGATCAGCACTTCGACGAGCTGCTCGTCGAGACGGACAGCGGCTTCTTGCGCCGGAGCATTGTCGATGGGCGGGCGCGCGACCTGCTGATCACGTGGAGTACGAGGGGTTGATCGAGGGAAGCTGGAGGCTACAGGCTTGAGGGGCGCGCTGGGGCTTGTGGTGATCGGGGAGACCAGATTCTACCGAGGAGCGACAGATTCCTCGCTCGCGGTCGCCTACGGCGGCCTTGCCGCTCGGAATGACAAGGGAAGCGTCGCCTCCGGCGCCCCCTTCGACTTCGCTCAGGGCATGCTAACCGCTCAGAATGACAGAATGAAGCGAGGGCATCGAGGATAAAGATGGACTTTCGATTCGCGCCCGAGCACGAGGCGTTCCGACAGGACGTGCGCTCCTTCATTAAGGAGGCGTTGCCGAGCGACTGGGCCGGCTCTGACAGCGCGATCGACGAGGAGTCGTTCCTGTACGGCCGCGACTTTCTGAAGAAGCTAGCGCCGAAGGGCTGGATCGCGCCGGCGTGGCCGAAGGAGTACGGCGGGGCCGGGCTGAGCTTGTGGGAGCAGGTGGTCTACAACGAGGAGATGGCGTACCATCGCGCGCCATTGATCAACCTGCCGGCGGTGGGCTATCTGGGCCCGACGATCATGCTGTACGGCACCGAAGAGCAGAAGGCGCAGCACATCGGCGGGATCACGTCCGGAGAGGTGATCTGGTGCCAGGGCTACAGCGAGCCGGGCTCGGGCTCGGACCTGGCATCGCTGCAGACGCGCGCGGTGCAGGACGGCGATGACTTTGTGATCAATGGCCAGAAGATCTGGACCAGCCAGGCGCACTACGCGGACTGGATGTTCTGCCTGGCGCGCACGGACCCGGACGCGCCGAAGCACAAGGGGATCAGCTACTTCCTGATCGATATGAAGTCGCCGGGGATCAACGTGCGGCCGCTGATCAACCTGGCCGGCCGCGGCGGATTCAACGAGGTGTTCTTCGACAACGTGCGGGTGCCGCGGTCAGGCCTCCTCGGCGAGCTGAACCGCGGCTGGTACATGGCGACGACGACGCTCGACTTTGAGCGCAGCAACGTCGGCGCATCGGCCGGGCTGCGGCGCTCGCTGGAGGAGCTGATCGCGTACTGCGCGCAGGCATCGTGGAACAGCGGCAGATTGATCGACAAGCCGACGGTGCGGCATCGCTTGGCCGACCTGTGGATCGAGATCAACGTGACGCGGCTGATGTCGTATCGCGTGATCACGATGCAGGAGCGGGGCATCGTGCCGAACTACGAGTCATCGATCGTGAAGCTGTTCAACTCGGAGTCGCAGCAGCGGCTCGCGCGCGCGGGGATCCAGATGCTGGGGCTGCACGGCCAGCTCGACCCGGACTCGCCGCACGCGAAGCTGCGCGGCCGGTTCGAGCGCTCGTACATGACGTCGCTGGGCGCGACGATCGCAGCGGGGACGAGCGAGATCCAGCGGAACATTATCGCGAGTCGCGGGCTGGGGCTGCCGAGGTACTGATGACTACCACCAAGCAACACGCCACAACGTCTGCAATCGTTCCGCCGCCGGGGTACTGGCAGCGCGAGGCGAGCCACTATCCGAGGCCGATGACGCCGCTGGGCGCGAGCTGCCTCATCGAGGGCATCAACAGCGCGTTCCGGAAGGTGTTTGAAGAGTTCGGCTTTCCGCTGGAGGCGCTCGAGTTCCGCGAGATCGGCGGCTACGTGTACCAGCGCATGAAGCCGCTGGGCGCGGGCGATGGAGCCGGGCCTTCCAAGCTGCCGCCGAAGTTCGTCCTGTGGTCGGTGCTGCGCGTGCATCCGGCCTACCGCAAGCGAGCGGCTCGCTGCAAGGCATCGCTTCGATCGCGGCTGGACCGGCAGATCGTGGAACGCTGGTACGCGGAGCTGCGGCCGCAGCTCACGAAGGACATCGAACGGCTGCGGGCGGTCGATCTCGCGTCGCTCTCGGACGAGCAGCTCGCGGAGCACATGGACCACGTGTGGCGGTTCTCGCAAGACGGACTCGACACGCACTTCCTGCTCACGCTGACGTGGTTCCCGATCATCAACCTCATGTTCTTCTGTCGCGACAAGCTCGGGTACAGCGACGTCGAGGTACTGCCGCTGTTCGCCGGCCTGTCCGAGATGTCGAGCGAGCCGGCCCGGGCGCTCGCGCAGCTCGCCGGCCGCATCCGCGCGAACGAAGAGCTGCGGGCCGCGATCGCGAACGCGCAGCCGGAAGCTGTCGGCACGGTGCTTGCGGAGCACAGCAGTGAGCTCTCGGCGGCGTTCGAGGACTACATGTATCGATACGGCTGCCGAGCACTCCGCTACGAACTCGTCGAGCCGTGCTTGAACGAGCGACCTGAGCTTGTCGGGCAACTGCTGCAGGACGAGCTGCGCAAGCCAGCGGGCGTGCAGGAGGAGCAGCAACGGCTGGCCGCAACGCGCGCCGAAGCGAGAGACAGGGCCGTCGCCGCGCTGCCGACGGAGGAGCTGCGCGCGGAGTTCAGCTCCATGCTGGAGGACGCGCAGCGGGCGTACCCGATCCGCGAGGAGAACGAATTCTATACTGTGAGCGTCCCGCTCGCGCTGTCGCGCTTCGCCGCCCTCGAAGCGGCCAAACGGATGTCCGCGAAGAACGCGCTCGCATCCGCGGACGATGTGTTCTTCCTCACGTACCTTGAAGTGGTCGCCGCGCTGCGCGGACAAACGCCCGCCCGCGGCGTCATTGACCAGCGGCGGAACGACTTCTCTGCCGCCGAGGCGTTCGATCCGCCGGCGAGCTACGGGACCGAGCCGCCGATACCGCCGCTCGACGTGTTTCCGGCGGAAACGCGCACGGCGATGGAAGTGCTCATGTACGCGACGGAGAAGGTCTTCGAGCCGGAGCAGAGCAACCGGCGCGGCGCGGCCGGCGGGCGCGAGCTGAAGGGCATCGCCGCCGGCAGGGGCTCCTACACCGGCCCGGCGCGCGTGATCATGGGCGAGGAGCAGTTCGACCGGCTGCAGCCCGGGGACGTGCTCGTCTGCCCGATCACGTCGCCTGTGTGGTCGATCCTGTTCGTCAAGGTGGGCGCGCTGGTCACCGACACCGGCGGCATCCTTTCGCACCCGGCGATCATCGCGCGCGAGTACGGGATACCGGCCGTCGTGGCGACGGGCAATGCGACAGAGATCATTCCGGACGGCGCGAAGGTCATCGTGAACGGCGACAGCGGCGTCGTCCAGATCGTGGGGTAGAGCATGGACTTTGGAGATAGGCCAGAGGAAGCGGCGTTCCGCCTAGAGGTGCGCGAGTTCATCGCGCGGGAGCTGCCGGAGGGGCTGCGTCAGCCGGACGAGGCGGTCCTCGGCGTGGGCGTGGGCGAAGACACGCGCGACCGGGACTGGCTGAAGATCCTAGCCAAGCGCGGGTGGGTCGCCCCCGCGTGGCCGAAGGAGTACGGCGGCGCAGGCCTGTCCGTGATGCAGCAGTTTGTCTACAACGAGGAGATGGCGCGGGCGCGGGCGCCGCGACCGAACTTCCTCGCGATCGGGCTGATCGGCCCGACGATCATCGTGCACGGCAACGACGAGCAGAAGCAGGAGCACCTCTCCGGCATCCTCTCGGGCGAGGTGTACTGGTGCCAGGGCTTCAGCGAGCCCGGCTCCGGCTCGGACTTGGCGTCGCTGCAGACGCGCGCTGTCGCAGATGGCGACGACTTCGTGATCAACGGCCAGAAGATCTGGACATCGGGCGCGCACCGGGCCGAGCGCATGATGCTGCTGGCGCGCACGGATCAGGACGCGCCGAAGCACAAGGGCATCAGCGCGTTCATCGTCGATATGCACGCGCCGGGGATCAGTGTGCGGCCGCTGACGAACATGACCGAGGTACACAGCTTCAACGAAGTGTTCTTCGATAACGTGCGCGTGCCGAAGAAGAGCGTGCTGGGTGAGCTGAACCGCGGCTGGTACGTTGCGACGACGACGCTGGACTTCGAGCGCTCAGGCATCCTCAGCGCGATCAGCCTGGAGGAGCTGCTGAAGGAGATCGCGTTCGCGACGCAGCCGTTTTGGAGCAAGCAGCACACGACGACGGCTCGTTTCGAGCTGGCCGACCGCTTCATCGAGACGAAGATCGCGATCATGTTCTCGTACCGCATCGCGAGCATGCAGTCGAAGGGGCTGATCCCGAACATGGAGGCCTCGATTATGAAGCTGTACTGCTCGGAGCTCGGGCAGCGCATCGCGAAGACGGCGGCGCACCTGGCCGGGCTGCACGGGCAGCTCGGGCCGGATTCGGCGCACGCGCCGCTCGATGGGCGCATCGAGCGGATGTACCGCACGCAGGTGGGGTCGACGCTGGCCGGCGGCACGAGCGAGATCCAGCGCACGGTGATCGCCCAGCGCGGGCTCGGGCTACCACGAGAGTAGGATTCCATGGGGGTATTTCGTTTTCCGCTAGAGATCGCCGCGACGCCGGAAGGGCCTTTTACGTCCGTTGACGCCGTGGTGGACACTGGAGCGTTCTACACGTGGGTGCCGGCTTCCCTCTTGCAGGCACTCGGGATCCAGCCGTCGTTTCGGCGGCTGTTCAAGGTCGCCGACGGGCGTACGATTGAGCGTGACGTTGGGGAAGTGGCGGTCCGAATCGAAGGCCGGACCATCCATACCCTTTGTGTCTTTGGGGACGAAGGTTCGGAGCCGCTGCTCGGAGCATTCACGCTGGACGGTTTCGCTGTCGCACCTGATCCCATCAACAAGAAACTGGTGCCGCTCGAAACACTTCCATTGCTGTCAATGACCGAGCTAGCAGCGCGACACTGCGTTCCCTGCGAGGGCGGGACGAAGCCGATGACGCGCTCGGAGGCGGAGGCGCTGCTCGCGTCGGTGGGCGGGTGGAAGCTCATCGATGGGGAGCCGCTCAAGATCACGCGGGCGCTGAAGTTCAAGGACTTCGTGGCAGCGATGCGGTTCGTGAACACGCTGGCGGAGATCGCGGAAGCGGAGGGGCATCACCCGGACTTCTGCGTGTCGTGGAACCGGGTGAAGCTCGAGGTGTTCACGCACAGCATCGGCGGGTTGTCAGAGAACGATTTCATCATGGCGGCGAAGATCAATGAGATAGAGGAGGCGGGGAAGCAATAGCTGGAAGTTCGAAGCTAGAGGCTGGATCAGGAGGACGACGGCTCGATGCAATCCAGCATCCAGCTTCCAACCTCCAAGACGTTCAATAACGCAGAGAGAGGAGACAACAATATGGACCTGGGACTGAGCGAACAGCAGGACCTGCTGAAGAACGCGGCGCGCGACTTCCTGGAGAAGGAAGCGCCGGAGAAGCACGTGCGAGAGATGGAGGACGACGAGAAGGGCTACTCGCCGGAGCTGTGGAAGAAGATGGCGGAGCTGGGCTGGCAGGGGCTGATCATCCCCGAGCAGTACGGCGGCCAGGGCTTCGAGTTCCTGGACCTGATCGTGCTGGTCGAGGAGTTCGGCCGGGCGCTGGTGCCGGGCCCCTTCATTCCGACAGGCGTCGGCGGCGCGATCGCGCTGCTGGAGGCGGGCTCGGACGCGCAGAAGCAGCAGTACCTGCCGAAGATCGCGTCGGGCGAGCACATCTGGACGCTGGCGTTCACGGAGCCATCGGCGCGGTTCGACGCGGAGGGTGTCGAGCTGCAGGCGAAGGCGGACGGCGGCGGCTACGTGCTGAACGGCACCAAGCTCTTCATCCGCGACGCGCACGTCGCCGACTACATGACGGTGGTCGCGCGGACGGGCGCCAAGGGTGAGGACGGCATCACGCTGTTCATCGTCGACGCGAAGAGTGCGGGTATTTCGCATACGGTGCTGAAGACGATCGCATCGGACAAGCAGTGCGAGGTGAAGTTCGAGAACGTGAAGGTCTCGAAGGACAACGTGCTGGGCGCGCCCGGCAAGGGCTGGGAGATCTACGAGCGCATCGCCAAGAAGGGTACCGTCATCGAGTGCGCGTACCTCGTCGGGCTGGCGCAGAAGGACTTCGAGATCAGCGTGCA
>CAYQLM010000120.1:0-7163 GCA_964418365.1 uncultured Dehalococcoidia bacterium
CGAACCCCCACATACGGATCCAGAATCCGCTGTCCTACCGTTAGACGAATCCCCAATCCACGAAAAGGATAGCATGGCCTCAAAACGGGAGGCAACGCAGCCGACGCGTGCGGCGTCGAGGGCGGGTCTCGACCCGCCCCTACAGGAGCGTCGAGGGCGGGTCGAGACCCGCCCCTACAGCAGTAGCTACGGAGGAACGCCGAGGGGCGACCACATCGGGTCGCCCCTACACGATTGCCTTCGACAGAATGTCCAGCGCGCCTTCGATGCGACGCAGGCAGCGCTCGCGGCCGAGCACCTCCATGCTCTCGAACAGCGGCGGCGAGACCGGCTTCCCGGTCACCGCGACACGCAGCAGCATGAAGAGATCCCCGGCCTTCATGCCGAGCCCCTCCGCCAGCGACCTTAGCGCCAGCTCCAGCGCGCCGTGTTCCCACGACGGCAGCGCAGCGGCGCGTTCCCTGGCCCTAGCGAGCGCATCGAGCGCGCCGGGGGCGTTATCGCGGAAGCGTTTGCCCAGCAGGGCAGTCGGCGTGTAGGACAGGTCATCGACAAAGAAGCCTTCGACCATGGGCGCGGCGTCGGCGAGCGTCTGCATGCGCTCGCGGATGAGCGGCAGCAGCCGCAGCACGAGCGCGCGGTCGATCGGGCGCGCTGCGGACGGCGGCAGATCGCGGTCGAGACGCTCGACGAGCAGATCGGCGAGGCGATCTTCAGAGACGTGCTCGCGGATGTAGACGCCGTTCATCCACGTAAGCTTCTCGAGATCGAACACGGCCGGGTTCTTCCCAAGCCGATCGAGCGAAAAGCTCTCGATGAACTGCTCGCGCGAGATGATCACCGTGTGGTCATCGAGCGACCAGCCGAGCAGGCCGAGGTAGTTCAGCAGCGCCTCCGGAAGGAACCCCTGATCGCGATAGTCGAGCGCAGACATTGCGCCGTGGCGCTTGCTCAGCTTCGCCCTGTCCGGCCCAACGATGACGGAGATGTGTGCGAAGCGCGGCGGCTCCCAACCAAGCGCCTGGTAGACCAGGAGCTGACGCGGCGTCGTCGAGACCCACTCCTCGCCGCGCATTACGTGGGTGATCTCCATCAGGTGGTCGTCTATCACAATGGAATACACGCCGGTCGGGAAGCCGTCCGACTTCAGCATGACGAAGTCGTCCAGCGTTGAGTTCTCCACGGCGATGAGGCCACGCACGAGGTCCTCGAACGCCGTCGTGCCGTCGTCGGGCATGCGAAAGCGCACGACCGGCGCGATGCCGGCGGCGCGCTTCACCTCCCGGTCGGCACCCGAGAGGTCACGGCAGAGACGGTCGTAGCGCGGCGGCTGCTTGCGTTTCTGCTGCTCTTCGCGCACCTGCGCGAGCCGTTCGGGAGAGCAGAAACACTCGTAGGCGTGGCCGCGCTCGATTAGCTCGCGCGCGTAGCGCTGGTAGTGCTCCAACCGCTGCGACTGGAAGTAGGACCCGTACGGGCCGCCGGCCTCCGGCCCTTCGTCCCAATCGAGGCCCAGCCAGCGTAGGCTTTCATAGATCCCATCGAGCGCGCGCGGATCATAGCGCGCTCGATCTGTGTCCTCGACGCGTAGGACAAACTTCCCGCCGCTATGGCGGGCATACAGCCAGTCGAACAGCGCCGTGCGGATGTTGCCGACGTGCGGGATGCCGGTCGGGCTGGGCGCATAGCGCGTGCGAACGGTCATGCGACGATTGTAGCAGGCGATTTCGAGTACCCCAGCATGAATGCTGGGGCATAGCTGACGCCGCTCATGCCCCGCCTTCCGGCGGGGGTTCGACCTAGACTAGCGCACGAAGCGGCTGGGGATGCGGAATGCGCCGAGCAGGCCGAGCAGCGCCGTCTCGCCGATCGAGACGGCGGAGAGCACGCCGGGCAGCGCGAGCGGGCGGTGCTGCCCGTAGCCGACGAGGCCCATCTGCATGAAGTCCTCGATCTCGCGCTTGAGGTCCGTCCAGCCCAGCGCCACGCCGAGCGCGACGACCACCGCGGCGGCGAGTACGGCAAACGTGAGCGTCAGGCTCGCCGCGATCAGCTCCGGCGTGGCCGCAAGGCTCGAGCCGGGTGTCGCGTAGTAGCGGTTGACGAAGTAGTTGGTCATCGCCGGCACGACGAGCAGGCCGAGCACGAGGGCCCAGGTGATGAAAAACTCCAAGACCGACCTCCTTGCCGGCTGCCGCCAGGGTAACGTGGGCGGATTGTAGCAGAGGGCGCATTGGCGCGGAACCCTGGAACCGAGCGACAGCGGCAGAGGGCGGCCACGCAGGGCCGCCCCTACAGGGGTCGCCTGGCGGCGACAGGGCTTGCCACGCCGGGCCGCCCCTACGATTCAAGCTCGGCGAGCACCGCGCGCAGGTCTTCCGGCAGCTCTGCCGACAGCTCGATGCGCGCACCGGTGCGCGGGTGACGGAACGCCAGGCGCGACGCATGCAGGAACTGCCGTCGCAGCGAAGGCACCGCCGCGCGCCCGCGGCCGTACACGCGGTCGCCCGCGACGGGATGGCCGATCGACGCGAGGTGGACGCGGATCTGGTGCGTGCGCCCCGTCTCGGGATACGCCTCGAGCAGCGTGCGGCCGTTGATCTCGCGCAGCACGCGATAGCGCGTGCGCGCTGCGCGGCCGCCCGGCACCACGGCTTGCTTCTTGCGCTGCGCCGGGTGGCGCCCGAGCGGCGCATCGATCACGCCTTCGCGCTGCTGCAGGCGGCCCTCCACCAGCGCAATGTAGGTTTTCTCCACCTGGCGCTCCTTGAGCTGGCGCGCCAGGGCCGCGTGCGCTTCGTCGTTCTTCGCGACGATGATTAGCCCGGACGTGTCTTTGTCGAGCCGGTGCACGATGCCCGGCCGCCCTTCGCCGCCCGCTCGCGAGAGCTGCGGCGCGTGCGCGAGCAGCGCGTTCACCAGCGTGTGCGCGCCGTGCCCGGGCGCGGGATGCACCGCCATCCCTGCCGGTTTATCGACAACGAGAATGTCGCCGTCCTCGTACACGATACGCAGCGCCACGGCCTCAGGCACCAGCCCCGGGGGCTCGGACGGCGGGACCGTCACGCGCACGCGAGCGCCGGCATCGAGCGCGAGGCCGGCCTTCGCGGGCAGGCGGCCATCGACCGTGACGAGGCCTTCGTCGATGAGATGGCGCACGCGCGAGCGCGTCAGCTCCGGCAGCGCGCGCGCGACGAAGAGATCGAGCCGCTCGCCGTCCACATCGGCGACGAGCTCGTCCGCCTGAGGCGGATCAGCCACCATCCGGCGGCTTGGCGCGGAAGCGATCGCCTTCCAGCACGAGGAAGAAGAAAAAGATCGTCGCCACGCCGATGCTGATGCTGGAGTCGGCGACGTTGAAGGCGGGCCAGTAGCGGAAGTTGATGAAGTCCGTCACCTCGCCGGTGCGGATGCGGTCCAGCAGGTTGCCCGCCGCGCCGCCGAGCTGCAGCGCCAGCGCGATGCGCAGCAGGCCGTGCTCCAGCGGCGGGTACATGTAGTAGAGCGCGATCGCCGCCACGCCGATGATCGACGTTACGACCAGGAACGCCGTCTGCCCCTGCAGAATGCCGAACGCCGCGCCGCTGTTGCTGACGTTGATGATGTTGAGGATCCAGTCGCGATGGGGCCAGGCCTCGTTCGGCGCGAGCGTCGCGCGCACGATCGCCTTCGTTAGCTGATCGAGCGCGAGCACCGCCGCCGCGATGAACACGAAGACGGGATCGATGCGCAGGCGCGCGCGCGTGGCGGGCGGGGCGTTCGGGGATGCGGCGTGTTCGCTCACGCTAACAACATACCACCGTCACCCAGAGCGAAGCGAAAGATGACAGTTCGGCGTCGCCTGACGGCGACAGGGCGGGTCTGAAGACCCGCCCCTACGACGCGGCGCCTGCGGGGACGGGGCGGCCACGCAGGGCCGCCCCTACATTTCGGCGATCGAAGCGTTCGCCAGCTTTTCGAGCGCTTTCACGAGTGCCTGGGTGCCCGCCTCGCCGAGGCCTTCCGCCTCCAGCGCAGCGAAGAGCTGGCGCACCAGCGCTGTGCCCGGCAGCGGCGTGTGGCCCTGGTCGGCCAGCTCGAGCGCGAGGCGCAGGTCCTTCTGCTGCTGCCAGACCTTGAAGCCCGGCTTGAAATCGCCCGAAAGCACCTTCGGAGCGAGGTTGTGCAGCGCCCACGATGAGCCGGCGCCCGCTCGCACCGCCTCGACCATCGTCGCGGGATCGACGCCCGCCTTCGCCGCGAGCACAAGCGCCTCGCTCATCGCGAGGTTGTTCAGCCCGACGACGACCTGGTTGCACAGCTTCACCACCTGGCCGGAACCGACAGCCCCGCAGTAGACGATCGTCTTGCCCATCGTTTCGAAGAGCGGCCGGCAGCGATCGAACACCTCGCGCTTGCCGCCGGCCATGATCGAGAGCGTGCCGTCGATGGCGCCCTGCTCGCCGCCGCTCACCGGCGCGTCCAGCATCTCGACGCCCGCCGCGGCGTATCGCTCTGCGATCGAGCGCGTGACGGCCGGCGAGATCGTCGACATGTCGATGTGCACGAGGCCGTCGTCCGCGCCCGCGATGATGCCGTCGTCGCCCAGCGCGACGCGCTCCGTATCAGGCGAGTCGCCGAGGATCGTGATCACCACACCGCTGCGCTGCGCGACGTCTCGCGGTGAGGCGGCCTCCTGCGCGCCTTCGGCGACGAGCGCAGCGATGCCGGGCCGGCTGCGGTTCCAGACGGTGAGCGCGTAGCCGGCCTTCATGAGGTTGCGCGCCATCGGCCGCCCCATGATGCCCAACCCGATGAAGCCGATGCGTTCGTTCAAGGCCATAACGATCGACCGTAGTATAATCCAGCCGAGTTCCACAAACTCGGTGCGAGGTTAGGATGAGGCCAGGCTCCTTCATCGGCGCGCCCTGTCTCATGCTGTTGGGCATCATTTCAGCGTGTGGCGGATCCTCTCACGCTTCGAACGGCGTAGGGACTCGCGTGTACTACTTGCAGACCGTTTCAGCGAACGATGCTTGGGCAGTAACCGCGCGCGGGGTGGCCCGTACGGCGGACGATGGGCACAGCTGGCAGGACGTCACGCCGCCTGCTCTCGACCTTCAGCTTTTTTCTCATCAGCCAACGCCTAGTTTCTTTTTCTTGAACAGCGAGTCAGCTTGGATGGCCAACGTGGACGGGGCCCCGGCATCATCGGGCGGACCCACTCCGTCAGTTCCGCCCAGAGCCACAATCTTCCATACGACAGACGGGGGTAGGACATGGTCAGCGCATTCACTGCAGCTTACGGTTGGTGCCGGCTTGCTGGGTGTCGGAATCTACTTCCTGGACGGCAATGTAGGATGGCTCGAGGAAGGGCTTTCGACAAGCGGCACCTCCAGCCGGGCTTACCTCTACGGGACGAGTGACGGAGGCAATACGTGGACGAAGGTGAACGCCTCGTTTCCCTTCGCCGGCGTGCTGGCCTTTACCTCGTCCTCAGACGGATGGATGGCGGGAGGGCCTGCCCTCAATCAGCTCTTCGCGACCAGTAACGGCGGCGTTACGTGGGAGCGCCAGCAAGTGCCATTCCAATCAGCCGACGGGCCGCAACAAGTCCATCTGGCTGTACCGCACTTCCTCACCGGGCAAGATGGCGTGTTGCCGATCCAGCTGCTTACGTCAAGCTCGCCAAGCGGATCTTCGCTCTACTTCTTCGTCACGCATGACAGTGGTAAGTCATGGACGCCAGCGGGTGCGCCGTTGCAACCGGAGAGATCGACCGGCGACGTCTTCTTCGGGTCGTCGCCGAACTTGTCTTTGGCGGACGCCAGCAATTGGTACCTTCTAGCCGACCAGTTATACGCTACTCATGATGGAGGTGTTAGTTGGTCTGCGGTTCAGACCAACAAGCCTTTCAGGGACTATATAGACCTTGTGCAAATTGACTTTGAAACTGCCCAAGAGGGGTGGGCCTACGGTGAAACCGATCACTGCCTTGGCACGCAACATCTTGCACCCAACAAGAACGTCCCAGTGGACTGCACCACGACATCTCATCTCCTCAAGACCATCGATGGTGGACAGACGTGGGCTGAACAGTCCATTTATTGAGCCGCGTCCGGAAGATACGAAAGGAACATACATGACCATCGATCCCGGCGTGTTTCGCGCGTACGACATACGAGGGAAGTACCCCAGCGGCATCAACGAGGAGCTGGCGGAGCTGCTGGGCCGCGCGTTCGGCACGTACGTGGCCGAGCACGAGGGCGGGAACGAGATCGCTGTCGGGCAGGACAACCGGGCGTCGGGCGCGTCGCTCAAGGCGGCGCTCACACGCGGCCTCACGTCGACCGGCGCGACGGTCTACGACATCGGCATGAGCACGTCGCCGGCGCTGTACTTCGCCGTGGGCCACTGGGGGCTGGCGGGCGGGATCAACGTGAGCGGCAGCCACAACCCGCCGGACGAGAACGGCTTCAAGCTCGTCGGCCGGGGGAACAGGCCAATCGCGGGCGAGGAGATCCTCGAAGTGAAGAAGGTGCTCGATGCGGGCGCGTTCCAGTCGGGCGCAGGCAAGGTCATCGAGCGCGCGATCATGCCCGAGTACTTCGCGCACCTCAAGTCGATCGCGACGCTCGCGCGCACGTTCCGCGTCGCGGTCGATACGGGTAACGGCGTGGCCGGGCTCTACGCGCCACCGCTGCTGCGCGAGATCGGCTGCGACGTTGTCGAGATCCACACCGAGCTGGACAACAAGTATCCCAACCACCTGCCCGACCCTCAGATGCCGGAGAACGTCGTCTGCCTCCAGGAGAAGGTGCGCGAGAGCGGCGCCGACATCGGCCTCGCGTTCGACGGCGACGGCGACCGCCTCGGCGTCATCGATGAGCGCGGCGAGCGGCACGAGGCGGAGTTTTTCTTCGCGCTGCTGGCGTTCCAGCAGCTCGACCAGCAGCCCGGCGCGCGCGTGATCATGGACGTCAAGGCGACGCAGCCCGTCCTCGATTCGCTCACGGCGCGCGGCGCGCGGCCGGAGGTGTGGCGCACCGGCCACTCGTACATCAAGATGCGCATGCGCGAGACGAACACGCCGATCGGAGGCGAAGCGAGCGGCCACATCTTCTACGCGGAGAACTTCTACGCCGACGACGCGCTCTTCGCCGCGTGCAAGCTGCTCAACTACC
>CAYQLM010000121.1:0-7096 GCA_964418365.1 uncultured Dehalococcoidia bacterium
CGGGCTGTGCGAAACGCTGAAGGCTGATCGCTGATGGCTACCACCACCGCTTCCTATCCCCTTCTCCGCGAGCGTAACGTCATTCTGGCGTCGCTGCTTCTGCTCGCTGCGGCGGCGTGGGCGCTGCTCGTCTGGCAGTGGGCGACCGCTAGCGACGAGGACATGATGTCGCTAACGATGGGCATGGGCGCGCCGCTCTTCATCGCCATCTGGGTGGCGATGATGGTGGCGATGATGTTTCCCACCGCCGCGCCAATGATCCTCACCTTCGCCCGTGTGCAGGAGAACCGCAGAGCGCAAAGCCGGCCCTTCGTGCCGGCGTGGCTGTTCGTGAGCTCCTACCTCGTCGTCTGGACGCTGTTCGGCGTGCTGGCGTACGGCGTCGCCGTCGGTCTCGAGTCGCTGGCTGGCCACTCCGGCTGGCTGATAGACAACGCGGCGCGTCTCGGCGGCGGCGTGCTCGTGCTGGCCGGGCTCTACCAGCTTTCGCCCCTGAAGTACGCCTGCCTATCCAAGTGCCGTACGCCGATGGCGTTCGTGATGACCTCCTGGCGCGAAGGCCATCTAGGCGCGTTCCGCATGGGGCTGGAGCACGGGCTCTACTGCCTTGGCTGCTGCTGGATGCTCTTCGTCATTCTCTTCCCGCTGGGGATGATGAACGTGGGGGCGATGGCGCTCATCACGCTGCTCATCTTTGCCGAGAAATCGACGCCGCTTGGCCGGCAGGTAGCGGGCGTGGCGGCGATAGGGCTCGTCGTCTACGGTGCGCTTGTGATCTTCATGCCGGGCCTGCTGCCGACGATGACGATGGGCAGCGGTTCCGATGGCGGCATGAGCGGCGTGTGAGCGGCGAAGAGTATGACACCGGCCCGGGCGACGTGTTCATATGCCCTCCCGGCCACGACGCCTGGGTCGTCGGCAATGAGCCTTGGGTTAGCGTCGACTGGTCGGGCCTGGCCGAGTACGCAAAGCCACGCTGAACTAGCCGGCCTGGCGGCGTCGCACGGAAGCGCAGCGCCCTCCCTCACCGAACCCCTCTTCTTCGCCGAAAGGCTAAAGACGGGGTAGCTTGCGCTACGCATTTGACTTGGCGAACCGTCGCGGTAGCGGGTGCGGAACTCTTACAAGCGGAGCCGTGTCAGGCGACGTAGTCTGTCTCGAATTCCCCTTGCCCGCCAGACGGTGCGTGCAAGGAATCGGCGGCGTTCCCGTACATCATCTAGTCCATAGACTGCACCACCGCCATCGAGGACGAGAGGAACGGGCACGACAAAGACCTCCTCGGGGCTCTGTAGATACAACTCAACTCGAAGTCGGCGGGGACGTCCTGAGCTTACAGGTACCAGCACGCGCGGGACATCTATGTGGAAGCGCGTACCATCGCTCTGCCACCAATTGCACTAGGAATGGCAACTCGCCGATGCCTGTCCCGCCAAGCCGGTCCATAGAGAAACCCGAGGACCCTGAGCCGCCTCGCGGACGTCCTTCCTCGTCCGTGAAGAAGACTTGAAGTTGCCTAATGGCTATGGGGCGGTTTGCGCCACGCGCGTTTAGCATAACCTTGCCATCTCCGAGCCTGACGTAAGCCTTGTCCGCAGTCGAGACATCACCCTCAACCGGAACATGAGCATCTTCCAGCTTGAACAGGGGCCTGCGAAAACGGGCAGTGCGTTGAAACTGATATGCCGCCAATAGCAGCGATACAGCTAGACTGATCGAGCCCAAGACGACACCGGCCACGTCCACAGCGGTAGTCTAGCATCGCCAGGTACGAGCTATACTGCGGCCATGCTCCTGGATCCCGCTCTTGTTCCTATCTTTCCGCGCACGGCGGACGTGACGCCCGACGGCCACCTCGCGCTCGGCGGGTGCGACGCCGTCGAGCTGGCGGGCGAGTTCGGCACGCCGCTCTATGTCTTCGACGAGGACGAGCTGCGCGCGACCTGTCGTGAGTACCGCGAGGCGTTCGCCGAGCAGTACGCGCCCAGCGCCGTCGCCTACGCCTCGAAGGCGTATCTGGCGCGCTGGCTGGCCGCGCTCGTCGCCGAGGAAGGGCTCGGGATGGACGTGGTCTCCGGCGGCGAGCTCGTCGTCGCGCGCGCGGCCGGCTTCCCTATGGAGCGCATCATCTTCCACGGCAGCAACAAGTCGGAGCAGGAGCTGCGCGAGGCCGTCGATGCGGGCGTGGGCCGTATCGTCATCGATAACTTCCGCGAGCTGGAGCTGCTGCCGCGCATCGCTGGCGAAGCAGGCCGTCGACAGCCGGTGCTCGTGCGCGTATCGCCCGGTGTCGACCCGCACACGCACGCCAAGACGACGACGGGCATCGTCGACGCGAAGTTCGGCTTCACGATGGAGGGCGGGAAGGCGGAGCAGGCCGTCGAACAGGCGCAGGCGTCGCCGGACCTCGAGGTGCTGGGCTTGCACTACCATCTCGGCTCGCCCATCTTCGAGCTGGAGCCGTACTGGCAGGCGAACGAGGTCATGATCGCCTTCGCGCGCGACATGCGCGACCGCCACGGGCTGGAGCTGCGTGAGTACAACGTCGGCGGCGGCTTCGCGGCGCAGTACGTCCGCGACAAGCCCGCACCGAGCGCCGCGCAGTATGCGCAGGCGGTCGCCGAGTCGCTGCGCGAGGCGCTGGCGAAACATGCGTTGCCGGAGCCGATGCTCTTCGTCGAGCCGGGCCGCGCGATCGTCGCGCGCGCGGGCGTCGCGTTGTACACGGTGGGCGCGCGCAAGGAGATCCCTGGCGTGCGGACGTACGTCTCGGTCGACGGCGGCATGGCCGACAACATCCGTCCGGCGATGTACGACGCCCGCTACGAGGCGCTCGTCGCAAACCGCGCGACGGAGCCGCCGGCGGAGCGTGTCACCATCGCCGGGAAGTACTGCGAGTCGGGCGATGTGCTGATCAAGGACATCGAGCTGCCGGCGCTCTCCGCGGGCGACGTGCTGGCGCTGCCCGCATCGGGGGCGTACTGCCCGGCGATGGCGAGCAACTACAACCTGTCGCAGCGGCCCGCCGTTGTCGTTGTGCGCGAGGGCCACGCGCGGCTCGTCCGCCGCCGAGAGACCTACGACGATCTCATGCGCGCGGACATATGGAATGAGTAGCGCCTGGGGCATCGTTGGCCAGGAGCGCGCGGTTATTGTCCTGCGCCGGGCAGTTGAGGACCCGGCCAGGCTGTCGCACGCGTACCTCTTCGCGGGACCCGAGCACGTCGGCCGCGCGACGGCGGCGCGCCGGTTCGCGCAGGCGCTGAACTGCGAACAACACCGGGTAGCCGGGCCTTTCCAGGCTGGGGGGCGTGCAGAGGGCGAGGCTGGAAAGCCTCGCCTACGCGGTGGCTCTCCCGTAGCCGAGCCTTTCCAGGCTGGGGGGCGTGCAGAGGGCGAGGCTGGAAAGCCTCGCCTACGCGGTGGCTCTCCCGTAGCCGAGCCTTTCCAGGCTCGGGAGCGTGCGGACGGCGAGGCTGGAAAGCCTCGCCTACAGGACGAAGAAGCCGCGGGTGTGCCCTGCAACAGCTGCCGAACGTGCCGGCTGATCGAGGAAGACAAGCACCCGGACATCGAGTGGGTGACCGTCGGTGGCCTGTGCGATGAGTCCGATCACCGCGACCACGGCGCCGACAACTCGCGCGACATCCGCATCTGCCAGCTCCGCCGCATCGAGCGCGTCGTCAGCCGCACGACGGTCGATGCGCGCTACCGCGTCGTCATCATCGACCCGGCGGAGGCGATGACGGTCGAGGCGGCGAACGCATTCCTGAAGACGCTCGAGGAGCCGGCGCCCAACACGGTCCTCGTCCTCATCTCGGCGCACGAGGAGCGCCTGCCCGAAACGGTGCGCTCGCGCTGTCGCCGGATCGCCTTCGGCGGCGTGCCGCGGGAGGCGATCGAACAGGCGCTGCGCGATCGCTGGGGGGCGGAGCCGGAGCAGGCGGCGAACCTGGCCCGGCTGGCGCAAGGCCGCCTTGGCTGGGCGGTCACCGTGCTCCAGGACGAGCGCCTGCTGATCGAGCGGGAACGGCTTCTGGACGAGATCGAGGCGGTGGTGGCCGGGGACTACAACAAGCGCTTCAGCTACGCGTCCGGCCTCGGGGCTCGATTCTCGCGAGACGCTCAGTTCGTTCGGGGCGCGCTCGAATGCTGGTCTGGCTGGTGGCGCGACGTGCTCGTCACGGCGGCCGGACAGGAGCCGCTCGCCGCCGAATCTGACCGGCTGGACACGCTGCGTGCTCAGGCGGCACAATATGGGGTGACCGGCGCCGTGCGGGCGCTCTCGGCCATCAGCAACGGCCGGAGACATCTGGAGGAGCACGCCAGCCCCACGCTGGCGTTGGAGGTCATGCTCCTGGAGCTGCCCGCCGCTCCGCGCCGCTAATCGAAAGGAGGCGCGCGATTCCCCGCCCAAGGCGGGTCGAGTCGCGCCCCGCGAGATGACAGACCAACAACGGACGCCGGTCGGTGTCCGCTTTAAGGAAGCCGGCAGAGTCTATTATTTCGATGCCCGCGGGTTCGAGCTGGATGTGGGCAACTACGTCGTCGTCGACACCTCGCACGGGCGGGAGATCGGTCGCGTGGTCATCGCGCCGAGCCAGGTTATCGCGAGCGAGATCAAGGACAGCCTGAAGCCGGTCCTGCGCATCGCGGCGCCCGAGGACCTGGAGAAAGCGCAGGAGCTAAAAAAAAGGGCCGCTGACCAGCTAGTGACGGTGCGCCGTCGCGCGACCGATGACAGGTTCAACATGCGCATCGTCGGCGGCGACTACAGCCTGGACGGCGCGCAGATCACCTTCTACTTCACCTCCGAAGACCGGGTCGACTTCCGGCCGCTGTCGCGGACGCTCTCGACAGAGTTGAACGTCCGGGTGCAGTTCCTGCAGGTGGGCGACCGCGACCGCGCGAAGATCGTCGATGGGATCGGCCGCTGCGGTGAGCGGCTCTGCTGCAGCTCCTGGCTGACATCGTTTCCCACGGTCTCGATCCGCATGGCGAAGGAGCAAGACCTGCCGCTCAACCCGTCGAAGCTGTCCGGTGCCTGCGGCCGGCTCCTCTGCTGCTTGACCTACGAGTTCGACCAGTACCGCGAGATTAAGGGCGGGCTGCCCAAGGTCGGCGCGCGCATCTCGACGCCGACTGGCGAAGCGCGCGTGTTCAAGATCAGCGTCCCGAAGGAGTCGATCTCGCTCTGGATCGACGGTGAGCAAGCACCCGTCGAGATGCCACTTGACCAGTTCCGTCTCATGTACGGCACGGCCATACGCCCGAAGGAGCTCACGGAGACGTTCGAGAAGCAGCTCTTCGAGTCGGAGGGGGCGGAGCAGCGCGTTGCGCCACCACCACCGCGCCCGGGTCCGCCCGTGCAGGAGATTCAGGCGCCGCCGGTGCAACCGCAGCAGCCCTCCGATGAGCAGGCGCGCCGCCGGCGCCGCCGCCGGGGCGGGCGCCGCCGCAGGCGTGGTGGCGGCGGACCGCCGTCGCCGCCACCACAGCAGTAACGCCACGCATTTGCCGAATATTGTTACGGCTCCGTTGTTGCATGGAGCGAGATGCTGTGTTAGCATCGCTTTCGTATACGCGGCGGTACGGGCTTAGGTCCGAGGCACGTGCCCTGTGAGACCCGCAAGCATAGTCCGGATCGAAAGGACCATGGGCCACTAGTGGCTGAACAAGGAGCTGCTGGCTGGCCTTTAGCGTGTCCGGCGCATGACAAGGCACCAAGGGAGGTGGCTTCTATGACCTCTCCGGCCTAGCAGTCCGCCTGAGGCGGAAGGCAGCCGGAGGCCCATCAGAAAGGAGGTGCAGCATGCACCTGACTATCGATGGGTTCCGCGGGAACCCGGAGAAGCTTGCCAGCGAGGAGCTGGTGCGGGGGTTGCTCGACAGGTACCCCAGCGCGATCGGCATGACAAAGATCGCCGGCCCCCACGTCCAACGCTACGTCGGCAGCAAGCCCGAAGACTGGGGCGTCTCCGGGTTCGTTTTGATCGCGGAGAGTCATATCACCGTCCACACGTTCCCGGACCACGGTCAGGTTTGGGTCGACGTTTTTTCCTGCAAGGGCTTCGACGCCGATCTGGCGATCGAGATCGCGCGGGAGGCGTTCGAGCTGAAGGAAGTGCAGACGCGCGCGCTCGAGCGCGGGCTTGAGTACCCGCACGTCGTCCGCGAGGCGATCCCGCTGTTCGAGCACGAACGCTCGGGCGTCGTTCGCAAAGTTGCGGCGACGGCCGGGAGGCGGCGCCCATGAGCGACCTCCGGCAGAGGCGCGTCGAGCCGTTCCCGATCACGAGCCACACCTCCGCGGCGGAGCTGATCGAGCGGATGGCGGGTACGTCGTTCCAGGCGCGCCACGTCGCAGAGGCGGCACGCATCTGGGCGCGCGCCCTCGCAGATCCGGAGACGACGATTTTCATCGGCTTCGCGGGCGCGCTGGTGCCGGCCGGCATGCGGCCGGTGCTCGCGTACTTGATCGAGCACCGGCTGGTCGATTGCGTGGTGAGCACGGGCGCGAACTTGTTCCACGACCTGTACGAGACGCTGGGTGCGCCGCACTGGCAGCATCCGTCGGAGACGGACGACGTGGCGCTTGGCCGGCTTAAGTTCAACCGTTTCTACGATGTCCTCGCGCCGGAGACCGACTTCACGGCGTCCGAGGAATTCGCCGTGCGCTTCATCCGCACACTGGATACCGACCGGCCGTACACTACGCGTGAGTTCTTCGCGCAGCTCGGCCAGGCGGTGCTGCCCGCGGCGAAGGAGGAGGGCATCCTGACGGCAGCGGCCCGCCAGGGCGTGCCGGTCTACAGCTCAGCGATAGGCGACAGCATGTACGGTCTGGCACTGGCGAACGCGCGCGTGCGCTGGGGCCATATGGTGCAGTTCGACATCATCGGCGACGTGCTGGAGACGACGCACCTCGTCACGAACGCCGCGAAGTCGTGCGTGATCTACCTGGGCGGCGGCCATCCGAAGAACTTCATCCAGCAGGCGGCGGCCGCGGCCTATGTGCTGCGCCGCGAGGGGCACGGCCATAGCTACGGCATCCAGATCACGATGGACCAGCCGCAGTGGGGCGGCCTCTCCGGCT
>CAYQLM010000122.1:0-7033 GCA_964418365.1 uncultured Dehalococcoidia bacterium
GCGCAGACCCACAGTGTCCTCAAGAACTTGAGGCCCGGCAACCGTCCAGGGTATTTCACCGTGTGCCATTCTTTCAGTTCAGGGTTTGCACTAAGCACCTTGGCATTTTTCAGAAGTTGGTCGCTGAAGTGGTCCACTACCGCGGCGATGGCGTAGACGCCCCCTATTCGTTCGTAAAGGCTCTGTTCTGCCATAGTTCACCCTCCTTTGGCTAAGGCTTGATGCGGGCTCGATATTGACTACGGAGACATGGAAGCCTGCGGATTGTGTTCGGGCGGATGAGCACAAGCGGTGCTCGACCCGCAACATGGTTATCCGCGCTCGGCCTTCTTCTTGATACCGGCGAGCATCGAGCGGCGCAGCAAGCCGCTGAACGGTCGGATGAGCAGCCAGTACAGCCGGAACCGGCGGCGCGCCTGCGGCCCGAGCGCGCGCACCCGCGTCTCGGTCGACACGCGTGTGCGGTCCGGCGCGATCGACTCGAAGCGGACGCTCATCGCGCCGACGGCGGCGCCCGGGTCGTCCAGCGCGAGCAGCTCATCGGCCGATCGCGGCGAGACGAGGGCGGCGCGCTCGTTCAGGGCCCAGAAGCGGCCGGCCTGCGCGTAGACCATCTCGTCCTCGGTGTCGGCGAGGGAGAGGAAACTCATCGACTGCGCCCACTCACGCAGCGTGCCCTTCGGCGCGCCGAGGCCGCGCGCGATGAGCAGCGGCCGCCAGAGCCAGGACTCGCTCGGGTGCCACTCCTCGGCCGCGCGCCGGACAGCGTCGCGCGGCGCGCGCACGACGGTGCTGTGCCGCTCAGAGAAGTCGTAGGTGGGGAGGAAGGAGTCGAGCTCCAACGGCGTTCGCTCGGCAAGCTCCTTGAAATTGAGTAGTTGGCGGCGCATCATGACGAGATCGCCCCAAGGCAGAAGTACGCGGACAATGCGGCTCAGTAAGCCGGGCGGGTAGGCGACAACCATCTTCACCAGAAGGCGGCAGCTGCCGGCAGACTCTGAGGCAATAAGGTAAGTTACGGCAAGGTCGCCAAACGTCCGCGATGTGACGCGACCCGTCAGATGGTGGTTGCGGTCAAAGTCGACCAGCTCGAACGTGGTCATGATCCGCTGGCCGACGGCGAGGTCGTCGAGGCCGGGGGTCAGATGTCTTGGACTCTGCCGTCCAACGTTGTCGATCCAGTCGTAGCTGTAGGGAGCGACGCGCATCTGACAGAGCCAGCGGAAGACAATGTCCGGCCGTGCGCGCACGGTGACACCCCGATAATACGCCGCGTTTGCCTCCGGCAAGAGCGCGTCGCACGGGAAAGCGCGCGCGCGCTCCTCCTCCGTTGTGCCCCAGATGGTGGCGATGGACATCAGCCTGCGATGGTATAGAACTCGCGGCGGCCGGACTCTACTGTGCTTGCCAGGCGCGCGAACCAATCGGTGGCTTCGGGGTTGCTGAAAAGCTCCGCGATTCGGCGCTCCCACGCTGCCAGGCTCTCCACCTCGATCTCGACGACCGCGGTGAAGAACTGTCCGCTCAGGTCAAACAACAACCGAGCGGGAACGTCACGCAGAAACGTTTGGCGGGCCTCGTTGAACAGGCCCGGGAGCGCGTCACCCTGGCCGTACTTCAACTGGAACACTTCCCGAACGAGGATCATGGCATTGCTCCTTTCGCAACCGCATTGTGCTAGAGCGTCGCCCACCAGGCTGAAGCCGCGATCGCTGAGCCCAGCAACCAGGCGAAGTGGCGGCCTCGGGACTGCACGAGTACCAGAACGGCGAATGCGGCAAAGTACCCCGCGACGATGCGGACCGCGGTCTGCGCGCCGCCGCCGAGCGTGGCGGGGGCAAGCGCGAAGAGCAGCCCTGCCGCAGTCCACACCATGATGGAGAAGAAGTGCCAGACGCCGCGCAGCACGGCTTGGTCGCGCTTCCGAAGGGAGTGGGAGGGCAAGTCGCCCGAGCGGAAGAGCGGGATGAGAATCAGGCGCTCGCCCATGTAGGAGTGGGCGAGGCCTGTTGCGACTGCCACGGCACCTGCGATGAGAAGGGCTACGTTCATAATCAGTCTTGTCCTTTCCTGTTGTTCGGAAGCAATAGAACGTCCATGGCAAAAAAGAGGTGCTGGTTAGCTGCCTGCCTTCTTGAGCGCCTCGGGCTTCAGCATGTCGCCGCGACGAAAGCCCTCCACCATGCCGATCGCCAGCTGCATGAACATGCGCATCGACGCCAGACGCGCCGCGACGGCGTCGCCCGTCTTGGGCTTGACGTCGCGTTCCACCTCCTCGAGCGCACGGAGGAACGTACGCGCCTCCTGCTCCAGCCGCCGGCCGATCAGCTCGGTGGCGATAGGCCAGAGGTCTATTGCGGCTTCATAGTAGTGACGTCGGCCGGGCCGGAGGGGCACCCGGCGCACCATGCCAAGGTCGAGCAGCGCACGGACCTGAACACTGACGTTGCCCTTGCTGGCGCCGACGGCCTCGCATAGCTCATCGAGCGAGAGTGGGCCCGTACTAATGTAGAGCGCGCCGTACAGCTTGCCGGCCAGCTCGCTGAGGACGCCGGAGCGGCCGGCGGCGTCTCCGAAGGCCTGGGCGAAGCGCTGTTGCCACGTAGCCATCGTTCAGAATATACAGAACGTAAGGAACCGCGTCAAGCCGCCGCCTACTTCCCGTAGCGGGAGCGCTTCACGCGGCGGGCGCGGGTGGAGGTCTCGCGCTGACCGCGCCCTCACCCCTGGCCCCTCTCCCCGCGGGAGAGGGGAACCGCTGGCTGATCCAGAGCGCCTTCGATGAGACGAACGACTCTTGGAAGATCGGACTCAACGTCCCGACTGCTGACGCGGAGCACTCGCAGGCCGAGCCGTTCCAGGATGCCTTGTCGCTCCGCATCGGCCTGCGCCTGCGAAGCGTGGATGGGCCCGTCGACCTCTACGACTAGCCCTGCCTCGTCGCAGTAGAAATCCACGATGAACGCGCCGATCGGCTGTTGCCGGCGAAACTTGTGCTTGTGGAGTTGGTTGCGCCGGAGCGCCTGCCACAGCACGGCCTCGCTTGGCTGTGGCTCCCTGCGGAAGTCTCTCGCAACTTCCAGCATCTTTCGCTGAACTGCTGGCGTGACCAGTCCGTCGAAGCGCATCGCATTATCGTACTGCAGGTTTTAGCTGGCTCCCTCGTTCCCCTCGCCCTTGGGGAGAGGGGTTAGGGGAGAGGGCGCTCAGAGAAGTCGTAGGCGGGGAGGAAGTCATCGAGCATGGGAAGATGTTGGCGCGCGGCCCTGCATGCGCCATGCTGCCGCGCCGGGCCGAGCCCCGAGGCGTTCACGCTGAAGGTGAGGTTTCCGGCACCGGGGCTAGAGCGCCCTCCTTGTGGCCCGGGTCCGCCGACGACCGCCGTACTGTACTTGCCTAGTAACGCCAGTCACGTTTCTCCTGTACGTCAACAATTGCTGGCTAACGTCGTACTTCCGGCAAGCTTGGGCATCAGTCGCGCCCGAACTGGCTATGGCTAGAAGGGCCGGTCGGGGGAGCAGCAGGCATCCTGAGAGCCAGCTCGCTTCAGCTTCCTGCAATTGATCGTACGACCGAAGAGCGATGAACATGTCCTCCGAGAAGACAATTCTTGATGGCTCGTGTCCTATAAGGAGATGTGCAAGCTCGTGCATGATGTCGCTTGAGGTTCGGCCAACTGAGTGAGACGGATTCCTAATAAGAATTGCCCTTCCGGGTTCTCCGACCGTGACGGCCGACCAATCATCGCTTTCGTCGACGAGGAGAGTCCTGAGAAACAAGCTCGATAGTCCAATTATGTCACTCGGCTCAAGGATTCGGACGCCGAGGTTCCGTGCAACTTGATCAACCGGCAGAGGAACACTTCTTCCTAGGTGGAGCTCCGCGCGTATACCTAGAGCCATGTTCTCGCTCCAGGTCTTGAAGCCTCGTTGAAACACCGGACTACGCGTCCTCACCAGTCGGCTGGGTTTTCAGCATCCGGTCAGCGGCGATAATCATCTGTGCCAAGGCACTAGCTAGATTGGGGCTGACGGTCTTGTTTGCCCTGAAGTGCGCCGTGGCGACGATCGCCGCTGTGGGTGGACCTTCTGCTGTCCGCTCCGTAGCTATGCCGAGGACTTCCGCTGGATCAACCTCCATCCATTCACAGATCTTGGCGAAAGTCTCCAGGTCGGGGAGGTTGCCGCGTTCAACTCTAGACAGCGTTGCAGCGCTGACTCCAATCTCCTTTGCTACCTCGCGGATTCCCCTGCCGGCACGGCGCCTCCTCAGCTGCTGACCGAGACGCTGCAAAGACGCTCTTGCCATGTGACACCCCCTCGTTCGGCTTACAAATGAAAATGCTGCTTGACAGGAGCAACGCCTTCCTCTATGCTCACTGTACGTGCCGAGAGAATTTGTTGCAACAGAGAAACGGCGCGGGAAAGGAGGATTGGAATGCCAAGCGAAGAGCGCCCCGAGCCGCGACCCCGGCCGGTACGACCGGAGCGACCACACGGTGGCGCGGTCTAGGGGTCCAAGCTGGATGGACGAAGGCCTCTGGCAGTACGAGGAGCGACTTGTGCGCGCGTACTACCCGGAGGCCTTTCGCATAGACCTCGGTTCGTCCTCAGGTTGGAGGGTGGTCATGGATCCGGTGCCTTCCCCGGTAGAGCTGCGGGAAGTGCTGCTGGATCTCGCAGAGGATGCCGAGGTAGCCGTCGGAATTCGCGGCAGCGTGCGAAGCCGTGTGCCGCGTGGCCCGAGGGACTTGGGTCGTTCGACCGGTCTACCTGCAGTTCCCCGTCGCCCATATCTGGTCGAGTTCGAGTATCCAGAGTCACGGTGCGGCCCGGCGGGACCTGTCCATCCCAAGGCACGCGTCGTCGCTCCGGCCATCTCTCTCTGCTCATACCCCAAACACCCGCACATGAACTTTGACGCTGCGGGCGACAGCTGGGCGTGCCCGTTGTCTCCGCATACTTCAACTTGGGACTGGACGAGAGGGGCGACGTGGTCTTATTTGGCGCAGGTCGCGCTCTGGATCATAAAAACTGAGGTGTGGGCAAGAACCGGAGGAGGCATCGGTACACTTGGTTTGTGGTTGGGGGAGGCGACATCACACGAAGCTGGGCACGTTGTTGGAACCGTCGGACCTTGTCGGTGTGGTAGCGGACTGTACTTCAACAATTGCCACAAACAGAGTGATCTTGATCGGCTTGTTCAGGGTTAGCCGTGGCTACTTCCTGTGCCGCGTCTGCGTTCGCGGCGGGCCCGGGTGGAGGTCTCGCGCGCGCCGCGCCCTCACCCCTGACGGCTGACAGCTGACCGCTCGTTCAGCGCCACCGGCCCCTTCGCGCTATCCCGCCCTCCGCCTATCCTCTCGCCATGACCGCCATCAGGATCGAAAGCTCGGCAGCGGCACGCGGGCGAAACAATCAAGAAAAATACCCGCCCGTAGATTCAAAAGGGGGCATTTATTTTCATTTTCGCGCAAAACAATCAAACGCCGGCTTCCCCTCTCCCTTGGGGAGAGAGCCCGCCCTGAGCTTGTCGAAGGGGGTTAGGGGTGAGGGCCGCTTACTTCCCGTAGCGGCTGCGCTTGACGCGGCGGGCGCGGGTGGAGGTCTCGCGCTGGCCACCGGGCTTGGGGCGGCGGCCGCCCAGCGCGCCGTACGAGGTCTCGGCGAACTGCCGCAGCACGCTCGCGTCGCCTTCTTCGTCGATGAGGCGCTTGCGCAGCTCGTAGACCTGGTCGCGCATGAGCGCCGCCTTCTCGAACTCGAGGTTCTTCGCGGCCGTCTTCATCTGCGACTCGAGGTCGATGATCAGCCGCGCCAGCTCGTCCTTCGGCACCTCGTGCGCGATAAGGTACTCGGCGCGCTCTTCGGCGACCTTCTTCACATGATCGGTGATGTCGCGGATCGCCTTGCGGATGCCCTCCGGCGTGATGCCGCGCTCGAGGTTGTACGACACCTGGATCTTGCGGCGGCGGTCGGTCTCTGCGATCGCCGCGCGCATGGACTCGGTCATGACATCGGCGTACATGATGACGTGGCCGTTGAGGTGGCGCGCGGCGCGGCCCATGGTCTGGATGAGCGAGTCGCGCGAGCGCAGGAAGCCTTCCTTGTCGGCGTCGAGGATGGCGACGAGCGACACCTCGGGCAGGTCGAGCCCTTCGCGCAGGAGATTGATGCCGACAACGACGTCGTACACTCCCTGGCGCAGGTCGCGCAGGATCTCGACGCGCTCCAGCGTGGCGATCTCGGAGTGCAGGTACTGCGTGCGCACACCCATCTCCTGCAGGTAGTCGGCCAGGTCCTCCGCCATCTTCTTCGTGAGCGTCGTCGCGAGGACGCGCTCGTTGCGCTCGGAGCGCTGTTTGATCTCGTGCATGAGGTCGTCGATCTGGCCGTGCGTCGGCTTCACCTCGACCGTCGGGTCGATGAGGCCGGTCGGGCGCACGAGCTGCTCGACGGTCTGACGCTGGACTTCTCGTTCGTACGGGCCGGGCGTGGCGGAGGTGAAGATGCACTGGTTGATGTGGTCCTCGAACTCCGCGAAGTTGAGCGGCCGGTTGTCGAGCGCGGAGGGCAGCCGGAAGCCGTAGTCGACCAGCGTCTGCTTGCGCGAGACGTCACCGTGGTACATGCCGCGCACCTGCGGCACCGCGATGTGCGACTCATCGATGAAGAGGAGCCAGTCGTCCGGGAAGTAGTCGAGCAGCGTCCAGGGCGTGCTGCCGGGCGCGCGGCGCGCGAGGTGGCGCGAGTAGTTCTCGATGCCCGGGCAGTAGCCCGTTTCGCGCAGCGTCTCGAGGTCGTAGCGGGTGCGCTCCTCGAGCCGCGCGGCCTCAAGGATGCGCTCTTGCGCCTTCAGCTCGGCCACGCGCGCGTTCAGTTCCGCCTCGATGTCACCGATGGCCGCCTCGAGCTTGTCCTGCGACGTCACGAAGTGCTTCGCCGGATAGATATCGATGCTGTCACGCTCGGCGAGCAACTCGCCGGTGAGCGGATCGACCTCGATGATGCGCTCGACCTCGTCGCCGAAGAAA
>CAYQLM010000123.1:0-6811 GCA_964418365.1 uncultured Dehalococcoidia bacterium
CCACCGCCGCACCGTCAAGTTGCCCGGACCATTCGGGCAACGCGGTCTGCCAGAATGCTGGGCAAAGGACCTTGTACGGACACCACCGGCAGCCCTGCGACGAGGGCGACGCGAACTCCTCGGGCGCCGCGCCTGCACTCACCTTCCCGTTGTAGGCATCGAGGAGCGCTACCGCTTCGGCCGCCTCCCGCGCGCACTCGAATGGATCGAGCGCAACCTCGATGCCAGCCCCGGCTAGGGGAAAAAGAAGCCCTCGCAGCGGCCACCATCCGAGCTTCTCCTTCACCAGGTATCCGTAAATGCGGAGTTGCCGTATATACGCGGCCTTCACGACATCGCCCTGTGTCGCCTCGTCATACTCCACGATCGCGCCGCTCTTGTAGTCGACGACTTCGTCGGCGCGGATTACGTCGGGTCGTCCAAGCAGCTTTCCGTCGCAGGCAGTGAATTCTTGCTCGCGAATGCTGACACTGAGGCCCGTGCCCGAGCGCTGCTTCGCGTTCGGCGCGGTTGCGGGCGGTGGTCCAGCGGAGAGGCCCTCTGCCCGGAGAACCACGCTCGCGCGCGCAACGTAGTAGCCGGGCCACGCCGTCGGCGAACCGAAGCGGCGGTCGAGCGGGTGCACGTCGGCGCGCTGCTGCAGGGTCGCGATAACCTGGTTCCACAGCCGCTCGACAGCCGCGTCGAGAGTCTCCTCCCTGAGGTCGACCTCGACAAACTTCTCGAGCACTTCATGATAGGCGGTGCCGAGCCACGCTTTCGGACTTCCGAGGACGAACTTGGAACTCCCGGTGGCTCTTGAGAGGCCAGCGCGAAGGAAGCAGACGCGCATGGTCTCCGCAAGGGTCGGGCTGGTTGCGCGAATCTTGCGAAGCTCCAGGGGGCTCACCGTTAGAACGGCCTCCGCAGCACCTCGAAGATGGACTTCAGCGTGACCTGGCAGCCCGCCGCGACCGCCTGTGCATATGCGGCAGCGAGTTGCGGGCCGACATGGTTGAAATCCGTGTTCCAGAGCGGGTGGGTGATGATCTCCACCTGATTCCCGCGCCGTCCCGCCTGAAGCCCGCCGAACGTGACCTGCTGCCACCCCGGCATCGCCGCGAAGTAGGGGCCGGCGGCTGCGGCTTCAAGTCCTTGCCAATACGAGACCGAAAAATCAATCGGCGCGTTGGGATCGAGGGCGAGACGCGCCAAGTCGAGTCCCAACCGCCAGTCGAGAATGTTGTGGTACGCCAGGTTGCTGAAGTCGCGGAGACAATCTGGGCAGGACGTTCGGCACAGCGCACCGTGTGATGGGTTGCCCTGCGGATCCGTCTGCGCGACGAGCGGGTCGTAGAACGTGTTGCTCGTCTGGCCAACCACGAAGCGCAACAGATTCTCGGCCTCCACCGGAGTGCCGAAATACGAGCTATAACCAGCGCCGTTCTCCAAGATGTCCGAGATGAAGATCTGACCGATGACTTGGCCGTTGGGATCTTGCATGACGCGAAGACCGACCTTCAGTTCGCGCTCGTCGATGTCGAGTCGGTCCGCTGCAGCTCGACGCAGCAGGAACCCGAGCGAGTACAGCGAAGCTCGCCCCTCGACGCGGAGAGGAACCGCGCTGACGCCCACGGGCCATGTCTGGATTCCAAGGACGAGAACGTCGGTCAGCTTGACGGAGGCGAGAGAGCGCCGGTCTGGCGCACCACCTGGGGCCAGGGGAGGATTGGTGACCCCAACTTTCGTGAGCGCATCGCGCGTCACCCAAGTTTCACCCTGCGCGAGCTTCTCGAAATCGAACTGTTGGCCGTCGTTATCGTTGATGACGTAAACGGTGTCCTGGCCGCTCCAGATCTCGAAGTTCGCGACCGGCGTCGGCGTCCAACTCGAAGGGACTCCCATCTTCGGGCGCGATGCTCGTGCGGTCCATTCGAACACGCCGTCAAAATCCCGGCTCCCGCCAAACCATGGACAGGTTGTGAAGCCCCGCGGCTGAGACAAATTCACCTGCTCGTAGTCTGGAGGTGCCGCTCCGCAGACGGGACAGGACTGTGCCGGAGGCTGAGACCCGTCGACCGCCTGGCACTGCCGACACAGTCCGACGGGCAGTGGTGGCCCGAGCGGGTTTGGCATTTCGACGACCGCGTTCCCTTTCGGCTGGTAGTCGACGACACCGATCGCAGTGTGGATGAGACCGTCCTTCACCGTTTCAGACGCGGGGGCGAATTGGCTGATCGCGATGTCGAGATCCCGATCCACGACGCCTTCGGGCGGCCACTCGTACGCTGCCCCCGGCCGCTCGTGGAACAAGTAGCGCACGCGCGAGGGGAAGCCGAACATCGGAAGAACACCAAAGTTGGCCAGTCGCTCGCTCAGCGACCTCTGTGACAACCGCTGGTCGACTGATGCCGCCGTTACCCGCCCAACGAGTTGCGTTTGGATGTACCTGATGAGCGCAGCCCGTTGCGCCTGCATCTGAGGCGTCGTGTACGACAACAGCACGTCACACGTGCGAGCGATCGCAGCTTGATTGTTCTGGATCCACGCGTCGACCAGCTGCGCGATGGTGGCGCCGGGCGGCGAACCAGACGGCGGCTGCGCAGGCGGAGCGCCCCAATCGACAGCGTCACCGAACTCGCCGTGCACGCTATCGCCGCCTTGTGTCACGAACAGACTAAGCGCGACGAACGCTTGCCGCAGGACTTCCTTCGCGAGGACGCGCTGGAGGATCGCCTCGCGGCGCATGTCTACATACGGCTGGGTCGGCGGATCTGACGTGATTCGGTCCGGTCGCTGGAAGTAATAGTCGTCGTGGCTGCGCCCGCGGCAGAGCGTGAGTGCCACCGACACACCAGCACCACGCCGGCCAGCGCGACCAACACGCTGCTGGTAGTTGAAACGCATGGGCGGCATGTTGGCCATCATGACGGCGAGCAGCGAGCCGATGTCCACGCCGGATTCCATCGTTGTCGTCACGCTCAGCAGATCGATCGGGTCGGTGACTTGAATCTCGTCCGGCGGAGGCAAGCAAATATCTTGGAAGAGTCGCTGGCGCTTGCGGCCGTCCTTCTTGTTCGTCTGCCCGGTGAGCTCTTCGCAGTTGAGTCGAAACAGAGGGCCAGCCTCCGTCGCAAGGTAGCTGTAGTAATCACACGCGACTTGGGCAGCCGCAAGCGGCTGCGCAGGAACGAGCGGGATGTGGCAATCGGTGCAGATGCCTCCCGACGCGTGCAGGTGAACCCGGCGACACTGCCCGCACTCGAAGTAGCTCGTTCCCGGACGTGCGAGACAGAGGTTCTGAGGGACGAGGACGTGCTGGGTGAGCACGCCTGCACCGTTGAGGTAGTTCAACACTTCGCTAGCGAAGGTCGCGGGGCTAAAGCCGTGCAGCTGAGCGACAGCCGCCAGATACTGAGCAACGTATGCCGGAGGGTTCGGCTGACTGGCAGCGCCGTGTGTAGAAAGGCGGCGCCGTGCGCCGAGCAGCCGAATAACTCCATCGGCCGCTTCATGGACGAGCGCGTTCGGAGCGGGCGCGGCGATGCGGTCGGTCGTCGCGCACGCCAGCCGTAGGGACTCGAGGCCGCGACGACCCGAGGCGAAGACGACATCCATCACCTCAAGGAGCGATTGATCCTGAATCCTGCGGAGATGATCGCGCTGCTGCTGGCTCAGTTGCGCCGCCGCCTTTGCCTGAGGGATCGAACCAGGCGCGCCCCACGTGTAGAGGTCACGCCAGCTACCCTCCTTGGTTCGAGGGGCGGTCCAGAGAACGTCCTGTGTGAAACCGCCCGGGTTCGTCCCATTGGCAAGAAGCTGAGCCGATGCATCAGCCGAGAGCTGGCCGATGTGGAATGGACCCTGGGCTGCTCGAACCAGAATCTGTTGCGCCGCGGTCTGACAGCTGAGTCCGGGATGCGAAGGCGACGGTACCTGTGCGGTTGCTGCATTGGCGGCCATCGATAGGGTCGCGGCTTCTGCCGGGTGCGTCCCGCTGAACGCTGCGGCGAGTACCTGTTGCGGCGCGGGCAGGATCTGTCCGCCCACCTGGGCTGCAAAGGCCTGTGCGCCCACTCCTTGGATTGTGATCGCACCAGTGATCGATTGGCGGAGGGCGTCGCGATAATGGGAGAATCGCATTCCCGCCGAGAGCTTGGCAGCGTCTTGTCGGCTATCGGAAAAGACAACCAGCTTTCGTGACTGGCTCGGGCCTTGGGGCGCAATGTTGCGAAGAAGGGCGTCCGAAAGAACCTGCGCAATCTTCTGGAAGCCGGTTCGAAGAGTGCGCACAGGCGATCCGATTTGGCGGCGAGACCAATCGGCGTCACATCGCGGACAGCGAGCTGGATGGGCCTGCCTCGCGCTTTCTCCTGGGGGCGGAGTCGGAGAATGCATCGCCGGCACGTAGTAGAGGTATCCAGGGCCCCCGAGTGCGACTTTGCCGTCTGCCGGAGCGAAGCGTGCGGCTCGCCAAGCTCGCGGAACGCCGTCCTGCGTCCACTGCGCGGACGCTGGTGTTATGCCGGGAGCTCCCGGCCAATAGACTGCGTATCGAAGGTAGTCGCGATCCATCGATGCCATGTCTGGCGACGCCTCAAGATCCGGATGGTCAGGACTGAGGTACCACTCATTTGGATTCAGTCCCGTGTCTCGGCGGTATCCACCGAAGAAGATATCTCCGCATGCCTCACAGTAGAGAAGCTCCAGGACACGTGAACCGCATCCGCAGGTGAGCGTCGGAACGTAGTGAAGCGCCCCAGCAGGGGCCGCAGCGTTGCGAGGTGGAACCTGGTTGCATCCCGGGTTGGTGCATGCCCACAGCCCCTGAAGGTTGCGGAAGATGATGTGGGCTCGAACGGGGAGCGGCGAAGTGCCGCTTACTCCCCGAGCAGCCGATAGGCCGGCGAGCAGGCCTTCCACTGCCTCGACACCGTCGGGCAGCGGAAGCCCGGGGAACATCGACGCCGCGAGCTGCTCGGGGAACCGCGGTTCCAGTTGAGGAGCGTTCGCCGGACCGGTGGCACAGGCCAGGCGGAGCGCGTCGGCTGCCATGACGTGGGCGAGCGCGGACTCGAGAATCGACTCCGGGCTTGCGCCGGCCTGCACCGCGGGTGCGCCGCTGGCGGCCTGGAAGACAGTCGCTGCCGCGGGCGTCAGAGACGGCGAGGCTCGAAGAGCATTGCGGAGTTGGCGCAGCGCGTGGACGTTCGCCCGCACCGGACCGAATGCGCCGACGTTCAGTGGCTGGGTCGCGCCACCAACGATTCGAAAGCGATTCTGATCGCGGCCGAAAAATGACTCCAGATACTGCAGACCGGCGGCGCCACTCGCCACAGAGGCACTCGAGGCGATGATGCGGAGCTGGTTAGAATCCGGGACGAGGCCGATGCGATCAAGGAGTACGCGGATGAGGTACGCCACCTCCGTGCCAGGGGTCCCGCGATACGTGTGCAGCTCGTCGACGACCAGGTGGAAGATGTGGGAGGGATCTTGTTGGAGCCACTGCCTCGTCTGGTCGAAGATCGCTGCCTCGACACCGCGCATCAGCATGATGTTCAGCATCGAGTAGTTGGTGATGAGGATGTCCGGGGGGTGATCCTGCATGTCCCAACGCGACCACATCTCGCCGCCGTCCATATTGGGGAAGAACCGCGCCGCGGGCATCCCTGCCACGAGCTGCGCGTCGCGATGTGCCTCGGCGAGCTCGGTTCGGAGCCTGCCGGCTGCCGTTGAGGAACGGTTCCCCGATACGGGTGTGCGTCTTGTATAGCGCCCGAAGTAGATGTGATTCCCGGCGCGATGCGCTTGTAGCCACGCTCGCGCGTGCGCTCCATCCAAGCCGTCGCGGAGGCGCGCGAGCTGGTCTTCAACAAGCGCATTCAGCGGATAGAGGATCAGCGCGCGGACGGCGGACGTCCGGTTCTCCTGCGATCTCTGGGCAACCCTAGGAGCCCAACGCCTCCTGCTCCCCTGCATCGACCAGTGATTCCACCAATCCCACTGCGCCGGTCGAGGGCCAGGCGCCTGCCATCCGATCGATTCTCGGACGAGACCTGCCGCGATCGGCAGC
This sequence comes from uncultured Dehalococcoidia bacterium, assembly GCA_964418365.1. Taxonomy (GTDB): domain Bacteria; phylum Chloroflexota; class Dehalococcoidia; order DSTF01; family RBG-16-68-14; genus JBBDXS01. The sequence goes on from CAYQLM010000123.1 coordinate 6,053, forward strand.
AGGAAGCACTCCGTCTTCCCGGAACCTGTCCCCGTCGTGACCACTACATCGTGACCGTGGACGACTGACTCTTCGAAGACCTCGCGCTGGTGTGTGTACAGCTCGCGCGGCTGTCCGTTCGGGAGGGTCGGGGGGAAGAGGCCCTGTGACACGAATGCCGACAGGTCCGCAACGTTGGGCTGCGGCCAGCTCGGCCCCAGGAGAGCCTGCGCTGCCTGAGAGAACGTCTGACCACAGACCTGATACGCCGGTACGGGCTCGATGAGCGGGCGCCTGTAGAGCCGCCCATCTACGTCGAGCAGCGCACGTCGTTCAGCGACGAGATCCGGGTACCTGAGATCAAACGGGCTGTCGAGGTACCTGAAGTATGTATCGCGGAGGTCTTCAAAGATCGCCAGCGGGTTGCTCATCGGAGCTCCTGGCGAAGTAGTGCGGCCGCGATCACCGCGATGTTCTCTGGAATCTCGGTGTATTGGAGGATGCCGCCCTCGTACGACGGCGGCGATCCTGAGCACAAGACGAGGGCCCGTTCGATCAGGAACGGGGGGCGGCAGCTTGCCGGGACTGAGAGCGTGCGCTTCTGGACGTCGTAGCGGAGGACTTGGCGTCGGCGTCTTCTGATTCTGAGAACGAGATACTTGCCTACCTGGCCGGGAATTCGAAATGCGGCACCACTCACACAAAACAGCATGTGCCGCTGGTGCCGGAGAGAGAAGCGAAAGAGACCGCCGGACGCGGAGGCAGCGTCGTCGATCGTCG
>CAYQLM010000124.1:0-6802 GCA_964418365.1 uncultured Dehalococcoidia bacterium
GGCAGGTCTACTCCGTTCAGGTCGACCCGAACGAGATCCCCGGCATCGAAGAGCTTGGCATCCCCAACTTCCCTTCCCTCACCGCCATTCCCGAGGAGATCGACTACGTCGTCTGCGCCGTTCCGCGCGCGATCTCCCCGCGCATCATCGCCGACTGCGCGGCGAAGGCCGTGGGCGGCGTGGCGTTGTTCACGTCCGGCTTTGCGGAGACGGGCGAGGAGGAAGGCGCTCGCCTCCAGGCCGACATCGGGCGGATCGCGCGTGAGGCGGGCCTGGCGCTGATCGGCCCGAACTGCATGGGCGTCTATTCCCCGAAGACGGGCGTCCGGCAGTCTGCCGAACAGCCCGCGGGCGAGGCCGGGCCGGTCGGGTTCATCTCACAGTCCGGTACGCACGCGATCAACTTCGGCGTGCTGGGCGCGGCGCAGGGCGTGCGCATCAGCACCTCGATCAGCATCGGCAACGCCGAAGTCCTCGATGTGCCGGACTACCTCGACTACCTCACCAGCGATCCCGACACGCGCGTCGTCGCGATGTACGTCGAAGGCGTGAAGGACGGCCGGCGCTTCATCGACTCGCTCAAGCGCGCGACGGCCGCGAAGCCGGTCGTCGTGTGGAAGGGCGGCGTGACGGAAGCGGGCGCGCGCGCGACGGCGTCGCACACAGCGGCGCTCGCGGCGTCGAACGACGTCTGGAACGCCGTCGTGCGCCAGGCCGGCGCGATCCAGTCGGAGACGATCGACGACACGCTCGACACGCTGAAGGCGCTGCTCTACTGCAAGCCCGCCCAGGGCGGGCGCATGGGGCTGATGGCGATGACCGGCGGCCAGTCCGTCGTGATTACGGATGCCTTCGTGCGCGCGGGGCTCGAAGTTCCGCTCCTCACGACGAAGAGCTACGAACAGCTCGCGGGCTTCTTCAACATCATTGGCGGCAGCTACCGCAACCCGCTCGACATGGGCGGCACGATCGGCTTCGGCGGCCAGTCGGATGCGCTCGAGCGGCTGCTACAGATCCTGGACGCTGACGAGCACGTCGACGCGATCGCGATGGAGCTGGCGTCCGGCTTCATGGCGCGCCGCTGGCAGGCCGACCCCGGCAGCCTGGACACGATGCTCGACACGCTACTCGCGCATCAGGAGCGCTCCGCGAAGCCGTTCCTGACTATTCTCCACCCCGGCCACCTCGAGGACGTGACGTTCAAGGCGCGCGCGCGAGTGGCGGAGCGCGGCATCGCCGCCTTTCACTCCTTCGAGCGGGCAGCCGTCGCGCTGAGCCGCGCCGTCGGCTACTGGCGCCGTCGCGAAGATCTAGACTAGCGGCGGCAGGCTGAACCTGTCCTTCCCGTAGCCTGTCGATCCGAGACTCCGCCGTTCGTCATTCAGGTAGACGGGGCGCATCACGCCTCGCAAGCGAGACGAGGGAGGATGCTATGCTGCCGATGTCCATCGCGAAAGAGCTGGCAGAAGCCACGATGCAAGAGCGCTTGCGGGAAGCCGCAGTACTACAGCGACAGCACGAGGCCCTCAGGCAACTAGGCCCGAGAGGCGCTACCCATCGAGTCGATTCGACCCCGCCGTCGCGCGCATCTCGCGGATGCAGGTCGGTTCCTGGTGTCGATCTGCGCCCTACCCGTCCGTCGTAACAGTGGGCGAGGAGACGTCCCTCGCGATACGAGAAGGAGTTGCACTGTGCGATACATGCTGATGATCTGCACCGATGACGCCGCGGAACGGGCTCGCAGCGCCGAGGAGAGCTCGGCCATAAGCCAGGCGTACGGCAAGTTCGGCGAAGAGATGGGGCGCCGGGGCGTGCTGCGGGGCGGCGCGCGGCTCCGGCCGTCAAACGAAGCGAAGACCGTCCGCGTCCAAAACGGTAAGGTCCTCACCTCCGACGGCCCCTTCGCTGAGACCAAGGAGCAGCTCGGTGGCTACTACGTCGTCGACTGCAAGGACGAAGCCGAAGCCATCGAGATTGCGTCCAAGATCCCGAACGGCGACGGCAAGATCGAGGTGCGGCCCATCTGGGACATGTAAAGGGGCAGTGATGCTGTACATTCTCATGATCTGCTACGACCCAGCCCAACCGGCCATCGCCTCCGAGCAGAACCTGCAACCCGAGCACGCCAAGCTGGAGCGCGAGCTGCGCGAACGCGGGCTGTTCATCTCCGGCGCGGGGCTGTGGCCTGTCGAGCACGCGAAGAGCGTGCGGGCGCAGGGCGGGAGGATGACCGCGATGGACGGCCTTTTCGCGGAGACGAAGGAAGCGCTGGGCGGCTACTACATCGTCGACTGCGAAGAGGCGGACGCGATCGAGATCGCAGGGCGCATCCCGGTCGAGACGCGGTCGTACGTGCAGGTGCGCCCGATCGCGCTCTTCCATCCGAACGTCGCGCGCATCTCGCAAATGAAGGACTGAAGGAGGACATCATGTTGTACATGTTCCTGCTCTACTTCGACCCGAAGATCGACATGCCAGAAGGCCACATGGACCGCCACTTCGCCGTCTGGCGCGAAGCGAAGGAGCGCGGCGCCTATGTGACGTCGGAGGCGATCGGCGACACCTCGAACGCGACGACGGTGCGGGTGCGCAACGGCAAGACGATGATGAGCGACGGCCCCTTCGCGGAGACGAAAGAAGTGCTGGGCGGCTTCTATCTGCTCGACTGCAAGGACCTGGACGAGGCGCTCGAGTACGCGCAGAAGATCCCGGACTCCGCCACGGGCGCCGTCGAAGTGCGGCCAGTGCTCAGCGTGCCCGGTTGGGAGTACGAGCTGCCCGGCGAGCGGCGCCCGATGGGTTGAGCGAGTGCAGCAAGGAGGTCTCTTGAACGACCAGCCGTTCCCGCCACTGGAGATCACCGCCTATTGGGGCGACCTTACCCACCACCTGATCGAGCTGGTCGCCTGCTTTCCGTCCGACAAGCTCGACTGGAGACCTGGGCCGGACGAATGGAGCGTGAAGCAGATCGTACTGCACATCATCGCGGCGCGGGACTACTGGATGGCGGCCGCAATCAAGGACGGCGGGCCGATGCCGGACATGGCGGAGGCGAGCAAGACCACCGACGTGCTCCAAGGGATGCTTCGCCGTTCGTGGGACCGCCTGACGGCCAACCTGCTTCTTCAACCAGAGAAGCTGGCGGCTGTCTACTCGCCGCCACCGATCGACGACCCGGGCTACCTCGACCCGGAACGGTTCGATGGCAACTGGATCGCGTATCACCGGCTCGTCCACGATGTGCACCACCGCGCGGACATTCTGCGCTACGCGGAACAGCTCGGAATCGACACGTCGTCGGTGCGGCGAAGGCGGCCGCTCTAGGGCGTCGCGTAGACTGCGAGCGTGAACAGCGCACATCTGGCAGCCGAGCGCATCTTTCGCGATGAGTCGGGGCGCATCATTGCCTCGCTCATCCGCGCCTGCGGTGACTTCGGTCTCGCTGAGGAGGCGCTGCAGGATGCGTTCGCTGTCGCGCTGGAGCGCTGGCCGGGCGACGGCGTGCCGGACAACCCGGCGGCCTGGCTCACGACAACAGCGCGCCGCAAAGCGATCGACCGCCTCCGGCGCGACCGCACCTTCAGCGAGAAGCAGGCCCAGCTCCAGGCCGGGGTCGCGTTGGGCGCGCTCGAGCGGGAAACGGAGGCCGAGATGAGCGACCCTTCGACTACGCTCAGGGCAGGCGTGCAAGACGACCGCCTCCGCCTCATGTTCACCTGCTGCCACCCTGCCCTCGCGCCCGAGGCGCAGGTGGCGCTCACGCTGCGCACGCTGGGCGGACTCTCGACGGCGGAGATCGCGCGCGCGTTCCTTGTGCCGGAGCCGACGATGGCGCAGCGGCTGGTGCGCGTGAAGCGCAAGATCCGCGAGGCGCGCATCCCGTATCGAGTGCCCGACGATCACGTCCTGCCGGAACGCCTCGATGCCGTGCTCGCGGTCATCTATCTCATCTTCAACGAAGGCTACAGCGCCACGGCGGGAGATGCGCTCATCCGGCGCGAGCTCTGCGCGGAAGCGATCCGCCTCGGGCGCGTGCTGTGCGAGCTGATGCCGGACGAGCCGGAAGTCCTGGGCCTGCTCGGGCTGATGCTGCTGCACGACGCGCGAGGCGACGCGCGTGCGGGGCCCAAAGGCGAGCTGATCGTGCTGGAGGAGCAGGATCGCGCGCTGTGGCACCGCGAGCAGATCGCCGCAGGCGCGGCGCTGGCAGAGCGCGCGCTGCGGATGCGACGCGCGGGTCCATACCAGATCCAGGCGGCCATCGCCGCCCTGCACTGCGAGGCCAAGCGCGCCGAAGACACGGACTGGCCGCAGATCGCGGCGCTGTACGACGAGCTGCTGCGTCTGCAGCCGACGCCTGTCGTGGCGCTCAACCGTGCCGCCGCAGTCGCGCTGGCGCGCTCGCCGGACGACGGCCTGCGTCTGCTCGACGACGATGCGCTGGCATCGGCACTGGACGGCTACTACCTGTATCACGCCGCGCGCGCCGACCTTCTCCGTCGCGCCGGCCGCGGGACGGACGCGGCAGCCGCGTACCGCCGCGCACTCGAGCTCGCAACGAACGCCGTCGAGCGCGCGTACCTGGAACGCCGCCTGCGCGAGGTAGAATCGGCGGCACGAAGCGGCGTGTAGCCTGTTATCATCCGATCTCGGGACTGGAGGTGTGACCATGAGCACTCGAATGCAGGTACTGGTGGGAACGCGCAAGGGAGCGTTCATCTACAAGTCGGATGAGAAGCGGCAGAGCTGGGAGATCACACAGCCCCTCTTGGCGGGCTGGCAGATCTTCCATATGGTGGCCGACTCTCGCTCCGATCCGCCCCGGCTGTATGCCGCCGCAAACAACCCGTGGTGGGGGCCATCGATCGCGAAGAGCACAGACGGCGGCAAGACGTGGGACCAGCGATCGCCTGGCCTCGGCCATCCGCCGGACATGGGCCTCACGATCGAGAACGTGTGGTTCGTAAAGCCTGGCCACGACACAGAGCCGGGCGTGGTCTACGCGGGCACCCAGCCGGCCGGCCTCTTTCGCAGCGACGACTACGGCGAATCGTGGTCGTCCGTCGAGAGCATCAACCGGCATGAGTTCCGCTCGTTCTTCCAGGGCATCGGCGAGTCGCCGCAGGCCCGATCGCCGCTGCACTCAATCGAGATCGATCCGCGCGATGCCGCGCACATATACCTCGCGGTGAGCGGCGGCGGATCGTACGAAACGAAAGACGGCGGCAAGAGCTGGCAGATCTTCTCGCACCGGGCGACGCCGGCGGAGCCGCGCAAGGAGATGTTCGTCTCGCAGGCGCTCTCGAGCGTGCCGCCGGGAGTCGATCCGGCCGCCGTGTGGGACATGCACAAGCTGGTGCTCGACACGAAGAACCCGGACCGGCTGTGGACGCAGGCGCACACGGGCGTCTTCCGCTCCGATGACGGTGGACAGAATTGGGAAGACGTGACGCCGTCGCCGCTGGAGACGGTGGTGCGGCCCGCTGCGCCGACGCCAGGGCTCCTAGCCTTCCACGGCTTCCCGATCGCGGTCACGCGGCGCGAGCCGGACGCGGCGTACTTGCTGCCGCTCCAGGCCGATGACTTTCGCGCCTGCCCGGGCCAGTTCGCCGTGTACCGCACGCGCGACGGCGGCCGGAGCTGGCAGCCGCTCACGAACGGACTGCCCGGCCCGCACGATTACCAGAGCGCGTATCGCGAAGGGATGGACACGGACGGCCTCGAACCCGAGGGCGTCTACGTCGGCACCAGCAACGGCGCGATATACGCCAGCATCGACAGCGGCGACCGCTGGCAGCGGCTGCCGGGCACGCTGCCACCCATACTTTCAGTGACTTGCGCGGTGTACTGATCTGCTGTACCGCACCATGAATGGTGCGGCATGAGTCTAAGCACCACTCAATGAGCCCATCGGCATGGAGCACTGTTGGCACATGCGCCGCTGCGCTACAGTGCAAACCCGGTCGTTTGTCGAAAGGAGCCCTATGAAGGCCGCTGTACTACGAGAAGTCAACAAGCCGCTGGTGATCGAGGACGCCACGCTGGACAAGGTGGGTAACGGGCAGGTGCTTGTGAAGACGGCGGCGTCCGGCGTCTGCCACAGCGACCTGCACTTCGTGGATGGCGTCTGGCCGGTTCCCCTTCCGGCCGTGCTCGGCCATGAGGCCGCGGGCGTCGTCGAGCAGGTCGGCCCCGGCGTGACGTACGTCGAGCCGGGCGACCACGTGGTGCTCTCGTTCATCCCGATGTGCGGCGCCTGCCGGTATTGCGCCAGCGGACAGCCGTACCTCTGCACACAGGGGCGCACGCGCACCCAGACGATCCACATCGGCGAGCAAGCGATCGCGCCGTTCCTGTCGATGTCATCGTTCGCCGAGTACATGCTCGTGCCGGAGGACGGCCTGGTGAAGATCCGCAAGGACATGCCGCTCGACAAGGCGGCGCTGGTCGGCTGCGGCGTGATGACCGGCGTCGGTGCCGCGATCAACACGGCGAAAGTGGAGCCGGGCACGTGGTGCGCCGTGATCGGCACGGGCGGCGTCGGGCTGAACGTGATCCAGGGCTGCGCGCTCGCCGGCGCGGAGAAAATCATCGCGATCGACGTGCACCCGAACAAGCTCGAGATGGCGCGCGAGTTCGGCGCGACACACTTCATCAACGCGAAGAACGAGGATCCCGTCGCGAAGGTGCAGGAGCTCACGGGAGGCGGCGCCGACTACGCGTTCGAGGTGATCGGCCTGCCTTCGGCGATCACGCAGGCGTTCAACATGATCCGGCGCGGCGGCAAGGCGGTCGTCGTCGG
>CAYQLM010000125.1:0-6738 GCA_964418365.1 uncultured Dehalococcoidia bacterium
TGTTCCCTGCGCTGTCGACGACGGTGGTGCCGACCATGCCGAACGGCTTGTCGCCTTCGATGAACCAGAGGCTCTGGCCGTTCACGGTCTTCATGTAGGGCATCTTGTCCTTCATCGACGCCGGAGCGCGCGATGTCCAGAGGTCGGGCGGTTCCGTGTAGTGCGTGTCGCAGTCGATGACTTTGGCGTTGCCGACGACGTCCTTGAGCTGGAGTCGCGGTGCGGTGGCGGTAGCCATGTGCGTTCTCCTTCCTCTTGCGAGGCGGTGTACTTCGTAGGGCGAGCATAAGCATACGTCCGGCTCGAAGAGGGTGTCAACGCGCAAGCGGGGGTGTCTTCGCTCCCTCACCCCAAGCTTGTCGCCGGTGCGCCGTCTCCGAGGCTCGCCCCTCTCCCTCGCCGAGGGAGAGGGGAACGGGTGAGGGAGGGACCTAGCGAGCTTCGTTGACACGCCGCGAATCTCGGCGCTATGCTGCCGCCGCCATGGCTATGGAACCGCTGCTGGAAGGGATCAAGGTCATCGAGCTGGCCGAGTGGGGCTTTGTACCCTCGGCGGCGGCGGTGCTCGCCGACTGGGGCGCCGAGGTGATCAAGATCGAGCACCCCCAGCGCGGCGACCCGATGCGCGGGCTGATGGCGGGCGGGCTCATCGCTAAGACCGGCGACTACAACTACATGGTCGAGCAGATGAACCGCGGCAAGCGCAGCCTCGGGCTCGATCTTGCGGCCGAGGAAGGGCGCGAGATCTTCCTCAAGCTCATCGCGAACGCCGATGTGTTGATCACGAGCTTTCTGGAGCCCGCGCGGCAGCGCCTGCGCGTCGCGTACGAGGACGTTTCGCCGCTCAATCAGCGGCTGATCTACGCGCGTGGCCACGGGCAGGGTCAGCGCGGCCCCGACGCCGACAAGGCCGGCTTCGACGCGATCTCATATTGGGCGCGCAGTGGCGTCGGGCACATGCTCACGCCGCTGGGCAGCAACTACGTCATGCAACGCGCTGCCTTCGGGGACGTGATGAGCGGCATGACGCTCGCCGGCGGCATCGCCGCGGCGCTCTTCCGGCGCAGCGTCACGGGCAAGGGCGGCCTGATCGACGTCTCGCTGCTGGGCACGGCGTTGTGGAACCTCGCGCCGGACGTCATCGCAAGCTACCTGCTCGGGCGCGACCCACGCGTGCCGTCGAACGGCGGTCCACCGCGCATGCCACCGAACCCGCTCGTGGGTGTCTACCGCACGAAGGACGGCCGCTACGTCTCGCTGAACATGATGCAGGGCGATCGCTATTGGCCCGGCTTCTGCAAGGCCGTCGATCGGGAAGACCTGCTGACCGATCCGAAGTACGCGTCGTTCGAAGCGCGATCGGAGCAGCGCGAGGCGCTCTACGCCGAGGTGCGCGCGGCAGTCGGCTCCTTCGCGCTGCCTGAGCTCTCGGAGCGGCTGACGTCGAACGAGTGCGTCTTTGCCGCGGTGCAGACGCCGCTCGAGGCCGCGAGCGATCCGCAGACGATCGCGAACGGCTACCTCGCCCAGCACCCGACGAACCCCAAGGGCCGCGTTGTGGCGAGCCCCGTGCAGTACAACAACGGCACGATCGAGCCGCGCGCCGGCGCGCCTGAGCTCGGCCAGCACACCGAGGAGGTCCTCCAGGAGCTCGGCTTAGGCTGGGATGCGATCGCGCGGCTTAAGGAAGCCGGAGTTGTCACATAGCGGGGGCGAGAGCGTTACACTCTCCGCGAGGACATCGATGCCAGGCAGCGACGAAGAGCCGTCACAAGAGACCGAAGGGCCTGAGATTCAGTACCAGGACTTTCTGGAGGGCTTCGGGGCGGGGATCCTTGCGCTCGATCTGGAAGGCCGCTTCCTCTTCCTCAACCAGCACGCACTCGAGCTCTTCGGTTACCAGGGAACGAACCCGCGCGAGCTCGTCGGCCAGCACTTCACGAAACTCCTGACGCCCGAGCAGGCCGCGCCCGCGCTCGAGCTGTTCCAGCGCGGCCGCGAGATCCGCCCGGTGATCCTCGAGGCCGTCCGCCGCGACGGCAAGCAGATCCGCGTCGAGGTGAGTGGGGCCTGGGTACGGCGGCGCGGACGGCGCGTCGGCGCGCTCGCGATGGCGTGGGAGCTCAGCGCCGCACCGGCGCCCGTGGCCGGGCAGCGCCGCGAGCTGACGAAGCTCGACATGACGATCTTGCAGCTCGTGTCGAACGGCCTATCGAACCGCGAGATCGCCGAGCGCGTCTACCTGAGCACGCACACGATCAAGGACCGCATCGAGAAGATCATGCGCTACTTCGGCGTGAACCGCCGCGCGGAGCTCGCGGCGAAGGCGGCGCGGCAGGGCCTTGTCTAACGTCACTCTGAGCGCAGCGAAGCATGCCCTGAGCTTAGTCGAAGGGAATCTGGTCGCTCGCCGCGAGGCGTTGCGCTCGAGAGGTGCGGCCGCTTCCCGTCCGGCGACTATCCAGCGCCCAACTCGCATCTGAGGAGCGCACTTATCCCCCAATAGGGGGTAGGCGGGCCTCACGCTGCGGCGCTATACCCGAAGGGCGAGAGTCTGCTCGCCGGCGCGCGCCCTCGCATCCGCCGGGGGGCGGAAGGAGCCCGCGATGTCCACACTCACGACCATCGACGACGAAACCTACGACCCGTTCGAGGCGTTCGATCGCTCCGTCGGCATCGAGACGATCAAGGACGTGTACCCGGTCTTCGCTGAGCTCCGGCGCAAGAGCCCCGTGCTCGAGGGTCCACTGTGGAAGCACTTCTTCACGCCGGCCCAGGCGCCGATCACAGCAGTCCCATACGCGAACGCGAACATGTACACGGCCCTGTCATACGACGCGGTGACGCAGGTACTGCGCGCGCCAGGCCGTCCGTTCTCATCACACGCCTATGCGAACACGATGGGCATCGTGATGGGGCACTCGATCCTGGAGATGGATGAGCCGGAGCACACGAAGTATCGGACGCTGCTGGAGCAGGTCTTTAGCAAGCGCGCCATGCAGCAGTGGCAAGTCGGAGTGATCACGCCGACGATCAACGCGTTTGTCGATTCGTTCGCCGAGCGCGGGTCCGCCGATCTTGCGCGCGAGTTCACCTTCCCGTATCCGGTCACCGTGATCACCGGCCTGCTGGGGCTGCCGGAAGAGGACTTGCCGCGGTTCCATCGCTGGGCGATCGAGCTGATCAACGTGGGCTTCGACCCGGCGCGCGGGATCGCGGCCTCGCAGAAGCTTCACGATTACTTCGTCGAGGTGATCAACGACCGCCGCAGCGAGAAGCGCGACGATATGATCAGCGTCCTTGCGCACTCCGAAATCGACGGCAGGACGCTTGACGACGAGCAGATCTGCGCGTTCCTGCGCCTGCTCCTCCCGGCTGGCGCGGAGACGACGTATCGCTCATCGGGCAACCTGCTCTTCGGGCTGCTCACCAATCCCGATCAGCTCGACGCGGTGCGGAAGGACCGATCGCTCATTCCGCAGGCGATCGACGAAGCCCTGCGCTGGGAGACGCCGCTCACGTCGATTATCCGCGAGTCGTCGGAGGACGCCGTCCTCTGCGGCGTGCCGGTCCCGGCCGGCACCGCGATCATGGTCTGCACGGGCTCCGCCAACCACGATGAGAGCCGCTGGGACGATCCGGAGACGTTCGACATCTTCCGGAAGCGCTTCCCCCACGTCGCGTTCGGGTTTGGGCCGCACGTCTGCCTGGGCCAGCACCTGGCGCGCATGGAGATGACGACGGCGCTGAACACACTGTTCGACCGGCTGCCCAACCTGCGGCTGGACCCGGACGCGCCGCCGCCGCACATCGGCGGGCTGATGTTTCGCTCGCCCGTCGCGCTGCCGGTGCGCTTCGGTTAGCGTCTTGTAGGGCCTCGGGTCGAGGTGTATACTAGGGCCGCTTCTCACTATCCTCCTGCTGAAGGGAGACCGTCATGACACAGCACGGCTTTACCGTGATCGATGCCGACACCCACATCCTCGAGCCGCCGAACATCTGGAAGAAGCACCTCCCGGGACAGTTCCGCAAGTATGCTCCCAAGCTCGTCAAGGACCATGAAGGCGGCGACGCCTGGGACCATGGCACCGGCTCGCCGGACCCGATCGGCCTCGTGTCGACGCCGGGCAAGCGCTTCGAGGACTTCCGCTGGTTCGGCGTGAAGTACGCCGAGATCCGGCCCGCTTGCTTCAACGGCAAGGAGCGCGTCAAGGACATGGACATCGAGGGCGTGGACGCGATCGTCGTCTTCCCGCCGGAGCGCACCATCTTTCGCTGGCTGGGCCAGCCCGACCCCGAAGTCTCGCTCGCCGGCATCGATGCGTACAACGAGTTCGCGCAGGAGGAGTTCGCCGCGGCGGACCGCAACCGCATCTTTCCCATGTACCAGATGCCGAGTCTCGGCGTCGATGTCGCGGTCAAGTACGTTAAGAAGGCGAAGGACGCCGGCGCGCGCGGCGTGCTGATCGGCTCCTGGCCGAACGGCAGCGCCAACATGACGGCCGAGGACGACAAGTTTTGGGCCGCCTGCGAACAAGCCGGGCTGCCCGTCCACGTGCACATCATGCTGGAGTCCCGCGAGAACCTGGTGAAGCAGGCATCGGACGCGCAGGGCGGATCGAGTCCGCTGAAGATGATCGAGGGCCGCCGCCGCGCGATCGCGCAGTACGCCGGGGTCTTCACGCGCGTGACGCCGATCATCAGCCAGTTCCTGTTCAGCGGCGTCTTCGATCGCTTCCCCAAGCTGCAGGCCGTCTTCGTCGAGGTCGGCGTCGGCTGGATACCGCACTTCCTCGAGATGGTGGACGACCGGTACTGGAGAAACCGCAACTGGGTGGAGTTCGAGATCAAGCAGGCGCCCAGCACGTACTGGTACACGAACTGCGCGGCGACCTTCATGCACGACCACAGCGGCATCAAGCTGCGCCACTCGGTCGGCGTCGGCAACATGCTCTGGTCGAGCGACAACCCCCACCACGGTAACGACTGGCCTTACGGCCGCAAGCTCATCTCGGAGATGATGGCGGACGTGGACCCGAGCGAGCGCGACCAGCTCGTCGCCGGGAACGCGGCGCGCATCTACAAGCTCGACAACGTCAAGCGCCAACCGTCGGCGAAGACCACCGGCGCGGTGCGCGTCGCAGCGCCGAAGGCCGCAGCCCGCGATGGCGCGGGCGCCAAGGCGGCGCGCAACGGCGCTGGCGCCAAGGCATCGCGAAACGGAGCGCGTCGAGGCGCCGCTGCCAAGCGCGCCGTGTCGCGCAACGGCGCGCGCACGACCCGAAAGGGTGCGCCGCGACGGTAGGGCTGTCCAATACGCAAGCGCGACGAAGGGTGGGCTTGAGGCCCGCCCTTCGTGCTATATGCTTGGTGACATGACGCGGAGCAGCGTTCGATGAGCGGCGCCTGCGATGGCCTGCAGGTGATCGACTTCAGCGCGTGGATGGCGGGTCCGCTGGCCACGATGGTGCTCGCCGACAACGGCGCAGAGGTTGTCAAAATCGAGCCGCCGGCCGGCGATCCGGCGCGCGCGCTGCCTGCGTTCCAGACCTGGAACCGCGGCAAGCAGAGCGTCGCGCTCGACCTGAAGTCGGAGGAGGGTCAGACGCGCGCGCTGGCGCTCCTGCGCGACACGGACGTGGCCGTCTTCTCCTGGCGACCCGGCGTGGCTGAACGGCTCGGCGTGGGCTACGACGACGTGCGCGCGATCAACGCGCGTTGCGTCTACGTTTCGATCAGCGGCTACGGCGAGCGCGGCGCGTATGCGGGCCTGCATGGCTACGAGGCGCTCGTGTCGGCCAAGATCGGTCGCATGGCGGCGTTCGAGCGCATCGCCGACCGTGACGGGCCCATGTACCCGGCGGTGCCGTGCGCGTCGTTCGCCGGCGCGATGTTCGCCGTGCAGGGCATCCTCGCTGCGCTGCACGCGCGGCGGGACACCGGCCTCGGGCAGCACGTCACCGTGTCGCTGCTCGCCTCGCTGATGCCCTACGACATGACGATGTGGATCCAGCCCCAGATCAGCGGCATCGATGCGCAGACGGCGGCGAAAGCCGCGCAGAAGGGCGTGTACAACCGCCCCGGCTCCGTGCCCGTGCAGCCGATCGCGGAGGGCGCCGAGAGCCGGTCGTACGACCCGCGACAGGTGCTCCGGCCGGCCTTTCGCGTGCCACGCCCGAACTACATGACTGCCGTGACGAAAGACGGCGTCTGGCTCCAGCTCGCGAACACGGCGGACCACCTCTGGCTCGCGCAGATGCAGGCGCTGGGCCTCGTCGATCTCTACGGCGAAGAGCGGTTCGCAAAGATGCCCTCGGTGGCGACGGAGGCGGATGGCGAGGCGCTTTGGGAAATCGTGCTCGATCGAGTACGACAGCGCCCGTACGACGAGTGGCGGCACGTCTTCGATGAACACAACGACGTCGCGGTCGACCGGCTGCTGTGGCCGCTGGAGGCGATCGAGCACCGCCAGGTGCGGCACAACGGCCACATTGTGCAAGTCGAAGGGCTCGACGGCCGGCCGACGCTGCAGCCGGGCTCGCTGGTGCGCTGCTCAGAAAGCGAGGTTGTGATCGGCCAGCGGGCGCCGCGGCTGGGTGAGCATAACGAGCTGGCCGGCACGAGGGGTACGCCAGCCGCGGCCGGCGTCCGCCTCAGGCGGACGCGCGCGTCTACGACGCTCGGCCCGCTGGCCGGTATCACCGTGGTCGACTTCTCGACGTTCTTCGCCTCGCCGTA
>CAYQLM010000126.1:0-6587 GCA_964418365.1 uncultured Dehalococcoidia bacterium
CGCCTTCCGCGGGCGTCATCTCGTGGACGATCGTCTCCGGCCCGGCCTCCTGGATGGCGTCCAGGATGTGCTCGGCGATATCTTCCAGCGCGTCGTCCCAGGAGACCTGCTCCCACTTGCCCTCCCCGCGCTCGCCCACGCGGCGCAGAGGGTGGAGGACGCGCTCCTGTCCGTAGAGGGTGCGGCTCCACGCCGCACCCTTCTGGCACCCCATGGGATTCTTGTCGGGTATCCCCTCGATGAGGGCCGGCGCGCTGCCGGCCACCTCCTCGAAGGCGACTTTCCCATCCTTCAGGTAGATGTGGTACATGCAGCTTCCCGGGTAGCAGTCGACGCAATGCGTGGCCCAGGCCACCTTGTCCCAGGTCCACTTGTCCCGGTAGCTGCTGGTCTCTCTCGCCGCGCCAGCGGACTTCCGCGGCTTGGCGCGGTGGGCTGTCTCGACTGCCATGCTATCTCCTCCCGACGGGCGTCAGCTTGATGGTCGCCGGGTCGCGCGTGAAGGGTCCGAGGAGATCGTTCCAGTGATAGACGGTGAGGATGTCCATCAGCTTCGATTTCCTTCCGGCCCTGGTCTTGGCCATCTCGGATTTCAGCTTGTCGAGCGCTCTCGCCACGTTGGGCCCGAAGAGGCTCTCGAGGTACTCCAAGGGGATGCGAGGATGCTCCTCGTCGGGCGATCCGTCCTCGTTCAGCCTTGCCGGCGAGAGCGGTGGCACGTAGAAAACGTTTGGGCCGGTGCCGTACTCGGCATGGAGCGGCAGCGCCACCTGCCATTCGTGCACCAGCTTGTGTATCGGCCCTTCCGTGTCGTCCAGATACCCAACGAAGACGAGCCGGCCGGGGCACTGGCGCGCGCAGGCCGGCGCCACACCCTGCTCGAGTCGCGGGAAGCACATCATGCACTGCTGGCTGATTTGCCGCTGGTAGTTGAAGAAGATCTTCTTGTACGGGCAGGCTTCCGCGCAGGCCTGGTTGCCCTGGCACAAGGTCTCGTCGCGGAGGACGAGTCCGTCTTCCTCTCGCTTGAACATCGCGCCGCTCGGACAGGCCTCGACGCAGGCGGGATGGGTGCAGTGATTGCAGAGACGGGGCAAATAGAAGAAGTAGCTGTTGGGCCATTCGCCGGCGCCCTGGTCCTCGTCCCAGTTCGGTCCCCAGCTTGGTTCCTCACCGACCGGCTCCAGGTGCGCCGACGTGCCCTTGCCACCGTAGTACACCTCTTCGTAGTTGAAGTCCCAGCCCCCGCCGAAGTCTGCTCGAGTCGGAAGGACGCCCTGCTGGAGCGCGCCATCCCGGTAGCCACCGCCCATCTGCTCCCAGTCCTTGGGGTAGCCGCGCCCGGGCATGGTGTTGACGCTGCACCACCACATGTAGTCTGTGCCGTCCTGTCGGTCATCGTCTCTCGTCCAGAGCATCTTGCAGGCGACCGCGCACGTCTGGCAGCCGATGCACTTGTTGAGATCGAATACCATTGCGATCTGGCGACTTGATTTCTCTTGAGGGAGGGCGCGCGACATTACTTCGCTCCGCGCCGGATACGGCGCAGGCCATTCGTACCATCCATTCGGCTCAAGTTCCTAGGGCCATTCGGCAGATTCTCAGGTGCCGAATGTCGCTCGCATCGGGCTCCCAAGTGATCTCACCGAACACGGTTGCTCCGGAACCTCGAATAGGGCCGAATGTCACTTGCTGCCGGAGCCGCGCTCAGTCCAGACTGAACACGCCCGCAGGTTCGTACACGGGAAGTGCGATGATCAGCAACGCGAAACGACCCAGCACGCAACGGTCGCCTCGGGAGCGCGGCGGCCGGCTCGCCGATTCGTTCGGGCGCGAGCTGAAGAACCTGCGCGTGTCGGTCACGGACCGCTGCAACTTCCGCTGCACGTACTGCATGCCGGAGAAGGGGCTGATCTGGCTCCGGCGCGATGAGATCCTCTCGTACGAAGAGATCGAACGCCTCGTGCGCATCTTCGTCCGCCTCGGCATCGAGGAGGTGCGGCTCACCGGCGGCGAGCCGCTCGTGCGCCGGGACCTACCGATTCTCGTCGAAAAGCTATCGCGCATCGACGGCCTGCGCAGCCTCTCGCTCACAACGAACGGCTTCGCGCTGAAGGAGATGGCCCAGTCGCTCGTCGATGCCGGCCTCACGCGCATCAACGTCAGCCTCGATACGCCCGTGCGCGAGAAGTTCGCCCACATCACCCGCCGCGACGCGCTGCCGCAGGTGCTCGCCGGCCTCGAGGCGTGCGAGCGCTACCCGCAGCTCCAGCCGATCAAGGTGAACGCCGTCGCCATGCGCGGCTTCAGCGAAGACGACGTGCTCGCCTTCGCCGAGCTGGCGCGGCGCAAGCCCTACGTCGTGCGCTGGATCGAGTTCATGCCGCTCGGCGCCGAGGGCGCCTGGGACCGCGGCGATGTCCTCACCGGCGCCGAGATCCGATCGATCATCGAAACGCGCTACCCGCTTGTCCCGCTGAGCGACGACCGCATCGCGACGGCGCAGCGCTTCGCGTTCGCGGACGGCGCGGGCGAGGTCGGCTTCATCAACCCGGTCAGCGAGCCGTTCTGCGCGACGTGCGACCGCGTCCGGCTCACCGCCGACGGCCAGTTCCGCACCTGCCTCTTCTCAACGTGGGAGACCGACCTGCGCGCTCCGCTGCGATCGGGCGCGAGCGACGGCGAGATCGAGCGCATCCTCCGCGAGGCGGCCTGGCGCAAGGAGCTGAAGCACCACATCAATGACGCCGGCTTCCAGCGCGCCTCCCGCACAATGTCACGCGTGGGCGGGTGACGCGAATGCGGCGCATCGAGGAGGTGCATCCGCCCAGCAGGGCGCCTGCGCCCTCGCTCCGGAGCAACCACTAATGCGGCGCGCTAGTGCGTCGCGCCAGCCGCGCCTTCGAGGTCCCGCACCAGCGCCTCGTACCGTTCGTGAGCGCCCGCGCCGGCCTCCTCTTCGACGCGCTCGAACTGCTCCTCCAGCTTCTTCGCGTCTTCGCTGGTGAGGAGCCCCTCCGAGAGCGGAAAGAGGATCTCCTCCTCCTTGGCGATGTGGCGCCGCAGCATGTGCGTGTACGTTGTCAGCGCCTTGCGCGCCTCGAAGGCTCCTTCGGGCCGGCCCTGCCGCATCGCTTCGATGCCGCGCTCCAGGTCGCGCATGAGCTTGCGCCCGGCCTCGTGGTCTGCCGTCAGCACGCGCACGGGCCCGTCTTCTATGGTCGGGCTCTTCGAGGCAAGCACCGGGAAGAGGGCGTGCTCTTCCTTGGCGTGATGACAGCCGTCGGCGAAGCCGCGCACGAAGGTGAGCGCCTGCGCCAGCGTGTCGGGAGCGACCTCCTCGCCGCGCTCGAGTTGCTGCGTAGCCCGCTCGAGGACGGCGAGCACCCGCTCGATGAGACGGTGCTCGTGTTTCAGGTCTTCGAGTGCCTTAACCATAGTAGAACGATCCTCCTCATCATCGACGGTACCTTCTGCCGCTCGCCGGAGCCTGTGCCATCCGGCCCCCAGTTGAGGGACGAGTGTCCCAAGATCTTGCGCGACCAGCTCAACCGGCCGGTCGCCTGCCATTCGACCCCCTGTTCCAGGAGAAACGGCCGGAACCGATCCTTGCGCCTTAGGGCTCGCGGGCCAAGGAGCGCAACGGCCTCGCGAAGACAGGCTGTGTGGACCTTCACGCGGGGCTCCCGGAGGGGCTACGTTAATGGACGATGGACGACGAAGACCGGCCTTCAGGAATGGCCGGCACGATCGACGCTAGGGCGCAAACGGTGCTCGGCCGGCTGCAGGCGCAGGACGCGCAGGAGCGCGCAGATGGCATTCCTCGCAAGCATCGCTTGCGCAAATCACTCCAGAAGTCGGCTGCCTCTTGCACATCCTGGTGTTGTCAGCCAAGCCTGCGCGCATTCTGGAGATCGGAACCTCAGCCGGCTACTCAACAATCTGCCTCGCGTCCGCCGCGCGCGCTGTCGCCGGTCTCGTGACGACCCTGGAGAATGACCCGCGAAAGGTTGACATGGCCACGCAAAACGTCCGCGATGCCGGGCTCGATGACGTGACCACCGCAGTCCCAGTCAACGCCTTCGACTACCTGGAACGTCAGCGCGATCCGCTCGACTCCGTCTCTCTCGACGCAGAGAAGGAAGAGTACCTTTTCCTGTCGGAGCTGCTACTTCCGTTTGTTCCAATCGGCGGAATGTTCGTCGCTGATAATCTTCTGTCGCACGCTGCCGATCTCGTTGCGTTCAGGAGTCGCATGGAGTCCGATCCGGGCCTCTGTACTGTCG
The DNA here is from genome assembly GCA_964418365.1 of uncultured Dehalococcoidia bacterium. Taxonomy (GTDB): domain Bacteria; phylum Chloroflexota; class Dehalococcoidia; order DSTF01; family RBG-16-68-14; genus JBBDXS01. The sequence continues at coordinate 4,287 of CAYQLM010000126.1, forward strand.
TCGTGCCTATCGGCCGCGGCGAACTGCTGGCCGTAAGAGCGCCGTGAATCGAGCGGATGGTCCTCGCATGACTTGCGGTGCCACATGACGCCCGACGAGGGAAGCGATCGAACGACTCAGCAACAGCGCGACGAGAGTCGTGCCGTACCCGGAGAACGGCAGCCGGCCTTCCGCACCGCATCCGGCCGGCTGCTCCAGCGTGTCTATGACCCGGGTGACCTGCCGGACGTAGACTATCTCACCGACATCGGGTTCCCCGGCGAGTATCCGTTCACGCGCGGAATCCATGCAACAGGCTATCGCGGGCGGCTGTGGACAATCCGCATGTTCGCTGGCTTCGGTAGTGCGGAGGAGACGAACCAGCGTTTCCGTTACCTGCTGGGCGAGGGAAAGAGTGGACTCTCTGTTGCCTTCGACCTGCCGACGCTCATGGGATACGACGCAGACGACCCGCTGGCGGCCGGAGAGTTCGGCCGCTGTGGCGTGGCCGTCTCCTCGCTCGCCGATATGGAGATACTCTTCTCAGGGATCCCGCTCGACCGCGTCTCCACGTCGATGACGATCAACTCGCCGGCCGCCGCCATCTGGGCGATGTATATCGCAGCGGCGGAGAAGCAGGGCGTCGCACGCGCGTCCCTGCGCGGAACGCTCCAGAACGACATCCTCAAGGAATACATCGCGCAGAACGAGTACATCTTTCCGCTGGAACCCGCCATGCGCCTGGTGACGGACACGATAGAGTTCGGCACGAACGAGTTGCCGCTGTGGAATACGATCAGCGTCTCCGGCTATCACATCCGCGAAGCGGGCTCCACTGCTGCCCAGGAGCTTGCCTTCACCCTGGCGGACGGCATGGAGTATGTGCGTTGGGCGCTCGAGCGTGGCCTCGACATCGACTCCTTCGCGCCACGGCTCTCGTTCTTCTTCAATTGCCACAACGATCTTCTGGAAGAGGTCGCCAAGTTCCGTGCGGCGCGCCGGGTTTGGGCCAAGGTGATGCGCGGGAGCTTTGGGTCCCGTGAGCCACGCTCATGGTGGCTGCGCTTCCACACGCAGACCGCCGGATGCAGTCTCTACCCGCAGCAACCGCTGGTGAACGTCGTTCGCACCGCCTTCCAGGCGCTCGCCGCTGTCTTGGGCGGCACGCAGTCGCTCCACACGAACGCCTTCGACGAAGCGATCGCCCTGCCGACCGAGGCCGCAGCGTTGCTTGCCCTGCGGACGCAACAGGTCATCGCTTCGGAGACCGGCGTTACGTACACCGTTGATCCTCTGGGCGGCAGCTACGTCATCGAGCGGCTCACGAGCGATCTCGAAAGAGAGTGCTGGGAGTATTTTGAGCGGATCGACGCGCTCGGTGGCGTCCTCGCCGCCATCGAGCAGGGCTTCTTCCAGCGGGAGATCGCCGACGCGGCGTATCGCTACCAGCGTGAGGTGGACGGCGGCGAGCGCATCCTCGTCGGCGTCAACAGGTACCAGAGTGAAGAACCATCCGCGCTTCCTACGCTGGAGCTCGACCCGGAAGGCGAGCACCGCCATGCAGAACGGCTCCGCCGCGTTCGTGCGGAGCGCGACAGCGCGGTGGCTCAAGCCAGCCTGAAGCGCTTGCGGGGCGCTTGTGAAGGCCTCGATAACCTCATGCCATACCTGCTCGATGCGGCGCACGCGTACTGCACGCTTGGTGAGATCTGTGGCGCGATGCGGCAGGCCTTCGGCGAGTATCGGCCGCGCGCATACCCGTGAGCAGCACGTTCAAATAGGGCACTGCCTGCCATTCGGCCCCCTGTGTCAGGACAAATCGCTCTAGTGACGCCGACACGGGTCGCGTACGCTCGTTGCTAGGTCGTATATAGCGAAATTACGTCGTCCAGGGATCAGGCTGATCGGAGCAAGCAGCGGTGAGGCAGCCGGGCGAGACAATAGAACGAGTCACTGGCTCGGAACTGACCGAGCAGCTCGCGTCCGACATTCAGGCCCTGGCTGCTATCGAGCGGGCGTCCGCCTCCGGCGGCGAGCACACAGCGGCTCGCTGGGTGCAGGGTCGGCTGTGGGCGATCGGGTTGACGCCACAGATCGAGCGTTTCCAATTCAATCCGGACTACTGGACGGTCTGGGGTGCCCACGGCTTTCTCTCTCTTGCGGCTGCAGGGCTCGCCTTCGGTGGCCGCAGGGCGGTTCGCGTCGCGTCGCTCATCAGCCTGCTGACGGCGGTATCGTTCTGGGGAGAGCTGACCACGCGGCTCTCCCTTCTTCGGCGGCTGGCGCCGGCGCGCACCTCGTACAACGTCATCGCCCGCTGCT
>CAYQLM010000127.1:0-6514 GCA_964418365.1 uncultured Dehalococcoidia bacterium
CCGCGCGCGCCGCGTCTCTGCGACCTTGCTCGACAATCGCCCGCTGGATGTCGATCGCGCATGCCACCGCGCGGCGCGCCGACGTAAACGCGACCATGAGGCCGTCGCCGGTCCCCTTCACCTCGTGTCCGCGATGTCGTTCGACCTGCTGGCGAACCAGTTCGTCGCAGCCGCCGAGCACTTCGCGTGCGGCGTCGTCTCCCAGCCGCGTGGTCAACTCCGTGGAGCCGACGACGTCGGTGAAGAGGATTGTGACGGTGCCCTCTGGAAGCCCTTCAGTCAATCGATGCCCCGAATCTGAGATGTCCCCAGTATTGGCGCGCTACAAGCAGATGTCAAAGGGCGGTTTCGTCAAGGCTTGAGATGCTCCTTGCCCTTAGAAGACAAGGGATTCGTCTGCGCCTAGCTGCTGAGGGACCAGCGCACACGATGCCGACGGAGAGTCATAGGCAATACCGCCTATGACTCCGCCTCGATCGACTAGATGCGCTCGAGGATAGTGCCGGTGGCCAGCGCGCCGCCGCAGCACATCGAGATGAGGGCGACCCCATTGCCGCTACGCTTGAGCTCATGGAGCGCCGTCGCGATCAGCCGGCTCCCTGTCGCGCCCACAGGGTGGCCCAGCGCGATCGCGCCACCATTGACGTTCACCTTGCTCATGTCGGGATCGTGCACCGAAGCCCACGACAGCACAACTGATGCGAACGCCTCGTTCACTTCGAAAATATCGATGTCCGAGATGTTCATGCCGGCTTTCGCGAGCACCTTCGCCGTGGCCTGAACTGGGCCGTCGAGCAAATAGTACGGATCGTCACCGACCAGGACTTGCGCTCGAATGCGGGCGCGCGGCCGCAGCCCCAGCTCGCGCGCCCGCTCAGCCGACATCCAGAGGACGGCGGCTGAGCCGTCCGAGATCTGCGAGCTGTTTCCGGCCGTATGCATGCCGCCCTCCATGATCGGCTTGAGCGCGGCCAGACCTTCGGCGCTGCTTTCACGAATGCCTTGGTCCTTCGTCACCGTGATCGTCTCACCGGTGGGTTTGCCGTCGGCAACGACCGGCGCTTCTACATCGAACATCTCGCGTTCGAAGCGCCCTGCCGCCTGCGCTCGCAATGCCTTTTGTTGCGATGCGAGGCCAAACTCGTCGACATCGGCGCGCGTGATACCACGGTTGCGCGCGATCCGCTCCGCTGCTTCGAACTGTGTCTGGGGGTTATCCCATGGCCAGCTCGACGGCTGGAAGAACCCTGGCCCGTTGACGACGTTGGCACCGAGCCCGACACGGCTCATCGCTTCGACGCCACAGGCGATCCCAACGTCGATGGCGTCCGCAGCGATGAGCCCCGCGATCAGGTTGTTCGCCTGCTGCCCCGAGCCGCACTGGCTGTCGATCGTTGTAGCGCCCACGCCGAAGCCGTTGCCGCTCACAAGCCAGGCGTTTCGGGTGACGTTGTTCGATTGTTCGCCTGCCTGCGTAAGACAGCCCCCAATCACCTGCTCGACCTGCGCGGGATCGATACCGGCGCGCCGGACCACTTCGTTCAATGAGCGCGCCAACAGTTCGGCGGGGTGCAGGCCGCCCAACCGGCCATTGCGCTTGCCTATCGGTGTTCGTACGGCTTCGACGATGACGGGCCCGGCCACGATTACGCTCCTGCCTTGACTCAACTAATCGACGCGAACTTCCCAGCGACGAAAGGCTAACAGCAGAGTTGGCGTCGGATCAAGCAACGACCGAATCGGCGCGAACCGTGTTCTTCAACACCCACCGACGGCGCTAGCCCGGCCTGCTACCCTGCCCACGAGGTGCGGCCGCTTCACGCGCAGCCGGCGCGACAAAGAGCAGCTCGCGTACAAGCTCCGCATCTCCGTCGCCGAGTGAGCAGGCTACCGGCCCCGCTACAACATCGCCCCGACCATCCGCACTGGAACAACGGGAGCGGACGTTATCCTGTCAGAGCACGCGGTTGACGCGCGGCTCCTGCCGACGCAAGACACAGAGGCTTTGCGACACTTACTCGCGCCGGCCTCTACAGAGTTGCTGGTCGCTACGCCCGTGTCACCGCGGGCCAACTCAGTCAAGAACGATGATCCTGGTGTGCTCGAAAAAGTGGCTCGTCCCCGGTTTGATCAGCGCGCCCGATCATCCTCGTTGACCAAGAGATACCTCGCGCTGGAGACGCACCTTCTCGTGCGCTCCGCAGCCGATACACCTGTTGTGCCTCTACCCGCCCGTTGAACTCCGTGAGACCGAAGCATCGAACCAGAAGCGCTCCCCGACGAGGCGTCGAGCCGTCGCGCGGACAAGAATCTCTCCTTCTTGTGCCTGAGCGACCAGTCGCGCGGCAACGTTAACGGGATCGCCGATTACGGGGTATTGGCGTTTCGACTCTGTACCGAGAGCTCCGGCGACGACCAGACCACCATTGAGTCCGAAGTGCAGACTAAGCGGATGGTCGCGAAGTTGGCGATACTCCTGCCTCGCGCTATCGGGTCATAGGTCACGATCATCGGATTGTGAGCCTTCGGGTTCGAGATCACCGACTACGACCCCGACGGCTAAGCGCGGTCCTCCGCGCTTTGCGGCTCTGCCGGCGGTGACTTCTCGACGTCGCTATTGACTCGCAACCGGTCTAGTCGGCGTCTGGCCGTCGCCACAAGTTCCTGCACTGCTGGCTCCTGGCTCTTGCCGAACCGGCGCAGGATCTCATCATAGGCCCCTATCTCTTCCTCGCGCCGCCTCAGCCTGCCGAGCCTGACACCTTTGTTGAACAGCGCTTTGGCCGCCAGCTGCTGCAGCGCCGGTTCCGGTCTCTCACCCACCCTGCGCACGACCTCGTCAAACGCATCGAGCTCTTCCTCGGGCCGCGGCGGCGTTCCGTGCGCCACGCCTTTGGCCGGCAGGGCCTCCCGCACTGGCTCCGGGCTCTCGCCTACCCGCTGCGCTCCCCCATCAAGCACCACGAGCTTCTCCTCGGGCTGCCGCAGCCTTGCGTGCGTACCGCCCGTGGTGAATAGCGCCTCTTCAATTTCGTCGAACAGACCGAAGATCTCTTTGGTCCCCATGCGCGAAACCTGCAGCATCCTGCGTACGGCAGCATGCCTTCCAGATTCCACCAAGAGTCCGACGACGTCTTCGAATTGCTGACCGCTGTCGAATTTCGATTTGAACGGCGCGAGTGCTTGCTGGAGGGCATGCTGATCCGATTCGCCGCTATCTGCGCATTTAGCGATGCGAGTACCTTCTGGACCAGGCTTGCCGCCGAGTTCGCTCAAGAGTTCAACGCTTCCTCTTCCCGGCCGCGTCATGCTTCGCCTTCTTCGCGTTCCTTCGGTCATCAACTTTCCGGGCACGGCGCACCCGGTTCTTCTCACCTTGGCTCACGCTAGACTTTGCCATGTGAATCCTCCAAGACTAGAGCGTGATATCGAACTCACCGTAGCACACGGCGACAGGCGAACCGCGCAGTGGCGGCGGCTAGGTGGGCCAGCCCAGCTTAGATGGAGGCCGCACCGCAGGCACCGCCTTTTCCGTTGCAGCAGGTGCTGGTGTTGGCTGCCTAAGCTCGGCGCCGTCCGCGGGGCGCCGAGCCTTGCTGACCAGCGCTTCGTACGCGCCGTTGTACGGCGCCATCGCCGCCTGTCCCTTCAGCTCCCGCGCGACCCGCCAATAGGCCTCCTCGACATCGCGCATTGTCGCTCCCGGGTCTAGCCCGAGCTGCTTGTAGTATCGCGCTTTGTTCTGATCATGTTGCAGAGAGTCGGAGCTGGGCACATCACACCTTCCTCAGGGCGGCAGCCGAGCGTCCCACTTCACAGAGCCGTCGTCGCTTTGGGGGAGTCAGCCTCAAGCGGGCAACCTTTTCAAATGGGTTGGCTGACCCCCTTAGTATAGCACAGACGCCTGGCCCACTCTAACCGCTCGCACGATGGCGTCATCGTGGGCAGTGCGGAAGGCGCGCATCCACGGATCGCCAGCCGAGCGCCGTCGCACAGCTCACGGCCGCCGCCGCTCGGCAGGAAGCGCGAGACGCAGACCATGCTCTCGCCCGAGGCAACGTACGCGGGCCGCTACCGGAGTGCCGTTCACGGTAAAGGATTGAATCGAGCCCGCGAGCGTGGTCATCGATGGTCTGTCAGGTATGTTCGGAGGGGTGGAAGGGGAAGAGCGAGCTCAAGCCGAACGAAATGCGAGGTTCAGGGCGGCGATGTAAGATAGTCTCGCCATGGAACCGCAGTACCGCTTCTGCACCAGCGCCGACGGCACACGGATTGCCTTCTCCACGCTCGGCGGGGGCCACCGAACGCCGGCCATCAACGTTGAATCATGGGCGATGACACAAGAGGGGCACTGGCGGCATCCCGCGGTCCGCGCGGTCGACTGGACACTAGCGCAGGACCGCTGCTTCGTGGCGTTCGACCGGCGCGGCGTGGGCGGCTCGCAGCGAAGCGTGGAAGACCTCTCGCTGGAGGCTCAGGTGGCCGACCTTCGCGCCGTCGCCGAGCAACTCGAATTCGAGCGCTTCGACCTACTGGGAGGAGTGGACGCCGTGGCGCTCGCCTACGCTGCCACCTACCCGGAGCAGGTCCGCTGTCTCATGCTATGGAGCCCGTACGCGCGCGGCGCCGACACGATGGACGCGGGCCAGGCGCGTGGCCTCGCGGAGCTGATCCGGGGCAACTGGAATCTGGCCACGAGGACGATAGCGAACGCTATTGCTTTCCCTAGCGGTCCCGTGGAGGCCCAGCGCGAGTTCGCGAAGCTGCTGCGCGAGTCCATATCGCCGGAGGTCGCCGCCAGGTACATCGAGTTCCAGGCGAGCGTCGATGTCAGCGCACTGCTGCCCCGGGTGCAGGCGCCCACGCTCATTTTCTGCAACCGCGAGAGCCAAGTCGTCCCTATCAGCGCCGTGAGGGCGGTGGCGGAACTCATCCCGGACGCCCGCCTGACCGTGTTCGAGGGCGATAGCGACCTCGGTACGGAGGAGAAGCAACTCGAGATCGTGCGCGAGTTCCTGGACGAAGCGGAGGAAGGGGAAGGCGCGCCACCCCCGTACAGCGCCGCCACGGCTAGGATGGGGGCCGTGGCCCCGCTCACATTCGCCGCCGGCCGCTACACCGTCACCCGCCTGCTGGGCGAGGGCGCCCAGAAGATCGTCTACCTGGTCCACGACGCGGCGCTCGAACGCGACTGCGCGCTCGCGCTGCTCAAGACGGAGGTGCTGGACGCAGACAGCCTGGCCCGTGTGCGACGGGAGGGCCAGGCGATGGCGCGTCTCACCCATCCGAACATCGTTACCGTGCACGACATCGGGGAGGAGGACGGCCGGCCGTACCTCGTCTGCGAATACGTGCCGGGCGGCGACTTGCGCCATGAGCTGGACCGAGCCAACGGCTCGCTGCCGCTCAAGCGAGCGCTGGCCATCGCTGCGGATGTCTGCTGCGCATTGGCATTCGCCCACAGCCAGGGCATCATCCACCGCGACGTCAAGCCGGGCAACGTGCATCTGGCTGGGGACGGCAGCGCCAAGCTGGGGGACTTCGGTCTGGCGCTGGCCGCGGACCAGTCGCGCCTGACGATGGCGGGATCTGCGATGGGGACGGCACCGTACATGGCGCCGGAGCAGGCGCGCGGGCAGCCGGTGGACGCGAGGAGCGACCTCTATTCCCTGGGCTGCCTGCTGTACGAGCTGATCACCGGACGGCCGCCGTTTACCGGTGACGACCCGATGGCCGTCGTGTCGCAGCACGTGCACGCGCGGCCGGAGCCGCCCAGCCACCACAATGCACAGGTCCCTGACGATCTGGAGCAGCTCGTGCTCGCTCTCCTAGCAAAGGCCAGGGAGGAGCGGCCGTCGTCAGCCGACGACGCCCTGGTCGAGCTGAAACGGATCGCGGCGGAGAGCTGAGCGGAACGGGCAGCACCCGCGGGATAGTGCGCTTTCACCTATCCCTTGAGAGCATCCGTCAAAACACTCATGACTTTGCGCGCACCGGACACCATCCTACGATAGTGCGGGCCCGTTGGCGCGGCGAACCGCGGGCGAAACAAGCTCAGGGGTCGTCGTGGTCCTCGTGCTGAGCCCGGTCCTGGCAGTGCGGATGTGACGGAATGCGCACCACCCCCACTCTGGCGGCAGCCCACCGCTGTGATATGATCGGCTGGCTTGATAAGCAGGCGGCGGAAGCTGAGGCGGCGTTGCCCGCCAGTAGCCGTTCAGCGCGGGAAGCCACCCCACAGGGAGGCCCATGACGCAGGGGGAGCAGGATCACCCCGAAGAGACCCGGGCGGCGGATGCGCCGGAGGCGCTGACGTTCGCCTCCGGGCGGTACGTCGCCACGCGGCTGCTGAACGAAGGCGGCCAAAAGCGCGTCTACCTAGGGCGCGACACCGAGCTCAACCGCAGCGTGGCGATCGCCGTCATCAAGGCGGAGGGGTTGGACGAGGCGGCGCTGGAGCGGGTGCGCCAAGAAGCGCGGACCATCGCCGGCCTGGGCGCGCAGCCCCACGTGA
>CAYQLM010000128.1:0-6507 GCA_964418365.1 uncultured Dehalococcoidia bacterium
CATCGGAATTGCGTCGTGTGGCCGTAGCGAAAGTACGCGCTGGCTCGCCGCTCGACCGTCTCGTTGACGTCGCCGTACGGATACGCCAGATGAGCGCTTCGCGCGCCGAGCCTCGCGCGGAGGTCCTCCTGGCAGCGGCCCAATTCCTCGTCCAGCGCGGCTTCGGATAAGGCGGTCAGCGCCGCGTGGCTGCGTGAGTGCGCTTCCACCGACAGCCCCTTGGCAACCAGCCGCTCGAGATCGGTCCAATTCAGCAGAGGCAGTGTCGGGATTCCGCGCACCGTTTTGCCGTTCCAGTCGTTGTCGCCCCCGACGCGGCCGCTGACGACGAACAGCGAGGTCGGGACACCGTGATCGAGGAGCCGCTCCACCGGCTCGCGGACATTCTGAAACCCGTCGTCGAACGTCACCGCCACCCCATCGCCCGCCTCGTCTGGATGCGTCGCGATCTGATCCAGAGGCAGCACGCGTACGCGGCCGCTCGTGAGCCAGGCCAGATGCGTCGCGAAGGCATCCGGCCCGACCGAAATGGCCGACCCACTGTCGTCCAGGGAGTGGTAGGTAAGGGTGGCCTTCATCCCCCCGCCATCGCGCCGACGACGAGAAACGGTTCGGTGCCGCGAACCACGGCGTCGGGCAATGGCGTGTCTGGCGGATCGTGGGAGAGATCCTCTTCGCACGCGAAGAACCGCAGGTACGGCCGACGCTTCAGCGTCGTGTGGTCGCGAATGGTTCCGCGCAGAACGGGATACGACGCTTCGAGCGCGTCGAGGACCGAGTCCAGCGTCGCCTGACCGCTGACGTCGAGCGCAACCTCATACGGCACGCGCGCGAGCGTTTGCAGATGTGCGGGAAGCTGCACGCGAATCATGGTGCGTTCTCCCTACGGGAGCGTCTGGACCTCGACCGACAGGACGGGCGGCAGGTCGCGCACGATCGGCGCCCAGGTGTCGCCGGCATCCGAGGACGCGTAGACCTGGCCGCCGGTCGTGCCGAAGTACACGCCGCAGGAGTCGAGGGCGTCGACGGCCATCGCGTCGCGCAACACGTTGACGTAGCAGTCGCGCTGCGGCAGACCTTTCGTGAGCGCCTCCCACTCGTTTCCGCCCGTCCGGCTGCGGTACACGCGCAGCTTTCCGTCGGGCGGATAGTGCTCGGCGTCGCTCTTGATCGGGACGACGTAGATGGTGTCGGGCTCGTGCGCGTGCACGTCGATCGGGAAGCCGAAGTCGGTCGGCAAGTTACCGCTGATCTCCTGCCACGACTCGCCGCCGTTGTCGCTGCGCATGACGTCCCAGTGCTTCTGCATGAACAGCACATCGGGACGGGACGGGTGCATCGCGATGCGATGCACGCAGTGGCCGACCTCGGCGGTAGGGTCGGGGATCTGCTCGGACCTCAGGCCGTGGTTGATGGGCCGCCACGTCTCGCCTGCGTCATCGCTCCGGAACGCGCCGGCTGCCGAGATGGCAATGAAGATGCGATCGGGATGGCTCGGATCGAGAAGGATCGTGTGCAGGCACATTCCTCCTGCGCCGGGCGCCCACGCGCCTGCCGACTTGTGCGTGCGGAGGGCGGGCAGCTCCTGCCAGGTCTGGCCGGCATCCGTCGTGCGGAACAGGCCGGCGTCTTCGACTCCGGCGTAGACAGTGTCCGGATCCGTCAGCGAGGGTTCGAGATGCCAGACGCGCGCGAACTCCCACGGGTGCGGCGTGCCGTCGTACCAGAGGTGCGTGCCGGTCTCGGTGGCGTACTTGAACTCGTTGCCGGCCGGCGCCCACGACTTCCCGCCGTCGTTCGAGCGCTGGATGAGTTGGCCGAACCACGCCGTGTTCTGCGACGCGTAGAGCCGGTCCGGATCGGCTGGCGATCCCTTCATGTGGTAAATCTCCCAGCCTGCGAAGTGCGGGCCGCTGACGTCCCACTTCTCACGCTTGCCGTCTGCCGTCAGGATGAACGCGCCTTTGCGCGTACCAACCAGCACTCGTACTCTGCTCATCGATCACTCCTCCTTGAGCTTCGCTGTTCGTCAAGCCCTCGCGGGCGCGCGGCGAAGCTCCGCTTCCAGATTGTCCAGCAGGTCGCGCGTGCCCCCCTCGCGGTCGGCCACGTTGTCGTAGCCGTCCAGGAAGACGCCCTGTTCAGTGTAGATCAGCCGCGTGCCGGCGCCAGCGGGCGTGAGCTCCACCGTCGAGAGCGAGACCGAGGTCCGCGTCTGGTCCAGGTGCAGCACTTTGACGAACAGCCATGCTATGACACGCGCAGGCTTTCGGCGAGCTTGTCGAAGGACTCGGACCAGCCCTGCTGAGCGCCGTCGCTGTCCGCGCCGGCCGGGAGACCCGCGTGCCGCAAGGTGAGCTTCGTCTTGCCGTCGAGCTCTTCGAACGTCACGGTCACGAGCATCTCGAGAGGGAAGTCCGGACCCATGGCGTAGTGGGTAGCCGGCACGACGTTGCCTGCCTCGTCGGCAAAGCTATCCGTGCAGACGATGCGCTCCAGCGGAACGATCTCCTGGTAGACACCCGTGCTCCAGTAGTCCTGGCCCTCCGGGGATCGCATGCAGTTGAGATAGGTGCCGCCCACGCGGAAGTCGATCTTGCAGACGGGGCACGTGAAGGCCTTCGGCCCCCACCATTTCATGCACATCTCGGGCTCCGTCCACGCCTTCCACACCAGCCCGCGCGGCGCATCGAAGACGCGGGTGATGACGATCTCGGTCGCTGCTTCTTTGCTTACAGCCATGTGTTAACTCCTCTGCTGTCCATACTTCATGCTCAGCGTTGCTACGCCATCGTGAGCAGGTATTCGGCGAGGCGGTCCATGGTCTCGGCCGCGCCGCCTTCCATGCCCGACGCGATCATGCCGTCGCGATCTTCCTTGGAGTCGAAGAGCACGGTGTTGGTGAGCGTCGTCTTGCCGCCTTGCTCGGTGAAGACCAACGTCTCGAGCGAGACGTGGCCGGGCATGCCCTCGAACTCGAAGGTGCGGACGATTCGTTCCGGAGGATTGATCTCGCGATACTCGCCTCGGAACCCGTACTCGTTGCCGTCAGCGTCGCGGTTGACCATACGCCATGCGCCGTCCGGCCGCAGGTCGTTCTCGCAGACGGTTACGTCGTACGTTCGCGGGCCCCACCAGTGCTTCAGATGCTCGCACTTGGTGTGGGCTTCGAAGACGAGGCGGCGCGGCGCATCGAAGACACGCGTCATGATGATCTCCAGATCGGACGGCAGCGTTAGCGTTAGGGCGGACCTACTTGCTTCGGTCATTGTTCTTCTCCGTTCGTTGGAAGTCGGGTCCCTACCGGCCGTCGTACGCTCGCTTCAAGCCTTCAATGTCAATTTTGGTCATTTGCAGCATTGCTTTCAGGACTCTTTGCGATGTTTCAGGATCAGAGTCACCCAACATCTCGCCTAGGGCAGTAGGAATGATTTGCCACGAGACGCCGAACTTGTCCTTAAGCCAGCCGCACTGGCTCTTTTCTCCACCTGCGGAGAGCTTCTCCCACAGCTCGTCTACCTCTTGTTGCGTCTCGCAGCTTACGAAGAGCGAGATGCCCTCCGCGAAGGAAAAATGCGGGCCGCCGTTAAATGCCATGAACTCTTGCCCTTCGAGCTGGAATGTGGCAGACATCAGCGTTCCGGCCGGGCCGGGCCCTTCGTCCCCGTAGCGAGACGTGCTGACGATCTTTGAATTCTTGAACGTAGAGACGTAGAAACGTACTGCGTCGTCCGTTTGGTCGTTGAACATCAGGAATGTGGTGATCTTTGGCATGTGAACTTAGTCCTTCCTGCTTTTGTTATCTTTCTTTTCGTTCTCTTGTAGTTCACGCAGGTAATCGTCCAGGCGATTGAAGCGTTCTTCCCAGAAGCTGCGATAGCGCTCCACCCAGTCGTCGACCTCCTTGAGCGGACCCGCGTCGAGGCGGCAGGGGCGCCACTGCGCCCTGCGACCGCGCTCGATGAGGCCGGCGCGCTGGAGCACCTTGAGGTGCTTGGAGACCCCGGGCAACGTCATCTCGAAAGGCCGGGCGAGCTCCGTCACCGAGGTCTCGCCCGAGGCGAGACGAGCGAGGATCGCCCGCCGGGTGGGATCGGCGAGGGCGGCGAAGGTGGTGCTCAAGCGGTCTGATGACACTGTATGTTACCTCTCGGTTATCTAACTAGTTAGTGAAATATCATGCCCGCGCGGACTTGTCAAGGGCTTCCCTCAGCTTGTTGGACCAGTCTGGCGGCCATCGTCGTGACAAGGAAGGACAGGGAAGCCTCCGGTTGCTTGTCGTTGGGTTCGGGGCCGCACTTGTCGGCTGGGCCTCCGCGTTCCGCTAGGGCTTTGCCTATTTTCATCGCAGCACTCTCGTACGATCAGTGCAGCGAGACCCCGACCCTCATGTATGTGCTGGGCTTTCTTCTGCTGGCGGCGATACTGGCAGGCTCGGTTGGTGCGACCTCCGTCGGCGCTCAAGTATGGAGGGTGAGCTTCCGGCCGACCCTCCTGCGGACCGCCCTCTTCCTCGCGCCGCTGGTGGTGGCTTGGCTGCCCGCGATTTGGCGGATCAACGAATTTCGCCACCATGTGCGATTGACGCAGCGACAGGCAGTACACATCGATCGACACCTGCACCCGCGCCCCGGGGCGGTGCACAACCAAAAGCTAGGTCGCGGCCAAGCCGACCGTCCCAGCCTCCGTTAGCGCGTGTGAAGCATCTCATAGGGGATCTCTTCCAACGCGCTCACACTATGGTTGGTACCCCAGGAGATAGTGCGATGTTCGATGGAGTGACGCTGCCGATTGCTGGCATAGTGGTCAGCATTCATCGCTCTCTGGAGGCTCTGCTAATCGTCGGACTGGTCGGCGTTCTTAGCTTTGCAGCCGGATTGGCCAGGCGGAAATTCGGGCCCGCGCCGGCCGCTGCAACGGCGGCCATCATGCTCGGCTACGTAATTCTTCTCGCCGTGGTTCCCTCGTCGGTGGTGGAAGGGCAAGACGTAGTCTTCTGGGGGACGTACTCTTTTGCTGGCTGGTTCGCCTTACTGGAGGTCGCGTTGGTGTGGGCAGGCGCCTGGCTCTCCACCGCCATTTGGCAGGAAGAGGAGCCAGTGCATATGGACAAGAGATTCATGCTATTACTGGCAATCTACGTCGTTAGCCTCGTGGTGATTACTGCCCTTGTTCCGCATCTGGATTGGCAGAGCGTGAGCGCGAACGGCGAATAGGCCTGGTCAGTTGCACGTCCCGTCGAAGGCGTTCGCACCGACGCTGACTTCCTTGCGCGTATGCCTTGAGGGCGGTCATTCGCAGTCGTGATCTGCTTGGAGCTTGGTATCGACCCCTCGTGTATCCTTACCCGCCCCGGCGGATTTGCTCCAGGCGGTCGAAGAAACGCTGGCCGACACCGGCGCTGCGGTAGAGCTCGGCCAGCTCGTCGAATTTCGCGTCGGCGGGGGCGCGCGCACCGGCGCGCAACAGCCAGCGACCCCAGGCCAATCGAGTGCGGCTGGCCATATACCCGCCGTGCGACGCTACGGCGTCGCGCAAGAGACGAAAGTGAATCCGGCGCATCTCTTGCGCGCCTTCATCGCCAAGCCGCTCCGATAGCTCGGTTGAGCGGACGACATGGGTGAACAGGATGGTGACGGTGGCTGTTCCGGATCGCGAGCTAACCATGAAGACCTGCGGGGTCGTCGGATCGGCCTTCGTTCCGCCAGCGCACCTCGTACAGGCGCACGGGCTCCTCGAAGCCCTTCGGCACCACCTCGCCGATGTCAGCGAACGAGAAGCCCTTCCCGGCCGCCAGCTCGCGCACCACATTCGAGACCAGGATCTGGCCCGACGCTGCGTGGTCGCAGATCCGTCGCGCCAGCTGCACGCTCGTCCCGAAGAGATCGCGCTCCTCCGCCACCGGCTCTCCCGCGTTCAGCCCGATGTGTACGGCAAGGCTCTGTCCATCTCCACCCTGAGCCTGTCGAAGGGCGACGCCGCGCTGGATCGCGACCGCGCACTCCAGCGCCCCGCTGGCCGTCGGGAAGCTCGCCATGATGCCGTCGCCGGTGTGCTTGATCTGCGTCCCGCCCTGCGCGGCCAGCGCCTCGCGCACGATCGTATTGTGTGCGCGCACCAGCTCCTGCGCCTTCGCGTCGCCGAGGCGCTGCGTCAGCGCCGTGGAAGAGGCCAGGTCGGTAAAGAGGATGGTAACGAGGCTGGTGGCGGGTACGGCCGGCTGCTCGTCCAGAAACTCGCGTACGATCTCGAGCTGCTTCTCCGGCCCCGCCTCGAGGACATTAGCGCCCTCGAGGACGCTCAGGCGGGCGTCCGGGATGAGTTCCGCCACCGCCCTCACGGCGCGGATGGGGACGGCCTGGCTCTTGCGCGGGTGGAAAATGAGCGTGGGCGCCTGCACCCGGGGCAGCAGCGCGCTCACATCGACGCCCGCCTGGAACTCGATGTACCTCGCGGCGACCTCCGGCGATACAGACCCGCGCAGCAGCTTCGCGAACTCGCGCTGGG
>CAYQLM010000129.1:0-6377 GCA_964418365.1 uncultured Dehalococcoidia bacterium
TCCAGCAGCGCGATCAGTTTCGCGCGCTCGTCCTCGATGCCGTCGGCGAGGCGGTTGGCCGCGACGGGGATCTCCCACCGAGCGGCCAGCGCTAGATCGACCGGGCGTGCGCGGCGGTAGGCGCGCACGTAGGAGCTGCGCATGAGCCCGCGCGCGACGATCGAGCCGTACTTGATCACCGGCGAAACGCCGGGCGGGATGCCGCCCAGGCGGATCATGAGGTTTGTTCGCACGTAGTCTGCCGTCGGGTCGCCGCACGACGCGTTCGTCCAGTCGATGATGACCGGCTCGCTGGCCGTGCGCATGATGTTGCCCGGATGGAAGTCGCCGTGGCAGAGGCGGTCGCCGTCTCGGAGTGAATCGAGCACCGAGAGCGCGAAGTCGATCAGCTCCGGCGGGACGCGGCCCGACTGCGTGATTCGGCGCCGGAAGACGTCCTTCAGCGCTGGAATGCCCTCGGGCGCGCGGACTTCGTGCATGCGCGCATGGATCCTGCCGGAGAGCGCGCCAATGGAGAAGACCTGCCACGGCTGCTTGCCAACGACGGCGAGCATGTCGACGCCTTCGATGCGCTCCATGATCAACCCCGGCCGGCCGTCGACGATCGTGGTGCCGCGGACGGACGGGACGCGAACGCCGGCGCTCGCAGCGGCGCGCATGGCAGACGCCTCACGCTCGATCTGGCGCTGACCCTTCGGATTGCGCAGCAGGCGCAGCACAGAGCCATCCTCCCAGAGGAAGATCTCCGCCTCGCGCCCCTCGGCGATCTTGCTCAGCGATGTCTGCGTCACGGGCGGGCGTTCGCTTGCGCGGCCAGACGCTCCTCTTCATCTTGCACGGTCAGGTACGAGAAGATGAGGTTCGACGCGGCACGCGTCATGCAATCGATCGCGTCGACGACTTCGCCCAGGCGGTGCTCGTCGACCGGCACGGCGTGGAGCACGAGCTGCCGACGGCGCTCATCGAGCACGAGCGAAGCCACTTGGTCCGGTCGCATCGCGACGCCGTTCAGATACGACGGCTGCTCGGTGAGCGACGGGCCGCTGTGTACGCTGCCCGCCAGCTCGCTCAGGTGCAACGCCGAGCTGCCGCGTTGCGCCGTCGTGCGCAGATCGCGCACAAGCGACTGCAGTGCGACGGCGAGATCGCGCGCGTCGGCGAGCGGCAGCGCAGGGTATCGCGTTGAGACGGCGTCCGGCGCGGGCAGCCCGACGGCGTCCAGCAGGTCGCCGTCGGCAGCCTCCAGCGCAGCGAAGAACGAGCGCGACGCTTCGTCATCGAGCTGGAACGAGAGGAACGACTGGACGATCGGCCGGAGCGCGCGATCGCGGATCGCTTGTACGAGGCCGATCAGGTCGGCACTGGCGAGCAGGAACTGCTCCGTGATCGCCATCGCGAGGATCTTGCGCGCGGGCGGTGATTCGAGGACGAGCCCGCGCAGGCACGTCTCGGCTACGGTGCGCCGGCTGATGACACCGAGCTTGGCGTATGACTGCAGGAACTCGTTGTCGATGGCCCGCAGGTATTCGTCGAAGCAGGCGGCGCAGCGGACCGCGCGTTCATCGTCGGACCGCTGCGGCAGCGGTCGGCCGCATTCCTGGCAGGCGATCTCGAGCGCGCCGTCGGGCATAGCGATCCAAGTATACGCCCGTCTGTCAATCGGTCGGTCAGGTCTACTCCCGGATCGGCTCACAGAGCGAGGGCAGGGCGGCGAAGTCGTTTGGCCCATCGCCGAAGCCGAACTCGCTGACATACCGGCGCCACCAGTCGGTGTTCGTAGCGCTCGCGAAATGCTCGACGGACTCCCACTTCGCCACGGTGAAGAATCGGTACGGCGACTGCGGGTTGAGGCTGCGATGCAGTGACGTCTCGATGAGACCGGCGCAACCACGGATGTACGCAGCGCCGCGGTCCCATGTCTCGATGAACTCAGCTTCTCGCTCATGCGGCACGCGAAGAGCATTGATGAACGTGACAGTCACTTCGACCGCCCTTTCGCTGAGGGGCGCGGCGCTCTCCGCATGCTCGGCCGCCGGCTGGCTGAGCCTCGAACTTCGAGCTTCGAGCCCCTACGGCGAGCCGTCCTTCTCCTCGCCGCTGGCTGGCACTTCGGGCAGTAGTGTGCGCTGCGATTGCCGATCTTCAGCCGTTCGATGTCGGCGCTGCGGCAGGTGAGGCACTCCCGGCCCTCGCGCCCGTACGCGACGACATACTCCTGGTTCGCGCCCGGCTCGCCGCTGAGGTTGACGTGGTCGCGCAGAGAGATCGCCTCGCCCTCCTCGTAGCCGATGCTGCTGCCGAGATTGCGTAGCCCTTGCTCCAGCGCCCGCACGATGCCTGCGCGCAGCCCCGCAGCGTCGTCGCGCTTCAGCGTGTTGGCGGGACGCAGCGGGTGGATACGCGCGTAGTGCAGCGCCTCGTCCGCGTAGAGGTTGCCGATGCCCGCGATCGCCGCCTGGTCCAGCAGCACCGCCTTCACCGGCGCCGAGCGCTTCTTCAGGATCGCGGCGAGCACGTCGTCCGTGAACGACGCGTCGAGCGGCTCCGGCCCGAGGCCCGCGAGCACGGGCGCCGGATCGTCGACGAGCCACATCGTGCCGAACTTGCGCAGGTCGATGAAGCGCAGCTCCGTGCCGTCATCGAGCCGAAAGCGCGCCCGCAGGTACGGCTCGTCCGGCGCGCCCTGCTTCCGATGGATGACGTTGCCGGACATGCGCCGGTGGACAATCCACCACATCTCGTTAGGAAATGTAGGGGCGACCTTCAGGTCGCCCGCGACTCGGCTCTTTCGAGGGCCGTTTGGTAGCTGCCGCGACAGTCCGATCAGCAGAAACTTCCCGCGCCGCCCT
Source organism: uncultured Dehalococcoidia bacterium (assembly GCA_964418365.1). GTDB lineage: Bacteria > Chloroflexota > Dehalococcoidia > DSTF01 > RBG-16-68-14 > JBBDXS01. The sequence goes on from CAYQLM010000129.1 coordinate 2,850, forward strand.
GTGCCAACGATGCGCCGGCCTCGCAGCCCTGCGCAGAACGCGTCGACCGGCATCTGCTGCACGAGTCGCGGCGCGTCGGGCGAGACGCACGCCTCGCTGATCGTCCGCCCAACGACGGCCTTCCGCAGATCGCGCGCTAACGTCTCGACCTCAGGAAGCTCAGGCATGCGTTGTCGCTACTCGTTGGTTGCTGGTCCATAGTTCAGCCCTCACCCCCGGCCCCTCTCCCCCGGGGAGAGGGGTGCCCCGACTTGTCGGGGCGGGGTGAGGGCGCAGCTCGCGCGCTAACGTCTCGACTTCGGGAAGCTCGGGCATGGGTTAGCCGAAGTCCCAGGGCTGCTTACTCATTCGCCGCATCAGATCGCGGCTGCCATGGACGATGGCGACCAGAACGACACGCTGCCCGCGTATTCGATACACCAATCGATAGCCTCCAACAATCAGTTCTCGAATAGGCGGCTGATCATACTCCGGGACCACGCGACCAAGCCTGGGATAGCGCCGCAGCCGCTCGACAGCGTCGAGGATGCGATCCGCCGTTGCTGCGGCGTAGGTTGGCGAGTCGTGCGCAATGAACTGAACAAGCTCGCGGAGATCGTTGCGAGCCCCTACGGTCCAGAGGATCGAAGCCACCGAGCTACGCTCCGTCTGACCTCCTCATGGGACACCGTTTTGCCTTGGGCCAGTTCCTTCAAGCCGCGATCAACACGAGCCCGAAAAAAGAGCCGGTACATGATCTCTTCGATGGAAGCGTCTTCAGGCGCCTCTTCAACGATCTTGAGCGCGGCTTTCTTGCTGCTATTAGACATGGCGGTTTAGCATAGCAGATTAGCTCTCGGCACTCGCGACGGGGGGCATCAGCTCCAGCTCGCCCCAGTTCTTGCCGATCTTCACGTCGACGCGCAGTGGGATGGCGAGCTCCAGCGACTGGGGCATGATGCGCAGCACCATCTCCGTGATCGTGTCGCGCTCCTTGGCCGGGCCCTCGAAGATCAGCTCGTCGTGCACCTGCAGGATCATCCTCGTCGTCAGCTTGCGCTCGATCATCTCCGCGTCGATGCGGTTCATCGCGATCTTGATGATGTCCGATGCGGTGCCCTGCGCCGGCATGTTCACCGCGACGCGTTCCGCCGCGGAGCGCACCTGGAAGTTCGCTGAGCGGATCTCCGGGATGAGCCGCCGGCGGCCCACCATCGTCTCGGCGTAGCCGTTCGTGCGCGTCTCCGCGATGACGCGCTCGCGCCACTCTTTCACCTTCGGGTATTTCGCGAAGTACGTCTCGATGAACTGCGCCGCCTCCTCGCGCGGGATGCCTTCTCGCGTCGAGAGCCCGAACTCGCTCAGCCCGTACAGCACGCCGAAGTTGAACACCTTCGCGCGCCGCCGCTGCTCCGCCGTCACTTTGTCGATGTCGACGCCGAAGACCTGCGACGCCGTCGCGGCGTGGATGTCCTCGTCGGCGAGGAAGGCTTCGATCAGCTTCTCATCCTGCGAGAGGTGCGCGAGGATGCGCAGCTCGATCTGGGAGTAGTCCGCCGCGATGAGCAGCGGGTCGGGGCCGAAGTCACGCGCGATGAAGCAGCGCCGGATCGCGTTGCCGAGATCGGTGCGCACAGGGATATTTTGTAAGTTTGGCTCCTGCGACGAGAGGCGCCCCGTCGCGGCGACGGTCTGGTTGAAGTTCGTGTGGATGCGGCCCGTCGCCGGGTTGACAAGCGCCGGCAGCGAGTCGATGTACGTCGACTTGAGCTTGCTGAGCTGCCGCCACTCGAGGAGGATATCGATCACCGCGTGCACGCCGCGCAGCCCTTCGAGCGCAGTAGCGTCGGTCGTGTAGCCCTGCTTCGTGCGACGCGTCTTCGGCAGCTTCAGGTCTTCGAACAGCACCACTGAGAGCTGTTGCGGCGACCCGAGGTTGAACTCGTGCCCGACGGCGTCGTACGCTTCGCGCTCCAGCCGCGCGATCTGCTCCGTCAGTCCGCGTGACATCTCGCGCAGCGCGTCCGTGTCGACCGCGACGCCTGTCTCCTCCATGCGCGCGAGCACCGCCACGAGCGGTATCTCGATCTCCGAGAAGAGCGGCCACATGCCCTGCTCGCGCAGGTCGGCCTCGAGCAGCGGGCGGAGCCGGAACGTCATGTCGGCGTCCGAGCACGCATAAGGCGCCGCCCGCTCGATCGGCACGTCGGCCATCGAGATCTGCTTCGCGCCCGTGCCGATGAGGTCGGTGATCGGCACCATCTCTTCGTTCAGCCGCTTCGAGACGACCCACTTCAGCCCGAGCGAGCCGCTGCCCGGCCGGTTCGACTCGCCGCCGCCTTCGCCGAGGAGATAGCAGGCGAGCATCGTGTCGAAGACGACGCCGCGCACCGCCAGATCGCAGCGGTTCAGCGCCTCGATATCGAACTTGGCGTTGTGCGCCGTCTTCTCGATCGTCTCGTCTTCCAGCAGCGGGCCGAGCTTCTTGAGCACCGTCTTGATCGGGAGCTGCTCGGGATCGCCGAGCGCCAATCGATGGCCGACAGGCACGTACGCCGCCTTACCCGGCGCCCACGCGAACGACAGCCCGACGAGCGTGCAGCGGATCGGGTTGGGCTCCGACGTCTCAGCGTCGAACGCGAACGCCTTCGCAGCCGCGAGCTCCTTCGCGAGCGTGTCGAGGCCCTTCTCGTCGACGATCGTGCGGTAGTCCTGCTGCTCGGTGACGGCCTTCGGCGCGGCCGCGCGTCGCGCGCCGTTCGATGCCGCGGTCTCCGGCAGCCGCGCCGCAAGCGACTTGAACTCGAGCTCTCGGAACAGCTCGAGCACTTTCTCCCGGTCGTAGTTCCTCACGGCAGCGGCGTCGAGGTCCAGCTCGATCGGCACGTCGGTGCGGATCGTCGCCATATCTTTGCTGTGGAACGCCTGCGCCTTGTGCGCGCGGAGGTTCTCGCGCAGCTTTTCCGGCGTGACTTCATCGAGATGGTCGTAGAGGTTCTCGATCGTGCCGAACTGCTCGATGAGCTTCACCGCCGTCTTGTCGCCGATGCCCGGCACGCCGGGGATGTTGTCCGACGTGTCGCCTTTGAGCCCCTTGAAGTCGGGCATGAGCTTCGGATCGAAGCCGTAGCGCTCGCGCGCCGCCTGTTCGTCGTAGACAATCGTGTCGCGCTGGTAGGGGCGCATCATGAAGAGCTTCACGGCGTCGCTCACGAGCTGCACCATGTCGCTGTCGAGCGTGACGAGGTAGGTCTCGAGACCATGCTCTTCGGCCTGCTTCGCGAGCGTGCCGAGCGCATCGTCCGCCTCATAGCCCTCCGCGACATAGATCGGGATGTTGAACGCCTCGACGACTTCGCGCACACGCCCGAACTGCGACCTCAGGTCCTCGGGCGCGGCGACGCGCTGGGCCTTGTACGTCTCGTCCTTCTCGTGCCGGAACGTGCGGCCGGGCGGGTCGAACGTGAACGCCACGTGCGTCGGCTTGAGCTGATCGAGCACGGTGAGCAGCGTGTTCGCGACGCCGTAGACGGCCGTCACCACCTCGCC
>CAYQLM010000130.1:0-6370 GCA_964418365.1 uncultured Dehalococcoidia bacterium
GTGATCGTCAGCCCCGCGCCGATCGCCGGGCCGTTGATCGCGCAGATCACCGGCTTCGATCGGATGATGAACTCCGTCCAGCTCTCTGCCGGCTGGGCGGGCCGCTCGCGTCGCTCCTGCGCGCCATTACCCTCGCTCTTCTCGATCGCTCTGTTCCAACCGCCCATGTCCGCGCCGGCGCAGAACGCGCGCCCATTGCCCGTCAGCACGATCGCGCCGACGCTGCTGTCGCTATTCCAGGCCTCAATTTGCGCGCGCGCCTCCCCGAACATCACTGGGTGGAGCGCGTTCATGCGTTTGTCGTTGTTGAACTTGATCACGCCCACCCGTCCGTGCTGTTCGGTGATGATCATCTCGTGCGGCATCGTCCTGCTCCTTCCATTCGGCGAATTGAAGCGCCGCTAGTATATCACGATGGCTGAGCCGCGTAACGCAATTCCTTCGCCAGGAACAGCGCCAGTCCGCGAAAGTCGGGCGCGAGCTGCCGGCTGTATCCTCGGTTCTCGTACAGGCCGTCGTGGAAGCCCGCGATGCGAAAGCCCTGAGCCAAGGCGAACTCGATGGCGTCTCTGTTGTCGTTCTGCACTTCCCATTGGACAGCACGCAGGCCGCGCTTGCGGGCGAACGCCTCCGCCGCCTGGACGAAACGCCGCCCCAGCCCCCGGCGCCGGTACGCGGCGTCGATGATGATGGCGGCGATCTCCGCCGTGTTGTTCCACTGCGCTCGAAGAGCGACGTAGCCCACCGGCTTGCGACCGGCCGTCGCGACCACGAGGCGGTCCCAGCCACCGGAGTCGGTATGTAGTGCCGTCTCGGCGCCCTCGAAGCGGCGCGTGCTGCCGGTCGGGCGCATCTTGCGCCAGCGCAGCTCGATGTTCTGCTCTACGCCTCCGCCGCGCGGTTGAAGGTGGAGCAGCCACTCGTTGCTGAAGCTGCTATCGAGTCGGGCGAGGGCAGGGAGGTCGGCCTCGCTGCCCTCGCGCAGCGCGAACCGCTCGCCGGCCATTCTTCGCCTCAGCGCCACTCCGCCGGCGTCGAGTAGTCCGGCTCGGCCCGCGGCCGCGGCGAAACTCCGGGGGCCGGGTACCCGATGGCGATCAGCGCCTGCGACTCGTACGCCTGGTAGAACATGTCGGCGCCGCGTGGCGGCTTGCGCGGGGGCATAGCGGGGCTATTGTAGCGCAGGAAGGAGAGGAGCGAGTGTCCGTCAGTTGAGGGCTCGTGCCCCTATGGCGACCACTCGTATACGCCGATGTCGCAAACGTCGCGGAACCCCATCCGTTCGTACAGCGCATGACCCATCCGTGAGGAGCCAAGCACAGCTGTCCGGAAGCCCAGCGTTTGTGCGTCGGCGAGAGCCGCGTGCGTGATCGCCTCGCCAAGGCCGTGGCGGCGGAAGTCCGGTGCGGTGCAAACGAAGTACACACCAGCGACATTCGCCGCGAAGAAAAGACTCACAGTGGCGGCTGCCGCGCCGTCAATACTTGCGAGGTAGTGGCGCCATGGCACGTTATCACCAAGTCCTATCCGGCTGAACATCTCGCGGACCCACGTCGCTTCCTTGGGTCCTTCACCGAATCCTAAGGACAAGACGCCAGCGTAGGCCTCCAGGTCGTCGTCGCTTACGGCACGGTCGATGTGAAGGCCGGCAATTGGATCTGTCGACGAAAGCGCGTCGAGCTGAATAGCCATGCCGGGCTCCGGACCGCCGTCAAAGCCATGAGCAACGAGACGTTCCGCCAAGTCGGGCGGGCGCATGGAGGGACCAACATGCCACGAGCCCGGCACTCCTTTTTCACGCAGAAGCGCCATAAACTCCTCTATCGCCGTGTCTGCGCGGCCAGCAGGAAGGTCGGCGCGCACAACACAGTTGTGGTAGGCGATCGGTGAGCCGCCGACCGTCCAATGTATCTCGGCGTCTTCGCGCTCTGAGCCGCCGCCTGCGCGGCCCAGCGCGAGGAGAAAGGCGACCTCGTTGTCCTGGACAGCGCCTGCGAGGTCGGCGTCGTTTTCGATGTTCATCGACTTCACTGCCTGTCGATGAGCTTGCCGCCGTCCGGCTCGGCCCGCGGCCGCGGCGCGGCACCCGACTCCGGGTAGCCAACCACGATCAGCGCCTGCGACTCGTAGCCGGCGGGTAGGTCGAGCCCATCCCGGACTGCTTGTGGGCAGAAGAGCGGCGCGGAGATCCAGTAGCTGGCCAGGCCCAGCGTGTGCGCGGCCACCATGATGTTCTCCAGCGCCGCGCCCATGCTCTGCTGCGCCATGCCCCACTCAGCCCGGCGGCGACGTTCGTCCGGCCATGCGCGCAGCCCCTCGGCGATGAGGCAGCCGAGCAGCAGTGCGGGCGCGCCCTCGATCTGCCGCCGCGACTTGCCCAGCAGCGCTTCGATCTTCTCCGCCGCGACGCCGTCGCTCTCTAAATCGCGGCGCCAGGCTGCGCCCATCGACTCGGCCAGCCGTCGCCGCGATTCGCTTGTCTCCAGCACGACGAACCGCCACGGCTTGGTGTGATGCGGCGCCGGCGCGCGCACCGCAGCGTCCAGCAGCTTATCGATCATGTCGCGCGGCACTCGGCGCGAATCGAGCTGGCGCAGCGAGCGGCGCGTCAGGATAGCGTCGTAGGCGTCCATTGCTATCGTTTCGCCGTCGGCGCCAGCAGGCCCATGCGCTCCAGCGCCTCGCGCGTGTGCCGGCCAATCGAGCTGCCCATGGCGCGCAGCGTATCGAGGTCTGCCGGCCGATCGATGTCGAGCGCCAGCCGCGGCAGGTCGACGCTCGCTGCGCGCAGGCCGGCGGCCTCGGCAGCCGCGAGATGCTGCCGCGCGCTGTCCGGCCCGAACCGGAACTCGATCGCGCCCGCCGTCAGCAGCAGAGCGTTCGTGCCGCCGTCCCGCGATGGGACGACGGCGATGTCTGCGTCGCTCGCGACGAGAGCGGCGATGCTCTCCGCGTCCGCCAGCGGGAGGTCGGCCACCAGCACCGCCAGACGCTCGACGCCTCGTTCGCGCAGCTTCGCCGCCGCGGAAGCGAGCGCCTCATTTAGATCGCCCGGCTCGACCATTCCCGTTACGCCCGCGGCCGACGCGACCTCCAGCGCGGTCTCGTCACGGCTCACGACGGCAACGCCGTCGAGCGCGCGACACCCAGTCGCTGCGCCGAGCACATCGCGGAACATGGCGAGCGCGAGGTCCCGCCGCGCCGCGCCGTCCAGCACCGGCGCCAGCCGCGCCTTCGCGTGATCGAGCTCCTTAACAGGGATTAGTGCGTAGGTCTTCGTCATGCTGAGCGCAGCGAAGCATCTGGCCCCTGCAGCACAGGCGCTGCTCTTGGCGGCCAGAGCCTTCGCTTCGCTCAGGATGACAGATGGTGGGGCAGGGCGACAAGCCGTCGGCTCACAACTCGATGTCCGCCGCGCGCAGCGTCGCCTGCGCCAGCGCGCGCTTCGATGCCGCATCGCGCATGATCGTGTCCGTTACGTATGCGCGTACGCCGAGCGCCTCGACCTCCGGCGCGAGCGCCGCGTCCTGTTCGTCCAGCACGAGCATATCGAGGAAGTCCGCGTACAGTCGCGCGACGCCGACCGCGCTCACTTCGTGCCCCAGCGACGCGAGCATGCGGTCGGCCGGGCCCTTCAGCGCCTGCCCGCCGACGATCGGCGAGACGGCGACGACCGCCGCCTTCGTTTCGACGAGCGCCTGGCGCACGCCCGGCACGGCCAGGATCGGTCCGATACTCACCAGCGGGTTCGACGGCGCGATGATCACGGCGTCGGCCTGTGCGATCGCGTCGAGGACGCCCGGTGCCGGCCGCGCTGCCTCTGCGCCATCGAAGCGCAGCGCGCGCACCTCGTCCTGCTGTCGCCGCCGCACGAAGTACGCCTGGAACGACAGCTCGCCGCCGTCCGTCGAAACTATCGTGCGCACGCGGTCGTCGCTCATCGGCAGCAGCGGGCAGCGCACGCCGAACGCGCGCGCGATGCGCTGCGTCACTTCGCTCAGCGAGCGGCCTTCGCGCAGCAGGCGCGTGCGCAGCAGGTGCGTTGCGATATCCTTGTCGCCGAGCAGAAACCACTGGTCCTCGCCGAGCCGCCGAGACTGCTCCAGCACGTGGAACGTCTCGTCCGCGAGACCCCAGCCCTGTTCGGGATGGACGTTGTCGCTCAGCGTATAGACGACGGTATCGAGGTCGGGCGAGACGTGCAGCCCGAGGAACTCCTCGTCGTCGGCCGTGTTGCCGATGACCGTGATCGACTCCGGTTCGATGACATCGATCAGCCCGCGCAAGAACTTCGCTGCCCCCACGCCTCCGGCAAGGACCGTGATCATGTCCGCGCTGGATCTGAAGGCCAGGCTTCAGTCTGGCGCCCGAAGCGGGGAGTGCAGGCGGGCGCAGCCCCGCTGTCGGGGGGTATGGGGGGTGTCCCCCCATCTATCCCAATAACCTTACTGGGCGGGCGGGTGGGCAAGATCAAGGCTGCTTGTTGCGACCTAAACAGCCGCCTCTTCGCGCTCCCGCCGGACCGAGAAGCCCTCCGGGATCGGCGGCAGGCGCGGCTGCATGATCGCCGTGATGATCGCCTGGCCCAGCCCGACGAACATCAGCCGGCGGAAGAATCCACCGCGACCCTTCCCGGGCGCCAGCACCGCGAGCGTGGTCAGCGCGCGCAGCGCGAACTCCGCGCGCGGTGGCTCGATGGGTACCCAGCGCGCACCCGCGTCCGTGATCTCGATGAAGCCGATCGGCTGCACCATGCCGCCGCCTCCACCACCGCCTCCGCCGCCCGAGCCGGTGCGCATCGACGGCTCCGCCGCCGCCATCGCGCCGTTGCCGTCCGCGGGCGCCTGGCCCGTGCCGCCGCCGCCCCCGCCGCCGAACCCAAAGCCGATGCGCGCAACAGGCACGATGGTCACGCCGTGCGCCTCGACCGGCTCTGCGTACGCCGTGCGTGCGGTCAGCCGGTCCTCGATCCCTCGCGTCAACCTTTCGACGGTCTCCAGCACGTCTACCATGATGACACCTCCTTGCCGACGCCACATCCGCCCACGCGGCCATTTGCGCCGACTCTGTAGGGGCGCACTGCCGTGCGCCCGGGCGACCACGCCCGCCGGGTTCATCTTCTACTCCGCCAAGTGTACCACCGTGACCCCGTCGCCTCCCTCTTCCGGCTTGCCCGTCTCGTACGAGTGCACGAGCGGGTGCTTCGACAGCAGGTCGCGCACCTGGCGGCGCAGCGTGCCTGTGCCGCGACCGTGGATGATCCGCACCCACGGCAGCCGCGCGAGGTACGCCCGGTCGAGGTACTGATCGATCGTCGGCAGCGCTTCGTCGACCGTCTGGCCGCGCACCTCGATCTCCAGCGGCGGCGTTTCGACGGCTGCCTGCGCGGCCGGCGTTTCCATGGCTCTTGGCCCCTGGCCCTTGTCGTCGTGCTTTGGCCTCTGCACGCGCTCAACCTGCTCCAGCCGCACGCGGCCGCGCAGCGGGCCGAGGTGGATCTCCACCTCGCCGCGATCGTCCGGCGCTGAAAGCGCCTCGCCGAAGCGATCGTATCCGGCGATCCACACCAGGTCGCCCGGCTCGATCTCCTCCGGCCGCGGGCCGGTCGCCATCGGCGCTGGCTTCGGCCGAGGGCGCGACGGCGGTCGCTTCGCTTCGATCTGTTTGCGCCGCTCGAGCGCCTTCTGCAGCCGCTCCGCTGCGCGCTTTGCCCGCCCGCGCTCGATGGCGGACTCCGCCTGCACCAGCAGCTCGCGTACCGCCTGCGCGTCGCGCTCCAGCTCCGACGATGTGCGCTCCACCATCTGGTCCAGCCGCTCTTCCACCTCGGCCAGCTTCTCCTCCGCGAGCGAACGGGCCTCCTCTGCCTCGCCCGTCGCGCGCACCTGCGCCTCACGCGCGACGACTGCCTCGTCGCGCTCGCGGCGGATGTCGCTCAGCATCGACTCCACCTGCGCGACGTCGGGCGCGACAAACGTCCGCGCCGACGCGATGATCTCGCGCGGCAGGCCGAGCCGTTCGGCGATCGTGAGCGCGTTGCTGCCGCCCGGCAGGCCGATCGTGAGGTGAAACGTCGGCCGCAGCGTCTCCATGTCGAACTCGACCGACGCGTTCGTGATGCCCGGCGTGCCGTGCGCGAACGCCTTCAGCTCGCCGTGGTGCGTCGTCGCGATCACGAGGCACCCGATCTCCAGCAGCCGCGATAGGATCGCGCGCGCCAGCGCCGAGCCCTCGACAGGGTCCGTGCCCGCCGCGAGCTCATCGAGCAGCACCAGGCTGTCGCGTTGCGCCGACGCCAGGATGTGGATGATGTTCCGCATGTGGCTGCTGAACGTCGACAGCGACTGCTCGATGCTCTGCTCGTCGCCGA
>CAYQLM010000131.1:0-6053 GCA_964418365.1 uncultured Dehalococcoidia bacterium
AGCTCTCCGTGCTGAGAGCATGTCGCAGGGTGCTGAAGCCGGGCGGCCGGATCGCTTACTTTAACATCTTCATCGCGCCGGGCGCGACGCCGGAAGAGCGGCGTCCATTCGTGCAAGAGCAGCCCGAGCTATTCAGCCGCGCGGAGCAGACCGCACTGCTGCGCAACGCGGGCTTCGCGCGCATCGTCGAAACGGACGTTACTGCTGAGTACCGGCGGACGCAGGCTGCGCTCTACGAGGCGAACGCCCGACGCGAGCGCGCTCTGCGGCGCGTTCGAGGAGACGAGGACTTCGAGAACAGTCAACGCTTCCGCTTGCATCGGCTGCGTGGCATCGATGACGGCATCGTTCGCCGGTCGCTGTTCGTAGCGCAGCGGCCGGGCTCTACTCGAGCACGCGGGCGCCCTCCGCGCTCGGCTCCGTGACCACCGTTCGCGCGCTGTAGCCGCGCGCGATGGCGGCCTGCTGCATCAGCCGCGCGACGCGCTCTTCGTCCGCCGTCGCCAGCGCAGCGATCGTGGAACCGCTGCCCGAGAGGTAGGCCGCGTGCGCGCCGCCTTCCTTCGCCGCGTCGAAGATGTCGAAGAGCGCGGGGAAGATCTGGGCGCGCGCGGGCTGGTGCAGCCTGTCCTGCGTCGCGGCGTCGAGCAGCTCCCAGCGCCCCTGCGCGAGCGCGGCGACGAGCAGCGCGGCGCGCCCGACGTTGAAGACGGCGTCGTCGCGCGAAAGTCTCGACGGCAGCTTCTTGCGGCTCTGCTGTGTCGGCATCTCGAGGTCGGGGATGAGCAGGACGACCTTCAGTCCCGGCGCGAGCGGAACTGCCAGATGACGCCAGGCAGCGCCGTCGCGGACGACGACCTCCAGGCCGCCGAAGAGCGCCGGCGCGATGTTATCGGCGTGGCCTTCCAGCGCCGCGCCGAGGGCGAGCAAGTCATCGTCCGAGAGTGGCGCGCCCATGAGCGCGTTCGCGCCGACGATGCCCGCGGCGCGCGCGGCGGCGCTCGCACCGAGGCCTCTGGCGACGGGGAGCCCTCGGTCCCAGGAGGCGGACAGCTCCTTCGGCTCGGGACGGCCGGCTGCGCGGTACGCCGCGCGAGCGGCGGCGGTGATCATCGCTTCGATGGATTGGGACGGCTCGCCCGGAGTGTCGATCGACAACGTGACCTGTGCCGAGAGCTGCAGCGCCAGGCCGAGGCAGTCGAACCCCGAGCCGAGGTTGGCGCTGGTGGCGGGGACGCGGACCGTAACGTGATTACTCATGTGTGACAGGCTTTAGCCTGTCGGGCTGAAGCCCGACCCGCAGATGGATGGTCATAGCCTCACCGGCCTTCGATCTGCGCGTGTGCGCTCAGCGGCCAAGATCTCCAGGACGCGGTCGACGGTCTGATCTAGCTCATCTCGCTCGTTAACGATGACGTAGTCGAAACGCGATTGTTGTTCGAGCTCACGCGCGGCGGCGTCGAGGCGGCGTTTGATGACGGGGCCGTCGTCGAGGCCGCGCGAGCGCAGGCGCGCCTCCAGCTCCTGAATGGACGGCGGCGCGAGGAAGATGAGCAACGCGTCCGGCACGAGGCGCTTGATCGTCGCGGCGCCCTGCACGTCGACGCGCATGATGACGTCCTTTCCGGCGGCGAGCGCTTCGATCACCTGCGCTTTTGGCACGCCGTAACGATAGCCGTAGACCTGCGCATGTTCCAGCAGGCCGTCCTCCGCCAGGAGCCGGGCGAACTCCTCTTCGCTGACGAAGCTGAGGAAGGCGTGGTCGTCTGGCCTCACCTCACGCCGGGGGCGCGTCGTGGCCGTGACGGTGAAGTGCGCGGGTACGCCTCGCTCTCGCAGGCGGGCGAGGACGGCGTCCTTGCCGACACCGGAGGGGCCGGAGATGACGACGAGGAGCGGCGCGCCGCCGCTACTCACCCTCCCCCTCGATGCCGCGCGCCCGGTTGCGCACGCGCCCCTCGATCGTCTCCGGCGTGATCGCTGCCAGCACGACGGAGCCGTTGTCCATGAAGAGCACGGCTTTTGTCCGGCGCCCGCTCGTCATATCGATCGTCGCGCCCTTCGTGCGGCCTTCATGGATGAGCCGCTTGATGGGCGCCGAGCCGGGCGCTGCGACCCCCACGAGCTGGTTCGCTGAGACGTAGTTGCCGAAGCCGATGTGGATGAGCTCCGTCGCCATGGTGTGCCTCCTGCTTCTTGCATTCCTCAGGCACCTCTCCCCGGCTCCCCCAGTTGCTGCACGTGCCGCCAGAACGCTGGATACGAGACCGCCACCGATTCCGCGTCTTCGATCACCGTCTCACCGTCCGCGAGCAAGCCCGCTATCGCCAGCGCCATCGTCAGCCGGTGATCTCCCCCACCGGTGACGCGCGCCCCTCGCAGCGGCTTACCACCCTCGATCGCGAAGCCCTCCGGCCGCTCTTCGATCGCGACGCCGAGCTTGCGTAGCTGGATCGCGAGCGTTGTGATGCGGTCCGATTCCTTCTCGCGTAGCTCTCCCGCGTCACGTACGACAGTCGTGCCGTGAGCGATTGCTGCAGCGACGGCTAACACCGGCACCTCATCGAGGAGGCGGGGAAACATCGCGCCGCTCACCTCGGTTCCCTCCAGCCCGGCGCTGCGGATGTGCAGATCAGCCACCGGCTCCTCTCCCACCATGCGCTCCTCCAGGATCTCGATATTAGCGCCCATGTTGACGAGGACGTCAAGTATGCCGGTGCGGGTGGGATTGACGCCGACGCCGGTCAGGAGCAACTCCGCATTCGGGTGGGCGGCCGCTGCGACGAGCCAGAAGGCGGCCGAGCTGACGTCGCCGGGCACGTCGAGGTCGGCGGGCGACAGCTTCGACGGCGGCGTGAGCCTCACGCAGGGCCCTTCGCGCCGGACGTCAGCGCCCATCGCGTGGAGCAGGCGCTCCGTGTGGTCGCGGGTGGGCGCGGCTTCCTCGACCTCAGTGGGGCCTTCCGCGAAGAGGCCGGCGAGGAGCGTGGCCGACTTGATCTGCGCGCGCGTCACCGGCCCGTAGCGGATGCCCCTCAGCCCTCCGCCGTGGATGACGAGCGGCGGCAGCCGATCGCCGTCGCGAGCGCTGAGCTGCGCGCCCATGCGCCGGAGCGGATCGATGAGCTGAGTCACAGGCCGGGAGCGCAGCGAAGCGTCGCCGGTGAGGACCGACGTGAACGGCTGGCCGGCGAGCACACCGCCAAGCAAGTTCAGCGTCGTGCCGGAGTTCTGGCAGTCGAGCACGTCATCGGGCTCGTGCAGGCCGCGGAGGCCGGCCCCTTCGATCTCGAGCGTGGCGACGCCTGGCTCTTCGTCTGACAGACGCCACTCGACACCCAGCGCGCGCAGGCAAGCGAGCGTCGCGAGGCAGTCGTCCGCGGTGAGAAAGCGTCGCACACGCGAACGGCCCGAGGCGAGCGCCCCCAGCAGCGCCGCCCGGTGCGAGATCGACTTGTCGGGCGGCACCTGGATCGTGCCGCGCAGGACGGAAGGCCGCCGGACCGTTCGCTCCTTCACGACACGTCCTTGCTCGGCGGCTCTTCGGCGGGCCGCCGTTCCATCATCTGCTCTATCTCGGCGGCTCTATTCTGAGCGAAGTTCCAGATGGCCGATCCCATCAACGCCTTGGTTACGTTGAGCTTTTCTACATCCTCGCCGCCGCGCGGACGCTCCGGCGGCTTCTCCAGGAACGAGTCGCGCGCGGTCTGCACCTTGACGAGCTGCTTGTACAGCTCCTCCTGGCCTTCGCCCGCGGAGAGCAGCCCGCGATAGCGGCGCAGCTCGTCGATGTAGCGGTCCAGCCAGTGGAGGATGTTCTCGCGGTTTGTCAGGCTGATGTCGTGTCCGAGATCGGGGTTCGACGAACCCAGCCGCGTCGTGTCGCGGAAGCCGGGTCCGGCGAGCGCGGCCAGGTCCGGCCAGGCGGGGCTCTCCGCCGCCAGCGAGAAGAGCGCTGCGGCTGCGAGCAGCGGTACGTGGCTCACGGCGGCCAGGTAGCTGTCGTGTTCCTCCGCGTCGATGATCACCGGCTCGGCGCCGACAAGGCGCACCAAGTTCTCGACCGCGCTCACGGCGGCCTCTGACGCGCGCACGGACGGTATGACCGCCCACGGACGGCCCTGGAAGAGCGTGGCCTCGGCCGCGTCCAGGCCGGCCTTCTCCTTGCCGGCGATGGGATGTCCGCCCACGAAGCTCACGTTGTCGGGGAGGTACTCGTTCGCCCAGCGCATCACGTCGCGCTTCGTACTGGCTGTGTCCGTCACCACCGCCCCTTCGCTCAGCGCCGGCGCGATGTCCTTCATCGTTTGCTTCACCTGCGAGACCGGCGTCGCGATCACAACGACGGCCGCGTCCTCGACGGCGTCTTCGGGCAGGCGCGCGTCGAGATCGATCGCGCCGAGGCGCTTCGCGCGCCCGCCGACGCCCCACTCGCGGTCGTGCCCGACGATCTCCAGCGACTCGAGCTTCGCCGCCTTGAGGGCAAGCCCCAGCGAGCCGCCGATGAGTCCCAGGCCGATGATCGCGAGTCTCGGCATCGCGTTTCTCCTACGAGGCGTCGTCCGCAGCGTGCAGTGCAGCGAGCGCAGGATCGTCATCGCCGCGGATGAGCGCCACGGTGCGCTCGCTGCAGCCGGCCGCGCGCGCGAGCTGCGCGCCGAGCGCTTCGTGGTGCAAACAACGGTACATCACCGCGCGCCAGCTCGCGCCGTCGCCCGTCCGGGCGACGCGGCGCAACAGCGCCGGCGCGGCGGCGTCCAGCAGCACAAAGGCGACGCGGTGCCACAGCGCGATCTCCCCCTTGCCGCAGTCGTGCAGCAGCGCGGCAGCGAGTAGATCGCTGTCATCGTGCCTGTCGGTGCGCAGGCGGCGGTAGACATCGAGGCAGTGCTGCCTATCGCGCAGCGTCATCGCGTCGAACAGAGCATGCGCGGGTTCTGGCGAGAGCGCTAGCGCTTCGCCGCGGAGCGCCGGGTCGACGCGCGGCCGGAGCGAGCCAACGAACTGGCGGCTGCGGTGCAGCGGGCGAGGCGTCGCGCGCATGTTAGTAGCGTACCCCGGTGAGCGTGCCGCTGATGCGCTGGCCGACCGGCTGCACGATGCTGCCGAAGACGTTGATGCCGATCGCCGGCCCGAGGAAGAAGATCGCCATCAGGATGAACATGCCGTACGGCTCCAGCCGCATCAGCGGCCGGGCGAGCTCGATGGGCAGGACGCCCGTCCAGATGCGGAAGCCGTCGAGCGGCGCCAGCGGCAGGAAGTTGAAGACGGCGAGGATGCAGTTGATCCAGATCGCTGCGCCCAGGAACAGACCGAAGTAGTCCTGCATGTCCCAGCCCGTCGTGCGGAAGCTGCTCAGGAAGGGGTCGTGCCAGGTGGCCCAGCCGGCGCGGATCGGGATCGCCATCACGGCGGCGACCAGCAGGTTCGAGAGCGGGCCGGCGGCGGCCGTGATCGCCATGCCGGCGCGCGGCTCGATGCGCATGTTGTAGGGGTTGACCGGCGTCGGCTTGCCCCAGCCGAAGCCGGCGATGAAGAGCAGGAACGTCCCGAGCGGGTCGAGGTGGGCCAGGGGGTTGAGGGTGAGCCGGCCTCGCTGCTGGGCGGTGTGATCGCCCAGCAGGAACGCGCTCAGCGCGTGGCAGAACTCGTGGAAGGCGATGCCCAGCACGAGCGCGGCGGTGACGGCGCCGGCGAACGCGAGGAAGACCGCGAAGCTGATGCGGAGGAGATCGGCGTAGTAGAAGAACATCGCGGGGTGCGCCTCACGGTCGGTTAGGCAAGTATAGCGAGTCTAGTCTCTGGTCGCTTGTTGTTCGTCGCTGGTACTGCACTCAACGTGAACCAGTGACTAGCGACCAGCAACCAGCGACCGGTTCGCTACCATAGACCTGTCATGGCAGAACCACTGGTCGAGCGGCTCAAGGCGGTGCCCGAGCGGCCCGGCGTCTATCTCTTCCGCAACGACAAGGGCCACGTGATCTACGTCGGGAAGGCGGCCAGCCTGCGCAACCGCATGCGGTCGTACTTCGGCGCGCCGCAGAGCATGGAGC
>CAYQLM010000132.1:0-5952 GCA_964418365.1 uncultured Dehalococcoidia bacterium
GACAGGCGCGGGGACGGCGCTGCTCGCCGACATGTTCACGCGGCTCGATGCGGCGAGCCTGCCATGCTGCACGGAGACGTCGAACGAAATGAACGTCGCGTACTACGAGCGTCACGGCTTCGTCGTCGTGGGCGAAGGGACATTTCCGCTCGACGGCCCGCGGTTCTGGACGATTCGGCGCGATCCGCCGTCGTGATCCGCACCGCCGCCAGTGCACCGGGCGGAGGACGAGCCGGTTCGAGTCGCTAAGGATCGTTGCGTCCTCGACGCGTAGGTCGAGGGCTGCGGCGCACGACTTCGCCGCAGCCATCGCACGCCGAGCCTCTGATGCCTGCATCTTCGCGTGCCCTCACCAGGTACGGACTTACCGCTTATTTCTTGATCTCGTAGCGCAGTAGTGTCGCGCAGCTTCTCCCGCTCCCGCCGACAGTGTAAGGTTAGTTACTTGTGTTCAATGCAATTATTCGTTCCGGCTTCGCGCCGAGGCCCGCAATGACGTTTCGTCGCCTGCAGATCCCTGAGTCCTTGCACACTCACGTGCACGTCGCCGGAGCGGAGGCGTGGCTACGCGACCTTCCGGCTCTCGTCGCGGATTTCGAGCGCGCGTGGTCGATCACGGTCGGTCGCACGCTCGAAGGTGGCCACGAAGCATTCGTGGCCGAGGCAACGATGGGCGACGGGACACCCGCCGTACTGAAGATTCTCGTCCCGCGAGCTGATGAGGTTAGGCACGAGATCACCGCGCTGCGGCTGGCGGACGGTGAAGGATGCGCGCAGCTCTATCACGCAGCCGAGGGCGCCGGCGCGATGCTGATCGAACGGCTCGGGCGGATGCTGTCGGAACTCGACATGGCACTGGAGCAGCGGTTGGTGATCATGTGCGATGCCGCCGCGCGGGTCTGGCGACCGGCGCCGAACAGCGACTTACAGACCGGCGCGGCGAAGGGGCGCTGGCTCGTCGACTTCATAGCGCGGACATGGGAGGAGGCGGGGCGTCCGTGCTCTGAGGGCGCCGTGGCGTACGCGATCGGCTGCGCCGAACGCCGCATCGCCGCACATGACGACGAACGCGCGGTGCTCGTCCATGGGGACGTGCATCAATGGAACACGCTCGAAGCGAGCGACGGCTACAAGCTCATCGACCCGGACGGCCTACTTGCTGAGCCGGAGTACGACCTGGGCGTACTGCTGCGTGGCGACCCGGTCGAGTTGATGCAAGGCGATCCCACGGAGCGCGCGCGATGGCTGGCAGGTCGCACAGGCCTCGACGCAACGGCGGCCTGGGAGTGGGGCGCGGTGGAGCGCGTGTCATCTGGCCTCGTGTGCCACGTCATGGAGATGCAGCTAGAGGCGCGGCAATTCCTGGAGGCTGCAGAGTACGTGACTACAGTGGGCGCACCGTAGGCAGGCTGCGCATCGTCGCGAACCAACGGGCCGCGCGCGGGGAGATGGCGAACATGCCGGATGTTCCCGTGGTCGCGACGAGCCGTCCGAAGTCCGCTTGCCCGGTACCGGCGGTTGCCAGCGAACGGCGTCAGAGGGCGCACGCGCAGGCGCATGCACGGCAGTGGCACCCCCGGCAGGATTCGAACCTGCGACCATCGCCGGACACCACCGAATCTGAGTCAAGACCGAGAGCGTGCAGAACTCAACTGAGTCCTGTGGTCTCGATGCCTAGCAGGCTCGACCACCGGATTAGATCATGGTTCGGCGGACAACCGCAAGTACCAAACTGCTCGCGCACAGCGAACTTCGGATAGCCGCACCGCGTAGTTGAACATACAGGGTTGGGGCGCTTTCCTACACACGCCACTCGCTTCGTTCCAGCCGGTAGCGAAGGTATTCTTCCTCGATGTCAACGTGTTCATCGCGATGCATCCATCGTTCGACGAGTTTCATACCAGCTTGCTCCAACACGCCAGCCGAGGCGCGATTAGCGGCCGCGCATGAAGCGTACGCCGACTCTTTGAGCTGCACTTCGAAAATAAACCTGAGCATCACATTGACCGCCTCTGACATGTAGCCGCGACGCCACATCTGGGGAAGCAGTGCATAGCCGAAGCTCACCTCGCCTTTGGCGCGATCTTCGGCCTCGCCCCAGTTGAGCCATCCGATCGCGCGTTCGGCTCCTCGTAGAACGACCGCCGTGCTGTAAGAGACACGCGGCTGTTCAGCACTGGTGCGAATGGCATCGGCCACCCAGCGCCGACATTCTTCGTCGGTGTTCAAGCGAAGCCAAGGTTGGTAGCGCGTGACGCGCGGATCGGCTGACAACACCTTGATCAGATGCCAGTCCTCTTCAACCCAGTCGCGTAGACGCAGTCGTGCTGTTTTGAGTTGGAACACGTTCCAATGTTAGCGGCTGGCCAACTTGCGCTAAGCCATCTGAGGAGGTCTGGCACCCCCGGCTGGATTCGAACCAGCGGCACCCGGATTAGAAGTCCCCTTGTCAGCAGTCCTTTCGGGCGTCGACATCTAGTTGCCGTGCCGGCAATTAGGGCGGTGCTGAGAGCGTAGTACAGTAACGGAATGACCGCCGACGGTTGTCGGGCGGTCTATCTTGGTTTGTACTTGGTGGAGACGGGGGAGAGTTGAACTCCCCGTCCAGAGAAAGGCCAACCTGAGGTCCTACAGGCATATCCGGCGATTGGTTCTCGTCCGGTGGGCCAGCGCCGGCCCGTCGTCACCGGACAGAGCCGATTAGCTTAGGCGGCCGGTATCGGCGTATGGCCGCAGCACCCCGACTAGTCGGCGCCGCTCCGCTGCCCATCGGGGAGAGGCCTGCGGGCGACGTCACTGCGTTAAGTTACGCAGCGAGAGCGAATTGAGATTCGCCGGTTAAGCTTTTGCCGTCAGTTTTACGAGGACAACGGCACCTCGGCCTGCACCTCAGGGTCGCGCTTCCCTGTCGAGCCCTTTCGTCCCCAGTGCACAATCAGTATAGCAATTTGCTATAACAACCGCGATGCGCGCCATGACGCTGGTCCGCCTCGACGGGCCCGACGGCCTGGAGCTCGCTGACGTTGCGGAGCCGCCGGCGGACGGGCGGATCATCGTCGAAGTGCACGCGGCCGGCGTCGGCTTCCCAGATCTGCTGATGACCCGCGGCCGCTACCAGTTCCGGCCCGAGCCGCCCTTCGTGCCCGGCATCGAGATGGCCGGCACGGTGGGTAGCGCGCCGGAAGGCTCGCCGTTCGCGCCCGGCGACCGCGTCTGCGCCTGGGCGCCGCTGGGCGCCTGGGCGGAGTATGCCGTCGCCGCGCCCGTCGCGACGTTCCACATCCCTGACGGCATGTCGTACGCGCAGGCGACGTCGCTCGTGAACTACCAGTCCGCCTACTTCGGCCTCGTCGAACGCGGCCAGGCGCGCGCCGGCGAGACGGTGCTCATCCATGGCGCCGCCGGCGGGGTAGGGAGCGCCGCCGTCGACATCGCAGCTGCGCTCGGCCTCAAGTCGATCGCCGTCGCGCGGGGCGCCGACAAGCTTGCCGCCGCCCACGACCTCGGCGCGCACCACATGCTCGATGCCGACAGCGATTGGCTGCCGGAGGTGCGCCGCATCACCGGCGAGCGCGGCGTCGATCTCGTGTTCGATCCCGTCGGCGGCGAGCGCTTCATCGATAGCGTACGCGCGCTTGCCGTCGGCGGTCGGCTGCTCGTGATCGGCTTCGCCGGCGGCTCGATCCCCGAGGTGAAGGTAAACCGCCTTCTGCTGAAGAACACCGCCGTCGTCGGCGTCGCCTGGGGCGAGTACATCCGTCACGATCACGAGATGCCCCAGCGCGTGGGCCGCGCGCTGGCTGACCTCTGGGGCGCCGGCAAGCTCCACCCGGTCGTTGGAGCCGCCTTCCCGCTCGAGCGCGCCGCGGACGCCTTGCGCGAGATCGAGTCGCGCCGCGCGATCGGCAAGGTCGTCCTCACCATCCGCGACGACTGAGGAGGCCGGCTGGTGGCAGTCGCTGAAGTTGCCGTCCGTCGAGCGCGCGTCGCGGCGCGATTGATCACCCTCAGCCGCTCGCTACTCGTCTACGCCGCCGCGCTGGCCTGCATCCCGCTCTCGTTCCTGGTCTACTGGCCGCGAGTTAACGACTTCTTCGTCTTCGACGACTTCTTCGATCTCGCAACCGTTCGGAACCACTCGTTCCCGAGCGGTATGGGCCGCGCATTTACCTTCGTCACATACAAGCGATTCGATCCCGCGATCCCCTTCTGGCGGCCGCTCATCGACATATACTTTTACGCGGCCAAGCCGGTGGGGCTGCACAGCCAGCCTTTCCATATCGTGAATTTCGCCCTGCACGGCCTCGTGGGTGGGCTTGCGATTCTGTTCTTGTTCCGTCTGACGCGTTCTGTGCTGCCTGCGATGGCGACGGGCCTGCTCTTCGTCGTCGCCCCGACATACGACTTTGCGGTGAGTTGGATCGGTCAGGTCTCCGAGCTGCTGGGCTATGTGTTGATACTGCTCGCGCTCATTTCTTATCTCGAGTACCTGACCACTGAGGACGAGCGCCGGAGCTTTGCCATCGTGACGTTTGGCTGCACGTTCTTTGCTCTGTTGACGAAGGAGTCGACCGTCATCATCGCCGCGCTGTTGCCGGCCCTGGTCTTCGCAGTCCCTCAAGGCGATCTGCGTCGCACCCGGTCGCAGATCGCTCGGTCGCTGGCGGCGCCGGCGGTGATGATCGGAGTCTTTGCGATCGCGATGGAGCTTGCCAACAGACTGCTGGGACTGGAGGGCGACCAGTCGATCGGCTTGCACATGGCTCAGAACTCGTGGCGCTACCTCGAGTGGATTGTCGTACCCTATCGCCCGGGCGACTTCCTGGCTGCGAGAGAAGTGCTAGCAGCGCTGTTCGTCTTTGCAGGCATCACGAGCATCGTCTCGCGACAGCGCCCGCTAACGTTTCTTTTCGTCTGGACGTTTGTCGCTATTGTCCCGTTCGCCAGCTTCGATAAGCCGATCGAGTTTCGATATGCCTATCTAGCAACGCTGCCATTCATCGCATTCG
This sequence comes from uncultured Dehalococcoidia bacterium, assembly GCA_964418365.1. Taxonomy (GTDB): domain Bacteria; phylum Chloroflexota; class Dehalococcoidia; order DSTF01; family RBG-16-68-14; genus JBBDXS01. The sequence goes on from CAYQLM010000132.1 coordinate 5,010, forward strand.
TCCTTTGCGCAGTCGATGTGCTCTTAATGCGTTTGCCGAAGAGCGCAGCCGCCCCCGCGTACATGCTGCTTGGGATTGGCCTCGTGCTGGCTTTGATCGTGGCCCCCATGCGAACACGAGACCAACAGGCAGGGATCGCCTGGCAGTCCCTTCAGTACGAGCGCATGGTGAACGGCGTGCGCAATCTTTGCGGGCCGGCGCCGAGCGGCGGCCGTGTCTACGTCGTGGGGTCGGGGATCATCGATGATTATGGCGTGAACGTTCCTGTAGCCCTGAACCTCTATTACGATCGTGTCGATGCCGTGGCTGTCTCGGAGCTGCCGCCGCTCTCCGCGTTCTTCGAGGAGAAGTGCGTCATCCAGTACGACTGGCAAGCGCAGCGCTACTTCCGGACGGAGTAGGCAAGGCTTCCCCTCACCTCTGCCCCCTCTCCCCGCGGGAGAGGGGTGCCGCGGCCGCAGTCGCGGCGGGGTGAGGTCGGCTTCGATCCTTGCTATCATGCGTCCGGCTCCTTAGATCGGAGGTTCCCAATGTACGATGCCATCGTCGTCGGCGCGCGCTGCGCCGGCTCTCCCACCGCGATGCTCCTCGCCCGCAAGGGATACCGTGTGCTCCTCGTCGACAAGGGCAGCTTTCCCAGCGACATCATGTCGACGCACTACATCCACCCGCCGGGGATCGCCAAGCTGAAGTCCTGGGGTCTGCTCGATCGTCTGCACGCCACCGGCTGCCCGCCGATCACGGAGCTAAGCTTCGAGATGGCCGGCGTCTCGTTCTCGCCGCCACCCCCTCCGCCCGATCTGCCGCCGCCTCCGCCCGCCTACTGCCCGCGCCGCACCGTGCTCGACAAGCTCCTCGTCGATGCAGCCGTCGAAGCCGGCGTGGAGTTGCGCGAGAACTTCGCCGTTAAGGAGCTGGCCTGGGACGGCGATCGGGTCGCGGG
>CAYQLM010000133.1:0-5591 GCA_964418365.1 uncultured Dehalococcoidia bacterium
TGCGCGAGAACTTCGCCGTTAAGGAGCTGGCCTGGGACGGCGATCGGGTCGCGGGTCTGCGCGGCGAACACGGCGTCGACGAGGCGAAGATCGTCATCGGCGCGGACGGCATGCACTCCTTCGTCGCGAAGGCAGTCAACGCCTCGGAGTACAACACGAGGCCGTCGCTCTCGTTCGGCTACTACAACTATTGGAGCAACGTCGCGCTTACTGGCGCCGAGCTGCATTTTGGGGAGAACGCGGGCGCGCTCGCCTTCCCGACGCACAACGATCAGTACTGTATCGCCGTCGGCGGGCCCCTCGAGCTGTTCCAAGAGTTCCGCAAGGACATCACTGCCAGCTATTGGAAGATCATCGAGAGCATCCCGTCGCTGCACGAAGCGATGCGCAACGCGAACGCCGAGGAGCGCTACATCGGCACAGCCGACCAGCCGAACTTCTTCCGGAAGCCGTTCGGCCCGGGCTGGGCGCTCGTCGGCGACGCCGGCTATCACCGCGACTTCATCACGGGCCTCGGCATCACCGACGCCTTCCGCGACGCCGAGCTGCTCGCAGACGCGATCGATGACGGCTTCTCCGGCCGCCGGCCGCTCGACGCAGCGCTCGCCGGCTACGAGCGCCGCCGCAACGAGATCGCGGAGCCGCTCTACGACCTGACGCTGCAGCTCGTCAGCGGGGAGCCACCCACGATGGAGCAGTTCATCAACTTTGCTGTGGCGATGCAGAAGATGATGCCCGTCGATCTCGCGACCGCCTAGCTCGTCGCGTGGACGTCGCTTTCCACAATTGTCATCCTGAGCCGAGTGGGGCGGGGCCTCCGGAACAAGCGGCCCGCGTGCGGTAGCGTACATAGTGAGGGCGCATGGTTGTAGGTCTCAGGGGAACGCGCCTCCGCCGCTTGTTGTGGTTCAAATCAAGAAGGGCGGCAGCGGGGTGGAGGGCGAAGGCCTGCCCTCGAGCGAAGCGAAGGGATCTTTCGTGTCTTCCGCTCTTCTTGTTATGAAACAAGCAGTGCTGGCCATCTGATGGACGTTGCGTCCTTCGCGGACATCCAAGGAGACCTCGAGGCGCGAGTCCAACGCATCGTCTGGTGCACCATGACGACGGTCGACCGTCGCGGCCGCCCGCGCTCGCGCATCCTCCACCCGATCTGGGAAGGGCCCGTCTGCTGGGCCGCAACCCAGCGCCAATCGTTTAAAGGTAAGCACATCGCGCGCAACCCGTACGTCTCGCTCACGTACTGGGACAGGGAGCAGCAGCAGGTCTATGCCGACTGCTGCGCTGAATGGGAAGACGATCCTGCCGAGAAGCGGCGCGTCTGGGAGCTGTATGCGAGCACGCCGCCGCCGCTCGGCTACGACCTCGGCATGTTCTACCGTCGCGGCGTCGACGACCCGAACTACGGGCTGCTCAAGATGACGCCCTGGCGCGTCGAGCTGTGGTCGCTCCCCGACATGATGTCCGGTGTCCCGAACAAAGTCTGGCGCAACCCGGACGTGTAGCTCACGTTCTTGGGTGCAGGGGCGAGGCCCCTGCCGGGGGTCTGGGGGTGTCCCCCAGATCTTACAGCCTCCTTAGGGCGGGTGGGTGGGTCAGAAGACCCTGCTACTCGATCTCCGAGAACCGCCGCGCGTTGCCCATGTGCGGCCACACATAGGCCTGCGCGATCGAGAGCGCCTGCTTCACGTGCGCGCGATCGTGGTGCGGCCACTCGTGCAGCACATCGATGACGCGCAGCGTGCCCACGTTCGGGTGCTCGCCCGACAGGTCGAGCTGCTTCGGCCGCAGCTCCTCCAGCAGCCGCAGGCCGTCCTCGCGCAGGGCCGCCAGCTCCTCGATGAGCTCGCGGCCATCGCGATCGCAGTCGTGCCGCTCGCGCGCGACTTGCTCCGGATCCCATGACTCCAGCTTGCGTCCGGGCTGCTCCAGGATGCGCTGGATCTGGCCCGAGAAGCCGCGCCGGTCCGCCTCGATGATGTGGCCGAGCACCTCGTTCATGCACCACTCGCCCTCGGCGGGATGCCAGCGCATCGCGTCGGCGCCCAGCGCCTCGGCCTCCGCGCGCAGCGTCGCGATCGATGCGCGCAGCAGCGCCGCCGCGCGGGTAGGCGTAAGGACAACGTTGTCACTCGTCATTGTTTCCCTCCTCAGCCATTCGCTCCACTTTCGCCAGGAGACGATCAATGCCGTCTGGATTGAGACTGCGCTTCCGGACAGAGCGCTCAGACTCAGGATCCCAGAACCACTCCGGGTAATTCGGATCCTCAGCCACGCCTTGGAAATAAAGGACCATCGCTACACAAGGAAGGCAGAACTTGATGTGATCGCCCCAACCTGGACCAGTCTCATACTGATAATAGACATGTCGATCCTGAATCCTGCAACCTCTAACACACCTGTGTTCCTTGCGTGCCTCTGTCGGGTGCCATGCGAATGTCATTCTTCGCTGTCGGCTCAGTCCTTCGCTCACAGCGTAGATGAACCTCTTTTCTTGAGGATTGGAGTAATGGTCGGCGAAGGCGTCGAACAAGCAGTCGCTGAGCATCAACCGTTTGGTGACCATTACGAATATGCCTACCTTCCCGCCTCCCGCGTCCCGCTTCTTCAGCCATTCCCTGATCTTCGCCTCCCTCACCCCGACTGCCGTCACCCCTCTCCCTCGGGGAGAGGGGCTGGGGGTGAGGGATGCGTACCAGCAACAAGCAACCAGCAACTAGCGACCCACGCGCTTCCCGCCTCCCGCATCCCGCTTCTCCATCCATTCCTTGATCTTCGCCTCGTAGCCCAGCGCGCCCGGCTCGTAGTAGCGGTGCCCCGCGATGCGCTCCGGCCGGTTCTCCTGCTCGACGTAGTGCTCGTCGTAGTCGTGCGCGTACTTGTAGCCCTTGCCGTAGCCCATCGAGCGCATCAGCCCCGTGACCGCGTTCCGCAGGTGCAGCGGCACCGGCTCGCCCTGCGTCGCGCGCACGTCCTCCGCCGCGCGCTGGTAGGCGATCATCGCGCTGTTGCTCTTGGGCGCCGTCGCGAGGTAGAGCGCGCACTCTGCCATCGGCAGGAAGCCCTCCGGCAGGCCGATGAAGTGCACCGCCTGCTGGCACGCCGTCGCGACGACGAGCGCCTGCGGGTCGGCCAGGCCGATGTCCTCCGCCGCCAGGATCACCATGCGCCGCACGATGAACAGCGGGTCCTCGCCCGACTCGATCATGCGCGCGAGCCAGTAGAGCGTCGCGTCCGCGTCCGAGCCGCGCACCGACTTGATGAACGCCGAGATCGTGTCGTAGTGCGCGTCGCCCGACTTGTCGTACAGGTACGTGCGCGCCTGGAGCGCCTCCTCGACGAGAGGGCGCGCGACGTGGCGCTGGCCGCGTTTGTCCGCGGGCGCGCTCGCGACGGCCATCTCCAGCGCGTTCAGCGCGATGCGCGCGTCGCCGCCTACCGACGCCGCCAGCGCCTCGACCGCCTCGTCGTCCACCGCGACGTGCTGCTTCGCCAGCCCCAGCTCTTCGTCGGCCAGCGCGCGGCGTAGCAGCACCGCGATCTGCTCCGGTGACAGCGCCTGCAGCGCGAACACGCGAGAGCGCGACAGCAGGGGGCCGATCACCTCGAACGACGGGTTTTCCGTCGTCGCGCCGACCAGCGTGATCGTCCCGTCCTCGACGTACGGCAGCACGGCGTCCTGCTGCGCCTTGTTGAAGCGGTGGATCTCGTCGATGAACAGGATCGTGCGCTGGCCTTCCAGCGCGCGCCGCTCCTGCGCCTCCCCGACGATCCGGCGGAGGTCGGCGACGCCCGCCGACACCGCCGACACCGGGGCGAAATCCGACTTCGTCATCTGCGCGATGATGCGCGCCAGCGTGGTCTTGCCCGTCCCCGGCGGCCCCCAGAGGATGATCGACGGCAGGTTGTCCGACTCGATGAGCCGCCGCAGGATGTGCCCTTCGCCGACCAGGTGCTCCTGGCCGACGAACTCGTCCAGCGAGCGCGGCCTCATGCGCGCGGCGAGGGGCGCCTCGCGTTCGCGCTGCGCTTCTCCCGCTCGCGAGAACATATCGGCGGCTCGTGGAGGTTTGCGCGGTGGCATGGCGGTATTGTACCGCGCAGCTGGACGCCGGAAGTTCGAGGTTCGACGTTCGAGGTTCGACAAGGCCGAGGCCTGGTTCCACCACTTCTGTCATTCCGAGCGCAGCGAGGAATCTGATATCTCGAGGTGGCCTCTCGGAGGCACTGTGGCTCGGTCGCTCCGTGTCGCCGCTCAGCGCTGCTCCACCAGCGCCGAGACGTCCGGCTCTGGCCGCGGCCGCGGCGAAGCGCCTGCCGCCGGATAGCCGAGCGCGATCAGCGCCTGCGCTTCGTACTGCAGCGGGAGGTCGAGCGCCTCGCGCGCCGCCTCGGGCGCGAACAGCGGCGCGGAGATCCAGTAGCTCGCCAGCCCCAGCGCGTGCGCGCCGACCATGATGTTCTCCAGCGCAGCGCCCATGCTGTGCTGCGCCATCCCCCACTCCGCCCGCCGCCGTCGCTCGTCGGGCCACGCGCGCAGCCCCTGCGAGACGAGACAGCAGAGCAGGAGCGCGGGCGCATCGTCGATCTGCTTGCGCGACTTCTCGAGCAGCGCCGCGATCTTCGCCTGCGCGACGCCATCGCCCTCGAGATCACGCCGCCACGCTGCGCCCATCGACTCGGCGAGCCGCCGCCTCGATTCCGCGGTCTCCAGCAGAACGAAGCGCCACGGCCGCGTGTGGTGCGGCGCCGGCGCCAGGCATGCTGCGTAGAGCAGCTTGTCGATCAGCTCGCGCGGCACGGGTCGCGCGTCGAGCTGGCGCAGCGAGCGGCGGCTCACAATCGCTTCGTAGGCGTCCATTCCTAGCGTTTGCGTGCGGGCGGCGTCAGGAGCCCCATGCGCTCCAGCGCCGCGAGTGTGTGCCGCCCGACCGTCTCGTTCGTCGCGCGGAGCCGGTCGAGGTCGTCCGGCGCGTCGATATCGAGCGCGAGGCGCGGGAGGTCGAGGGTGACCGTGCGCAGGCCGGCCGCCGCCGCCAGGTGCTTGGTCGCGCTGTCCGGCCCGAAGTGGAAGTCAATGGCGCCCTGCGCGAGCGCGAGAACGTTCGTCCCCCCATCGCGCGACGCCACGACGGCCACGTCGCCCTCAGCTCCTAACGCTGCGGCAATGCTCTCGCTATCCGCCAGCGGCAGGTCGGCCGCTAGCACTACGATTCGATTGACGCCCCGCGCACGCAGCTTCTCCGCCGCCGATGTTAACGCCTCGTTCAGCCCGCCCGGCTCGTCCAGTCCTTCCGCGCCCGCCTCGCCCGCGAGTGCAAGCGCCTCGGGTTCCCGCGTCACGACGGCCACCCCGTCGAGCGCGGGGCAAGCCAGGGCCGCGGCCAGCACGTCGCGGAACATCGCGAGCGCGAGCTCGCGGCGCCCCGGCGCGTCCAGTACCGGCGCCAGGCGCGCCTTGGCCTTGGCCAGCTCCTTTACTGGGATGAGGGCGTAGATCTTCGTCATGCTGAGCGCAGCGAAGCATCTGGCCCCTCCAGCACAGACGTTGGTTCTTGTGGGCCAGACCCTTCGCTTCGCTCAGGGTGACAGAT
>CAYQLM010000134.1:0-5484 GCA_964418365.1 uncultured Dehalococcoidia bacterium
TCTCGGGCAACACCGGCCAGGCGAACTACTCGGCCGCGAAGGGCGGCATCGCCGGTCTCACGCGCACGGCCGCGCTCGATCTCGGCAAGTACGGCGTGACGGTGAACTGCATCGCGCCGGCCGCGCTCACGCGCATGACCGGCGGCGTCTCCGACGAGGCGCGACAGAAGCGCCAGGAGCTGGGGCTCGCCCAGAAGTCGAACACGATGTCGATGCTGCGCGACCCGGACGACATTGCCCCGATGGTCGTCTACCTCGCCAGCGACGACGCCTGGTGGATCAACGGGCACATCTTCATGTGCTACGGCGGCACCATCGGCTGGTACCCCATCCCTGAGCCAACGCGCAAGATGGAGAAGGACGGCCGCTGGACGCCCGAGGAGATCGCGCAGCAAATCAAGCCGGCGCTCTTCGATAAGGACTTCATCTCGCGCGCCGTGCCCAACCCGGCCGAGCAGCCCGCGACGGCGTCCTAGCCATGCCCGACGGCAACAGCGAATCGCCCATCGCCCGCACGCGCTACGGCGAGCTCTCGCTCGACCAGATCGCCGAGATCCAGCCGGGCATGGCGCGGCTCATGGCCGAGGTCTCCGACCGCTGGTGGATCCTCTACTACTCCGCCAAGGCCGGCAGCTGGCCGATGGCGCGCCACCAGTTCGGCGAAATGCGCAAAGCGCTGCAGATCGCCGCGCTGACGCGCCCCAAGCACAAGGAGTCGCTGGAGGGCTTCACGGCCGAGAAGCTGAAGCCGATCGAGGCGGCGATCCGCGCGCAGGACTGGTCAGCGCTCGAGACCGCCTATCGAGACGCCACAGACGCCGCGAACGAGATGCACGTCGAGCTCGGCTACGAGTACATCGTCTGGCAACTCCCAGACGCCCCGCCGGCGCACCTGCGTTTGTAGGGGCGGCCCTCGGGCCGCCTTGGGCGACCAGATGGTCGCCCCTACCTTGTGGGACAGGCTTTAGCCTGTCACTGTCGGGCTGAAGCCCGGCCCGCGCACCAATCTCCGACCGACAGGCTAGACGCCCGCCTAGACGCCGGGTGGCGCCGGCGGCTCCCATACGTACTGCTTACCCGTCGCCAAACAGTGCATCAGCTCTTCTAGGTCGGGTTGGCGAGGCTGTGGCGGCGGATCGAGGTCGGGGATCTTGCGGATCATCGTGAACGCCTGGTCGATCTGCGCCTTGCGGATCACAGGCGTGTGGCAGCCCGCGACGACTTCCAGCTCGAGCGACTGCACGCGGTCCACGTGACGCTCGTACTTGTCCTTGTCCAGCAACTTGAACCAGGGGCTGTTCATGCAGTTGAACATCGCCACGCCCTGCTCCCAAGCAGGCGCCTCGAGCTCGCTGATGTCGCTCATCGGCCCGGGCAGTGGCAGCGCAAACGTATCGACCGCCCAGTAGACACCCGTGCGGTCGTCGTACAGCCCGCGCGTGACCGGCGAGTCGAAGAGCGGCGGCGTGATCGCCGTCAACGTGCGATCGCCCGCGCGCCAGGACTCCCCGTCATTCACCCAGCGACAGCGCTCCATCGGGAAGTTGAACGCGTTCGTGTGGCGCTCCGTGAGGAACCACGTCGAGATCAGGGTTGCGTTCGGACAGGCCTCCATGACCTCCGCCAGGTTGCCCGCGTGGTCGACGTCATCATGGGAGAGGAAGATCCAGCGCACGTCGCCCGGGTCGACAATGGAGAAGACGTCCTTCAGCCATTGCTCGCGGTTCGCCGGCGTGCCCGTATCGACGATGATCGGCTCCGGGCCCTTGATCACCAGCGAATGCAGGTACACCCACAGCGGCCCGATGCACGCCTCCTGCATTTGCTGAATGAGCCATGTATCGTCGGCGATCTTGAATGGGGGTAGGTGGGTCTTCGGCTTCAGCGGTTCGAATGCCATGCTCCGTCCTTTCAGGTCACTAGATGCGAAACGATTGGGTTATCGGCGCCAGCAGGATACCGTGCTGAGAGTTGACACACCACCGGCGGCCCAGCGGTCAGCCGCAACCGCCCGCGTTTGCGTTACTCTCGGGATGCTAGCCTCTCGCGGTCGCGCTTCGGGAGCAGCTCCGGCGCATGCTCCGCCAGGCCCTTCTTCCAGTCCGGCACCGGCGTCTCGCACGCCTCGCGCGGCACGTACGTCGACCGCTCGACGAGCTGGTACTTGTGAATATAGCGCGGGCAGTTCGGGAAGACCTCCGTCGCGCGCACGCGAACGATGAACTGGGCCTCGGGATATTCCGCCAGCAACGGATCGCCCTCATCGATGCTCGCGGTGCCGTTCAGCCGCATGCGGCGCTGGTTCTCGAAATCGATGAAGAGCATGCCCACCGCGCCGTGTTGCAGCACATTGCCCATCGATAGGTACATGCCGTTGCCGTCGTAGTTCGGAAAGGCGACGGTGTGCTCATCGACGACGCGAACGAAGCCGGGGTCACCGCCCTTGTACGAGGAGTTCGGGCCGCCGTACTCGTCGCAGGTCGCCAGGAAAAACATGTCGCGCGACTCGATGAACGCCTTGTCGTGCTCGCTGATCGTGTCGTGGACCGCGCGCTCGGCGAGCAGATCGGCCATGCGGCGCGTATCAAACTTATCCTGCAGCTGCCGATTGCCTTCGTGATACATCATCGCCATGCTGTTCCCTCCTGCCGTCGTGGGCGCTGTTCTCGAAGTGTAGATTTGGGAGCGAGCGCTGTCAACGCCACGCCGGCCGGAACACCACGAGCGTTACGTCTTCGCTCACGTCCTCGAAGTCGGCCACGAGTGGTATCCCGATCGCGTACTCCTCGATCGGCACGCCAACGAGGTTCGTCACCATGCGCGGCCCCTCCTCGAGCTGCACGACGGCGACCGGCCACGGCGCGCGCTCGGCGAAGTACGGCAGCAGCGGCGGGTGGCAGACCGTCCAGCTCCAGAGCATCGCGAGGCCGCTCACCGGCACCCAGCTCGAGCGCAACGAGCCGCATTGGTAGCAGCCGGGCTCCGGCGGAAAGCGCAGCGTCGCGCAGTCATCGCAATGCTGTACCACGAGCCGGCGCTCCTTCGCCGCCGACCAGAAGGGCTGCGTCAGCGGCGTGATCTCGGGTAGCGGTCGATCGGCGATCATCGCTAGTTACGCAGGATGAGCGCGCTCGTGGGCACAACGGGGGCGCCAGCGACGAGCGCTACTTCGGCGTCCGGCACCTGGCAGGTCGAGGTGCCGCGGAGCTGCCGGACGGCCTCCAGGATGTGGTTGAAGCCGTGCACATACGCTTCGGATAGGCTGCCGCCGTGCGTGTTCACGGGCAGCTTCCCGCCTTGCGCATCGATTCTTCCCTCCTCGACGAATGCGCCAGCCTCTCCGAAGCCGCAAAAGCCGTACGCCTCGAGCTGCCAGAGCACCAGCGGGCTGAAGACGTCGTATAGCATCGCCACATCGATGTCTTCGGGGCCGATGCCGGCCATCGCGTAGACATCACGCGCTGCGTAGACGTTCGGCAGGTCGAAGGCGTCATCTTTGTAGAACGGTGTCATCATGTAGTGGCGCGGCCCCATCCCCTGCGCCGCGCCTGAGACGTAGACGGGCCGCTGCCGCAGTTCGCGCGCGCGCTCCGCGCTCACGACGACCGCCGCGCACGCGCCGTCGGTCTCCACGCAGCAATCAAGCAGGTGGATCGGGTCGGCGATCATGCGCGAGGCGAGCACGTCGTCGATCGTGATCGGCTCGCGGAAGAGCGCGCGCGGGTTGCTCGCGGCGTGCCTGCGCTGCGTCACGGCAACGCGCGCGAACTGCTCCATCGTCGCGCCGTACTCGTGCATGTAGCGCCGCGCCATCACCGCGTTCTGCTGCGCCGGGCTGACGAGCCCGTACGGGGCCTCGAACGCGTTGTGGCCCGTCACGCGCTGCTGCGTACCCGCCCACGGCCGCCCGCCGGAGCCGCGGTTGCGCGCGCGAAACGCCACGGCGACGCTCGCCATGCCGCTAGCGACGGCCATCGCGGCGTGGATCACGGGCCCGCACGTAGCGCCGCCGCCCCAGCCCACCGCGCCCCACATGCGCAGGTTGGGCACGCCGAGGTTGCGCGCGACATCGAGCTCGCTGTTGCCAGGGTCATCGAAGCGGAAGATCGCGTCGACGTCTTTCGGCGTGAGGCCCGCGTCATCGAGCGCGGCCGCGACGGCCTCGAGCGCGATCTGTAGCTCCGAACGGCCGATATCGCGCGCGTACTCCGTCGTGCCGATGCCGACGATCGCGGTCTTGTCGCGCAGGAAGGTATCACCCATCTGCGCCGTACGCCTCGACTGCGCGCTCGCTAATCAAGCGGTCGATGTCCCCGTCCGAATAGCCAAGCTCTGCCAGGATCGCCTTCGTGTGCCCGCCGGCGGGCTCCCAGGGGCCGTACGACAGCTCATGCGCGGAGAACTGCACGGGCGACCCGTGACGCCAGTACTCGCCATAGGTCTCGCTGTGGACGCGCGCCATGTAGCCCTGCGCGCGCACGTCGACATCATCGAGGCAGAACCGGCCGGGGTTGCGCGTCTCGACGGCGACGAGCGGCACATCGCCCTCGACGGCCAGCCGCTCCCATTCGCCGGCGCTCCGCGTACCAAGCGCGCCCGCGATCGCTTCGGCGAGGTCGCCCGCGCCGTCGGACCACGCCTCGTCCCAGCGCGCGACAAGCTCCGGCCGCTCGACGGCAGCGCAGAACGCATCCCACTCTTTGCGCCGCAGGCAGGCGAGGAAGACCCAGCCATCGGCCGTCTCATAGAGCCGGTACGCGGGGCCAAGACCCGTGACATCAGCATCGACGGCGCGCACCGGAGGGCGGCCGTCGTACTGGATGAGCTCGTCCGAGTTCGCGTACATGTTCGACGCGATCATCGTCGTCATCAGCTCCTGGCCGCGTCCGGTCGCGTCGCGCGCCTGCAGGCCGAGCAGCAGCGCCGTCGCGGCAGCGATGGCGGCGTTCACGTCGGGGTTGGCCTCGTTCGCGCGCAGCATGCGCCACGCTTCGTGCTTCAGCTCCTCGATCGGCAGCGCCGCGCTGCTCGGCGGCGGATGGCCCGCGCCGGCCTGGCGCATCGCGTTGCCCGCGATCGCTCCCGCGATCGGGTGAAACGCCGGCCGCGTCGCGTCCGGGCCGTCATCACCATACGACGCGCCGTACAGATAGATCAGACGCGGGTTGAGCGCCCGGCACGTCTCGCAGTCGATGCCGAGGCGCGCCGGCACGCCGGGCCGGAAGTTGTGCAGTAGCATGTCGGCGCCAGCGATCAGCTCGTGCGCGATCGCGCGGCCCTCCTTGTGCTTGAGATCCAGCGCGATGCTCTCCTTGCCCTGCGTCGTCGGGAACGCGAGCAGGCCGCCGGCCGAGTACCGGCTGTAGTCGCCCCCCAGCGTCTCGATCTTGATCACGCGCGCCCCGAGGTTCGCGAGCAGCGTCGTCGCATACGGCGAGGCGAAGAACGTCGAGAAGTCGACCACGGTGATACCGGCCAGCGGGC
>CAYQLM010000135.1:0-5394 GCA_964418365.1 uncultured Dehalococcoidia bacterium
AACAACCCGGCCAAGCGCGCCGGCCTCGAAGGCTACGGCCTCCACCTCGTCGAGCGCGTGCCGATCCAAGCGAAGCCCAACCAGCACAACATCCGCTACCTGGAGACCAAGCGCACCAAGCTCGGCCACGAGATCGAGCTGCCGCGCGAAGGAAGCTTCTAGCGTGGGCCGCACCTTGCGCGGCGAGCCCAACGGCGCCGGACTGCGCATCGCGGTCGTCGTCGCGCGCTTCAACGAGGACATCACCTCGAAGATGCTCGCCGGCGCGCGCGAGGCGCTCGCGCAGCACGGTGTGCGAGAAGACGATGTCGACATCGCCTGGGTCCCCGGCGCGTTCGAGCTGCCCTTCGCCGCGCGCAAGCTCGCCGAGAGCAGCCGTTACGACGCCGTGGTCTGCCTCGGCGCGGTCATTCGCGGCGAGACGCCGCACTTCGACTACGTCGCGGCCGAAGCAGCACGCGGCATCGCGGATGTCGGGCGCGACACCGGCATCCCGACGGCCTTCGGCGTGATCACGCCCAACACGAAGGAACAGGCGCTCGCGCGCGCCGGCGGTGCGAAAGGCAACAAAGGCTTCGATGCCGTCCTCACCGCCATCGAGACGGCGAACCTAGCGAAGCTGTTGCGCGCGGACTGAGCTCTCTCAGAGGATCTTTCGCAGAAACGCTCTGGTGCGCTCCTGCTGGGGATTGCTGAACACCTGCTCCGGCGTCCCTTCCTCCACGACCAGCCCGTCGTCCATGAACACGGCGCGATGAGCTACCTCGCGCGCGAAGCCCATCTCATGCGTCACAACGATCATGGTCATCCCTTCGCGCGCGAGCGATTGCATCACATCCAGCACCTCGCCCACGAGCTCAGGGTCGAGCGCTGAGGTCGGTTCGTCGAAGAGCATCAGCTTCGGCTTCATCGCGAGCGCCCGCGCGATGGCGACGCGCTGCTGCTGCCCGCCGGAGAGCCGCGACGGGTGCACGTCCACCTTCTCGGCCAAGCCCACCTTCCCCAGCAGATCCCGCCCCAGTCGCTCCGCCTCCTTGCGCGGGATCTTCCGCACGTGGACCGGCGCCTCGATCACATTCCCCAGCGCCGTGAGATGCGGGAAGAGGTTGAACCGCTGGAACACCATGCCGATCGCGGACCGCTTGCGCGCCACCTCGCGCTCGCTATCCTCGCGCAGTCCGCCGTTCACGTCCCGGTAGCCCACCAGCTCGCCGTCCACGTAGATGCGTCCCGAATCGAGCACCTCGAGGTGGTTGATGCAGCGCAGCAGCGTGGTCTTCCCGGAGCCGCTCGCGCCGATCAGCACCACCACTTCTGCGCGTTCGACAGCAACGCTGACGCCTCGCAGCACGTCCAGCCGCCCGAAGCGCTTGTGGACGTCGACGCATTGCACCATGGGGACGGACATGGCGTTTCAGTGTAGGCGAGCGGGGGCCAGGCCATCAAACGGCGCGGCTACGGCCCATAATCGCCAGCGCGCGCGAGAGGAGCGTCTCCGGCCGCTCGCGCTCGCCCGCCGCCAGCAGCCGTTCCACCTCCGCCTGAGCGATGCTGAACATCGTCGTGAAAACGAGATACCAGATGGCAGCAACGACGAGCAGCTCCATGATGTTGAAATTAACGCTGTAGATCAGTCGCGACGCTTGCAGGAGCTCCACCAGGCCGATGGCGGACGCGAGCGAGGTGTTCTTCATCATGGCGATGAACTCGTTGCCCGTCGGCGGTACCATGATCCGCAGCGCCTGCGGCATGATGACGCGGCGCAGCGCCTGGAGGTGTGTCATGCCGAGCGATTTGGCGGCATCCGTCTGACCGGCCTCAACCGAGAGAAGGCCCGCGCGCACGATCTCCGTCATGTACGCTCCTTCGTTCACGGCGAAGGCGATGATCGCCGCGCGAAACGCCGTGAGCTCGTTCGTCAGCGTCTGATTGCCGAAGAGCTGTGGAACCCCGAAATAAAGGATGTACAGCTGGAGCAAGGCGGGCGTGCCGCGAAAGAACCAAACGTAGAATCCGGTGAAGGCCCTTGCCACACGGTTGCGCGACATCCCCATCGTGGCGAAGAGACCGCCCAGGACGATGCCCAGGAGCTGGGCAAAGATCGCCACCTGGATCGTCCGCCATGCGCCCTCTCGGATCACCGGGTTCGCCAGGAACCGCCACACTACGCCCCAATCGAAATCGATGACGAGAAACGCGAACATCAGCCACCTCCTGACAGCCGCCCGCCGGTCCTAACGAAACAGCCCTCGGACGCGGTATCCGAGGGCTGTCCGCATATTCTGGACGGGACGGCTACTGAATCCCGAAGGCCTCCTGGCCCCACGTGCGCAGGATCTGGACGTACGTTCCGTTCGCGATGATCTGTTGCAGGGCCTGCTGCAGCGCCGCCTTCAGCTCCGGCGAGTCCTTGCGCACGCCGATCCCGTACGGCGCCGACTCGTATCCTGTAGCGATCGCCTCCAGCTTGCCATTCGACTGCGACGCGCTATAGGCAGCTACCGGGTCGTCGGCAAGCTCGGCGTCGATGCGCCCGAGCGTGAGCTCCTGTACGGCGGTCGGGTTGTCCGGCAGGGTGCTGATGGTGATCGGATTGTCCTTGCAATCGGCTTCGTTCAGCGCGTTCATCTGATCGACCTGAACGGTGCCCACCTGCGCTGCTACCTTGAGCCCGCAAATGTCCTGGATGGTGCTGATGCCCTTTGGGTTGCCTTTGGGCACCAGTACGCCGGTACCAACCGGGCCGAAGTACTTGATGAAGTCGATCTGCGCTTCGCGCGCTGGGCTTATGCTGATCGCGGACACGACGATGTCATAGCGCTTCGCCTGCAGGTCGCCGACGATGCCGGCGAACTCAGCGACTTGCTTAAACTCGATGTTCACGCCCAGCGCCTGCGCGATCGCCTTCATGAGGTCGATGTCCATGCCCTTCTCGTTCTGCGTGCCTTCCTCGTAATATTCGATCGGCGCGTAGGCGATGTCGGAGCCGACGGTGATCTTGCCGTCCTGCAGCTCCGGCACCTGCGAGGTGTCGATCTTCGTGCCGCTCACTTTCGTCGCGGGCGATGTGGCCCGTGCCGTCGGCGTACCGGTCGTGGGCGTCTTCTTGCCGCCGCCAGCGCAGGCGGCGAACACCACGAGCGCGAGGGCGAGCAACGCCGCCGTCCAGAGGAACGTTGTGGGAGTGCGGGGGTTCATGTCTCTGCTCCTTTGTAGGCTCAGTCTCGATGCGCGCATTATAGAACGCCTGCGCCCGACGTCAAACCGCCAGACAATTTGACGTAACCGTAACAACGGGCACTTCCTCCCTCCTTGTCTCTGGTTCCTTATTCCTGATATGCTAGCGTCAGTCTCCCCACGAGCGAAGGAACCCCTCCTGGAGGAACCCCGCCATGACCCGCGCCGCAGAACGCCCCACCACCGATCACGCCATGCCCGATCCTGAACCCGATCTTCCGCTCGAGTACTTTGGCGGCGAGACGCCCGACAGCGCAACAGCGCAGGCGCTTAGCCTCGCGCTCCGCGCCGTCGAGAAGTTTCCTGACCTCGCCAAGCGCTACCGCAACTTTGCCGGGCCGGCCGCCGTCGCGTCCGGCGCGCTCGTCGTCCTGGCGGGTGTGGCGGTCGCGCGCAGAGCGCGCCGCGGCCAGCACCCCGAACAGATCCTCGATCAGATCACCTCGGACGAGATCGAGCGCGCAGCCACGGTGAGCAACCGCCAGAACCGCGTCTGGCGCATGGTGGGCCGCATCGCACGGCGGCGACGCGCGCGAGACGAAGCCTCCGAGCGCCGGTGAGGCGCAGCGCCCGCCACGACCCTCGTCTCCTCTCCCTCGCGATCCGCCTCGGCGTAAACGCCGTCGCGCTCTGGCTCGCGTCCGAATGGGTAAGCGGCTTCGATATCGATGGCTGGCCGTCGCTCCTGGCGACCGCGGCCATCTTCGGCGTTGTGAACGCCGTCATTACGCCTGTCGCGCAGCTCCTCGGTTGCCCGCTCACACTCCTCACGCTTGGTCTCTTCGCGCTGGTGGTGAACGCTGCGATGCTCGGCCTCACCGTCGCCATCGCGGGCGCGTTCGACCTATCGGTGCACATCCACGGCTTCTTTGCGGCGTTCTGGGCGGCGCTGATCATCATCGTCGCGAGCTGGCTGCTCAACACCTTCGTCGGCGCGCCGTTACGGCGCTCCTTTGGCGGCGATGACCGGCGTCGCCGCTACGCTCGATAGCTGGGCTCCCAGGCTGCCGGCTTCAGTCGCCGGTCACCCGATACACCACATCTCCGCCGCGACAGCGCTCCTTGACCTTGATCCCGATCGCGGCGCCGCGCTTTGCTTCCTGCACCTCCGCGTGCTCGATCTGGATCGAGTCCACGGTCTGCTCCAGGTCCGTCGTATGGCCCTTGATGTGGATCCGCTCTCCGGCGCGCAACGGTTGCTCCAGATCGATGCCCGCCACGCCGATCTTCGCGAAGTAGTCTCGGACGATACCGACACGTTCCTCAGGCATGACGCCTCCTTACGACTGTGGTGGCGGAGTGTACCACACGGCTGTCTTCGCCCGCCGCGCCATTGGGAGGCGGGCGGAGGTTGCGGCTGTGGTATACTCGCGCCGCTGGAGCGGAGACGATCGAGCTTCGAGCCTCCAGCCTCGAGCTTCTGTCGGACGTCGAAGGGAAGGAGTAACACATGGTCAACGTCATCTTTCGCGCCAAGATGAAGCCCGGCAAGGAGGACGAAGCGCTCGCCAAGATGACTGCTATGGCCGAGTCCGTCCAGGCGAACGAGCCAGGCGCGCTCATCTACGCCTTCCACCGGCCGCAGGACGACCCGTCGGAGCTCGTGTTCTGGGAGTCTTATGCCGATGACGATGCGTTCAAAGCGCACGCCGGCACAGCGCATATGAGCGACATGCGCGCCGCCTTCGCTGACCTCTTCGATACGTCGACTGTGAAGCTGGAGCGGATGGAGCGCGTCGCCGGCTTCGTGCGCGGCTAGCCTTCCTCCAGCACGTACCGCCGGATCGCCCACGCCACGCCGCCTTCCGTGTTCGAGGGCGCCACGGCGCCCGCCTGCGCCTTCACCTCATCGATCGCGTTGCCCATCGCGACGCCGAGCCCCGCCACCTCGAACATCGCCACGTCGGGCTGCGCGTCGCCCACCGCCATCGCTTCGTCCAGCGGCACGCCGAGATGCTCGCACACCGCGCGCAACCCCGTGCCCTTGTCGACGCCCGCCACGGTCACCGTCACGTACGGCTGCTGCGACTCGCTCCAGCCCAGGGGGAACGCCAGCGCTCCCTCATACCGCGCTGCGAAGGCCTCTGGCACGTCACGGATCGCCTCCTCCCCGAACGCCATGATGCCCGTCGCCGGCCCGGTCACGTGCTCGGCGTG
>CAYQLM010000136.1:0-5325 GCA_964418365.1 uncultured Dehalococcoidia bacterium
TCGCTATCGTCCTCGTGGCCAGCTCCCAGTTGCCCCGGATCAGCTCCGCGAGGCCACGCGCCTGGCCCGCGTCCATAACGTCGGCGCCGCGCGCGGACGGGCTCCATAACATCAGACGGCAGACCTGCTCCGGGTAGCGAGCAGCGTAGGCGAGCGCCACGGCGCTGCCGTCCTGCCCCGCCATCAGGTCGACGTGCTCGAATTCGAGCTGCTCGGCAACGGCGCGAAGGTCGGCCACCTGAGCCTCCAGCGAGAGGTCTTCCACGCTTCGCTGCGAGGCGCCCACGCCGCGCCGGTCGAACAAGCCCGTGCAGCGGTCCTGCGCCAGCGCCCAGTGGATCGCGCGGGTCGCGGGTTGCCGCCACTCCCACTCTTGAACCGCCGCCCACGAGAGAACGCTGATGGCCGGCGTGCGGCGGCCCCCGCCGAGCGTCGAGTAGGAGATCCTCGTGCCGTCGGCACTCGTGCAGAAGCGGTACTGCGGCTCCATCAGCCTTCCTCCCGCCACCGCACCTCGTACAACCGCACCGGCTCCTCGAAGCCCTTCGGCGCCACCTCGCCGATGTCGGCGAACAGGAAGCCCTTGCCCGCCGCCAGCTCGCGTACGACGTTCGACGCCAAGATCTGCCCCGCCGTCGCGTGGTCACAGATGCGACGCGCCAGCTGCACGCTCGTGCCGAAGAGGTCGGACTCCTCTGCCACGGGTTCACCCGCGTTCACGCCGGCGTGCACTTGGAGGTTGGCGTCGTTTCGCTCCGCCACCGCGCGCTGGATGGCCACGGCGCACTCCAGCGCGCCTGACGCCGTTGGGAACGAGGCCATGATGCCGTCGCCTGTGTGCTTGATCTCCGACCCGCCATGGGCGGCCAGCGCCTCGCGGACGATGGCGTTGTGCGCGCGCACCAGCTCCTGAGCTCTTGCATCGCCGAGGCGTTGGGTGAGGGCGGTGGAGGCGGCGAGGTCAGTGAAGAGGATCGTAACGACCGACGCCGGCTGCAGCTCCTTGGCCGGGGCAGCGGCAGCGCTGTCCTCATGCAGGAATGCTAACACCGCTCTTGCTGTTTCTTCCGGGTTGTCCGAGAGCCACGTTCCTTCCAGCACGGCCAGCCGAGCGCCCGAGATGCCGGCAGCGAGACGCCTCGCTGCGTCGATGCTCACTCGCTGGCCTGCTGCGTGGTGGATGACCAGCGTCGGCGATCTTACCTGCGCGAGCAGTTCAGTAGCGTCGAAGCCGCCGGTCGCGTGTCGTGTGGCGCTAGCCGTCTCGAACGTGGCGCCCTCCCGGAGGGCGGCTGCATACCGTGCTCCTTCCTTTCCTGGCGACCACCCTACAAACCTGAAGGATTCCAGCTCCGTGTAGAGGTGCCAGTCGACGGCTGCAAGCTGCCACAAGATGCGCTCTTGCTCCGAGCGAAAGAAGTCGTCGCCTCGTGCGGACGTGTCAAGAAGGACAAAACGCGACACTCGCTCTGGATGACGGGCGGCGAACGCGATCGCCACAGGCCCGGACTGGTACAAGGCGTGTAGAGCGAAGCGCCGTAGGTGGATGGAGTCCAGCACCCCTTCGAGGTCTCGAATGCGGGCCTCGAGGGAAAAGTCGGTCGCAGTGCGGTCCGAATCCCCGAAGCCTCTGTGGTCGAGCCTGACGGTCTTCCTGTCCGCTGCTAGGAGCTCGAAATAGTGGCGCACTCCAGGAAGCCGCCAGCCGACCAGCGAATGGAAATACGGTGCCGGAGGCATCATGACAAGCGGCGGCCCTTCGCCCAGCGTCCAGAAGGCGATGCTTACGCCGTCGCTCGTCTTCGCGTACTGGATCTGCGGCTCCATACTCATTCCCGCCAGCGCACCTCGTGTAGGCGCACCGGCTCCTCGAATCCCTTCGGCACGACCTCGCCAATGTCGGCGAAGAGAAAACCCTTGCCCGCTGACAGCTCTCGCACCACGTTCGACGCCAGAATCTCGCCGCTCCTCGCGTGATCGCAGATGCGACGCGCGAGCTGGACGCTCGTCCCAAAGAGGTCGGCGTCCTCAGCTACCGGCTCGCCCGCGTTGACGCCGATGTGCACGGACAGGTTGCTGTCGCCCCGTGCCTCGACGGCGCGCTGGATGGCGATCGCGCACTCGAGCGCGGCGGACGCCGTTGGGAAGCTCGCCATGATCCCGTCGCCGGTGTGCTTGATCTCGCTGCCGCCCTGCGCGCCCAACGCCTCGCGCACGATCGTGTTGTGTGCGCGCACCAGCTCCTGCGCCTGCGCATCGCCCAGCCGCTGCGTCAGCGCCGTCGACGACGCCAGATCGGTGAACAGGATAGTGACGAGGCCAGCGGGCGATGGGCGGGTGGCCGCCGCCTGCGGCGCCGGTTGCCCTTCCGATTGCTCTTCGCCTGTCAAGAATGTGCGGACTACACTAGTAACCTCCGTGATGACCGCCGGATTGCTTGGAAAATGGCCACCGTCAAACGCATGTAGGCGTGCGTTGCGGATGCCCGCCGCTAGCTGGCGACCCATCTCGAAGGGAATGGCCTTGTCATCCTTCGCATGCATGACCAGCGTTCGCGCAGCGATCTTGGAGAGCAGATCCGTGACTTCGATCTTCCGGAGCGCATTGATCATGCCGGCCGCGTACTCGGCCGTCGCGCTCTCCCTCTGCATGCGGGCATAGTCCTCCGCATCAGGGGCTGGAGCGCCCGGGTTTAGCAGGCTCGCCATAGTGGTCGAGCCGAGACCCCACTCGGCGCGGATGAGGGACATCAGTGCTCCTCCAACGTCGGACTGGATCGCGGCCAGAGCGGATCCCGACGCGAAGGTCCCAAAGAGGATGAGGTGGGAAACCTTTCGAGGATACCGCGCAGCGTACGCGATGGCGACGGGCCCGCCTTCCGACGTCCCGCGGAGGATGAACCTGCGCAGCTTAAGATCGTCAACCACCGCCTCCAAGTCGCGCACGCGAGCGTCGAGCGAGTAGAGGGACTGGCTAGCATGCTCACGGTCCGAGAGGCCCGTCCCCCGTTTGTCGTAGCGGACGACCGTGTAGTCCTGGGCGTAACCCTCGAAGAGCGCGCGGTTTATCGGGTTGTGCCAGCTCAGCTCCAGATGGCTGATCCAGCCGGGCACCCAGACCATCGCTGGACCGTGACCAACCGTCGCGTACGCGATGCGGACGCCATCCGACGTTGTGCAAAAGCGTATCTGTTGCTCCATGGCGCATCTATTCTACACAGCGCAAAGGCCCTTCGTGGGCGCTGACGGCCCTCTGCTTGCGGGGCTCGTGCTCAACGAATTCGGATCTGGCGGAGATGTCGTTGGGCAGTGGCGAATCTCGGCCGGAAGGAGAGCGGCTGCCTCCGTGAAAAAGGCCGCCAAAATGGCGGCGATGGAGGTCAGAAATTGCATCTGGAGCGAGATGAGACTCGAACTCGCGACCCCTTCGGCTGCGCTCAGGGCTAGCTCTCTGCTTGAGAAGCTCAGGCGACGCGTTTTGAGTCTGTTCGAATCTGTTTTGCCCGCGATTGGCCCGTCTTGGCCCTCAGCGTCCGGAGGGGTGAGCCCTCTGCTTCCGGATGACCGCCGGTCCCGAGAAGCAAGGGACTGGCTTCGAGCGTCTGCAGCTTACGCCGGTCTTGACGGTGTGTCAATAGCTACTTGGAGCTCAGCGGTGTCCGCGCGACTCGAAATATGCGTTGCGTCCCGGTCAATCCCTTGAGCGACACTTCGCGCGCGTCCCCAAATTCGAACTCGCCCGCGCTGTCGGTTAGGTCCTTGAGCAGGGACGACACGAGAATCTCCCCACCCCTCGCTTGGTCGGCGATACGGGCAGCCAGGTTGACGTGGTGCCCGTAGAAGTCGTCCGCTTCCTTGATCGCTTCGCCGGTGTGGAGACCGATGCGCACCTGCACTGGCTCGCTGGCCACGCTGTTGTGGTCCGCCATGGCGCCCTGGAGGGCGATCGCGCACTGGAGCGCCCTGCGCGCGCTGCCAAACGCGATCATGAAGCCATCGCCCTGGCTCTTCACCTCGTAGCCACCGTGGGCGGCGAGCTGGTCGCGCACGATGGCGTTGTGAACGCGCAGGACGTCCATCCAGCGCTGATCGCCGAGGCGCTCGTTCAGCGGAGTCGAGCCTTCGATGTCGGTGAAGAGCAGCGTGACCGTGCCGTCCGGCGCGGCGTGGGTCCGCAGGTCAGGCCGTTCCGCGTGGATGGAGCGCGCAACGGCATCGATGGACGTTTTGAAGTCGCTGGAAGGGACGCCCTGCAGCTCCATCTTGAGCGCGAGCGCCCGCTCGACATACTTCGCCATTCCCAGTGCCTCGAAGACCGCGAGCGCCTGGTTCACCAGTCCTTGCGCTTTCTCTCCATCGCCGGGCTCGCCCCGTTGGCGCAGCATCTCGGCATAAGCAAACTGGGTTGCAGCAGTCCAGGGTGGGGTACGAATGCGCTCGTTGAACGAAAGCGCTTCCTGGAAGTGGCGTTCCGCGTCTACCCAGTGGCCCATGGCCGCGGCCGCTTCTCCCAGCTGGAGGGAGGCGGAGCCTTGGCAGATGAAGGCGAAGCCGACCGTGACCTGACGTTGAGCGTACGGTTTCAGGATCTCATAAAGCTGCTCTGCGCGCCGTTCATCTCCCAGCCTGTACGCCGCGTTCGCCGCCAGTGTGATCGTCACGATCCACTGCGGGTCCTTCGGGATATCGGCGAAGTCGGCAACGGCGAGGCGCTCGAACCACTCGCGCGCCTGGTCTGGCCGATCGGCGTCCAAATACAGGATCACGAGCGCCACCTGCCACGCGTCCAGGCCGGGCAGCTCCTCTAGGCGCTGAAGCACGATCTGCTCCAGCTCGCCCAACCGGCCCTGCGCCCAGCGGATCGCGTAGAACTGGGCCGAGAATGTACCTATCCAGCCGGGGTGTTGTGTGCGCTGCGCGATGGGACCGACCTCGATGACGCGGCGCTCCGCCTCCGCATAGCGGCCCTCCCTGGTCAGCAGCATCGCGTCCCAGAGCAGGCGCCAGCCGCTGAACGACGGCTCCCTCATTTGATCGGCGAGATCGCACGTGAGCGCGATTTCCCGCTTCACCGCGTCCATGTCGCCCAGCTGGGCCAGATCACCGATGAGAAAGAGATGAGCCCAGACGACGTCGCTGCGACTGCCGAAACCGTCGGCAACCTCGACCAGCTCTCTGGCAACAGCGAGAAGTTCCTCCGCTCTTTCCGGTCCCTCCATCGCCCCATGGAGCGCACGGAGTGCGTGCACCCTTGCGACGCCGTCACCAGCGAGCTCCGCAACGGTCTTGGCCTCACGTGCGATCGCGAGGCGTTGTTCACGCTCCG
>CAYQLM010000137.1:0-5254 GCA_964418365.1 uncultured Dehalococcoidia bacterium
CCGTGTTTCTCGCGCCGCTCCTCGAGAACACGCTCTTCCTCGGCGCGATCATCCCTGGGACGATCATCCTGCTGCTCGCCGGCATCAGCGCGCACGACGGCCTGATCTCGATCTGGCCCGCCATCCCGCTCGCGGTCGCCGGCGCCTGGATCGGCGACACGATCAGCTACGGCATCGGCCGGTTCGGCTCGCGCCGGCTCGGCCCGGAGTCGCGCATCGTCCGGTGGTCGGAGCGCATGCGCGAGCCGTTGCTGGAGCAAAGCGTCTGGCTGGTGCTCCTCTACCACTTCGCCGGCTACTCGCGGCTGATCGGTCCGGCCGCCTCCGGCTTCATTCGCATGCCGCTGCCGCGCTGGATGCTGCTCGATTACGCCGGCTCGACGCTCTGGGTTGTCGTGTACATGGTTGGCGGCTACCTGCTTGGGGTCTTCGGCCTCAGCCTCGACGCCACCGACCGCAACGTGCGCGTCATCGAAGTGCTGCTCTTCGTCACGGCCGCGGTCAGCGTCGCGCTGATCCTCATGCGCGCCCAGCGCCGGTCAGAGCAGGCCGGGGCTTAGCAGAATCGGCGAAAGGAGCGCAGCGAGATGCTGCGTGACCGATCGACGGCCATCATCATCGCGCTGTTCGTCCTGGCGCTCGCTGTTCGTCTTGCCTGGTCTGCCTGGACGCAGCCAGTCCCGCCACGCCAGTCCGATCCCGAGTACTACCATGCGACCGCGCTCAGCCTCGCGCACGGCGACGGTTACAGCGTCACGGCCGCAGACCGCGGATTCCTTCCCGGCGGAGAAGCGACCGCCTTCTGGCCTCCGGGCTACAGTGCCTTCCTCGCACCGGCATTCGCAGTCGTGGGCGACCGGCTGTGGACAGCGTGGGTGATGAACGCCATCGCTGGGGCACTAACGATCGTCCCGCTCTATTTCATCGGCCGGCGGCTCTTCGGTGAGACGGCGGGCGTTCTGAGCGCTGCGATCGCCGCGCTGCTTCCCAGCTTCGTCTTCTGGACGCCGGTTCTCTTCTCCGACACCCTATTCACCTTCCTCTTCGCCTGCGCCATCGCAGCCGTACTCCACGCCTTCGACCGCAATCGAGCGCGAGCGCCACTCATCATCAGTGCTGGACTCCTCATCGGGTTCGCCACGCTCGTGCGAGGACAAGCGCTGGTCCTTGTTCCCATCGCAGCCGCATGGTGGCTCATCGAGAGCGGCCAAGCGCGACACGCAATGCGGCCGACGGCCGCGACCACGATCGTCGCGCTGCTCGTAATCGCGCCGTGGGCGGTCCGCAACCAGATCGTGATGGACTCTCCGATCCTGGTCTCTGCGAACGTCGGCTACAACTTGCGCGGCGGCCACGCGCCGTACTCCACTGGCAGGTACGTCTTCCCCCGAGACCTCTGGGACGCGGAGCCGGGCTCAAGCTTCCACGATCGCGAAGCCGTCTTCAATAACCTCGGCACGCGACGAGCGCTGCGATACGCCGCCACGCATCCCGAACGCGAGGTCTCCCTCACCGGCCGCAAGATCATGTGGCTCTGGCGTCCAGACTCAGACGTCCTCGAGTGGACCTCGACATTTGGGGCCACACCGCGGCCTCAGGGCGCACATCAGCCGTTACTTATCCTGATCGATGCCACGTACGGCGCCGTCCTACTGCCCGCCGGCGCTTCGCTGCTATGGTTTCGCCACCATGGGCGCCAGATCACCTTCGCGTTGCTGGTCGTCGCGAGCTGGACCGCGTTGCACGTCGTCTTCTTTGGCGAGCCCCGCTATCATCTCCCCATGCTCGTCGTGCTCATACCGATGGCGGCCAGCACGATCGTTTGGGCGTTGGATGAAACGCGATCGCTCACGCAGCGCTCGCCACGTGACGCCTAGTCCCGCCACCTGACCTCGCACAGCCGCACCGGCTCCTCGAAGCCCTTGGCACTGGTGAGCCGCGCTCAGGCGGCACGATGATGAATGAGTGCGGGCTCGCCCTCCCTGTTCAGGCGCGCAGGGTGTTGCCGATACATCTTACTGAGGACTGCTTCTCATGGACCGTGTTCGGACTCCGACCAGCACCCCGACGGTCACGCCGACGTCAGCCTGCACACCCAGGTCCACTGCCACGCCCGCTCCGTCGGCCAAGGAACGCGTTGATATATCGCTGGTTGTTCTGCCAGCAGGAAGACACTCAGGAGAGGAGGTGATGTATGAAACTAGCAGCTATACTCGGACCGGTGGCGCTGGCTCTCTCCATCTGGAGCGGCGCCGCTCTTGCGTCCGGACCTACTCCGGGGCACGGGCCCTGGGTTGCATGTGCGGACAGCTCGGCCGGCGATCGGACCTGCGCGTCCATCTTGGGGTCTGCTGACCTGATCCCCGGGAATGGCATATTCGACTGCATGACGCCGAACGGCAACGCCGGCGTGGCAGTCCTGAACATCAACAGTGGCAAAGTCCACTGCGATGCAGTCTGACCTGGTTGGATGCAGTCTGACCTGGTTGGCCGAAGTCGTGGAGCGCTACCTTCGCCGCGATAGCTTCGCGGTCCACACCGTCCACAACTGTCGCGCCGACCTCGCAGAGTGAGCAGAGCCGGTGACGGTTCCGTGGCTGTCCTCCCAAACCGCCCGGAGCTGCCATCTCTAAGCGATATTCTACGGTCGCGGCTAGGAGGTCTTGCGCCTCCTGTACTGCCAGGCTCCCTCCGCTGTCGCCGCCATTAGGACCGGCCCGGCGCAGACGGCCGCATAGCAGACGGCTCGGCTGGGTGGATCCCGCCGACAGCAGCCTTCCCGTCTCCTACGGCTCCTCCCGCCAGCGCACTTCGTAGAGCCGCACCGGCTCCTCGAAGCCCTTCGGTACCACCTCTCCGATGTCGGCGAACAGGAAGCCTTCCCCCGCCGCCAGCTCGCGCACCGTGCCAGAGACGAGCGTCTCGCCCGCGGCCGCCTCGCTGGCCACCCGCGCCGCGATGTTCACCGCCCCGCCGTAGACGTTGTTCGCGTCGCGGATGACGTCGCCAGCGTGAATCCCAACGTGTAGGGGCAGCCCTGCGTAGCTGCCCGCGTCGTGCATCGCCTGTGCGCACGCGATCGCCTCGCGCGCCGCGCCGAACGTCGCCAGCACGCCATCGCCCAGCAGCTTGCCTTTGATGGCCGTGCCGCCGTTCGAGGCGATGGCGTCACGTAACGCCACATCCAGCTCGCGCGCCTTCTCGCGGAAGGCCGCGTCGCCCAGCTTCTCGGTGAGCGCGGTCGAGTCCGCTATGTCCGCAAAGAGAATGATGGCGGTGCCCTGAGGAAACGCTGGGGCGCTCGGCTGCTCTGTCACATCGTCAAGAAA
Organism: uncultured Dehalococcoidia bacterium; assembly: GCA_964418365.1. Lineage (GTDB taxonomy): Bacteria > Chloroflexota > Dehalococcoidia > DSTF01 > RBG-16-68-14 > JBBDXS01. The sequence continues at coordinate 3,330 of CAYQLM010000137.1, forward strand.
TCTGTTCAGAACTGCAGTCTCGGTGCTGACACTTCGATCTTCGAGTACCACAAAGCGAGCATTGGGAATGAGTACAGCCACTTCACGTCCGGCCTCTAACGTGACGTTCTGGTCGTCTCGCGGGTTGACCACCAGTGTGGGCGCTGCAACGCGGGAAAGCACCCCGCTGATGTCAACGTCCGCGATGTATGCCAGGTAGCGTATCGCCATCTCCGGCGTGATCGATTCGCGGATGCTCCGCGAATACCGTCGCAGTTCCTCCGCTGTGGAATACTCTGCGGCTGCCGTGGCCAAAGCGCGTCGCGCCAGCGACCAATCAGAGCGGATGAGATCAGTGAGCTTATCGCGCATCCTGCCAGCTGCCGTTTGGTCACCTCGAACGGCAGCGGCGCAGAGGATGAGCTTCGCGACGCGCTCAGGATGCTCCGCTGCGTATTCCGCAGCTACGGCGCCGCCGTCATACCTGCCGAGCAGGTGAAGGCGCTCGAAGTTCAAGTGGTCCGTGACCGCTTCGAGATTGCGCCGGTGCGCCTCGGGCGACAGGTCGTCGACGTCCCGTTGCGATGAGCCCGTCCCGCGCCGGTCGAAGTCGACAAGAAGCCGGCCGCGCGCGACTCCGGGTCCTGCCACGACTGCTCCATCCCAGTCGGCCAGGTCGGCACCATGACCAGCGGCGTGCGCTCCCTCCTCCGTACAACGCGTAGGCAATCCGTGTGCCGTCGGCGCTCGTGCAGAAGCGGATCTCTTGATCCATTACGCGTCGACTTCTCCCCAGCGCACTTCGTACAGGCGCACCGGGTCTTCGAACCCCTTCGGTACCACCTCTCCGATGTCGGCGAACAGAAAGTTCTTCCCCGCCGCCAGCTCACGCACCACGTTCGACACCAGGATCTGCCCCGCCTGCGCGTGGTCGCAGATGCGACGCGCGAGCTGCACGCTGGTGCCGAACAGGTCGCTCTCCTCTGCGACTGGCTCGCCCGCGTTCAGCCCGATGTGTATCGCTAACTCCCCTGGCCCCTGGCCGCTGGCGCTTGACCCTTCAACGGCACGTTGAATTGCCACCGCGCACTCGAGCGCGCCTGACGCCGTCGGGAAGCTCGCCATGATGCCGTCGCCGGTGTGCTTGATCTCGGTCCCGCCGTGCGCGGCCAGAGCCTCGCGCACGATCATGTTGTGCGCGCGCACCAGCTCCTGCGCATTCGCATCGCCCAGGCGCTGGGTAAGGGCAGTGGACGAAGCGAGGTCGGTGAAGAGGATGGTGACCAGGCCGGGGGCGGGCACGGCGGGCTGCTCGCCCAAGAACTCACGCATGATCTCTAGCTGCTTCTCCCCCGACTCGCGGGGACTATCGCCCTCCAGCACGGTCAGGCGGGCGTCCGGGATGAGTTCCGCCACCGCCCTCACGGCGCTGATGGGGACGACCTGGCTCTTGCGCGTGTGGAAAATGAGCGTGGGCGCCTGCACCCGGGGCAGCAGTGCGCTGACATCGACGCCCGCCTGGAACTCGATGTACCGGGCGGCGACCTCCGGCGATACAGACTTGCGCAGCAGCTTCGCGAACTCGCGCTGGGTCTCAACGGGCCCGCTTGGGTAGGCAATAACGTTCGCTATCGTCCTCGTGGCCAGCTCCCAGTTGCCCCGGATCAGCTCCGCGAGGCCGCGCGCTTGGCCCTCGTCCATGACGTCCGCGCCGCGCGCGGACGGGCTCCATAACGCCAAACGGCGGACTTGCTCCGGATAGCGAGCAGCGTAGGCGAGCGCCACGGCGTTGCCGTCAAATGCCCCCCACAGGTCCGCGTGCTCGAACTCGAGCTGCTCGGCGATGGCGCGAACGTCGGCGACGTGAGCCTCGAGCGAGAGGTCTTCTACCCTTCGCTGCGAGGCGCCCACGCCGCGCCGGTCGAACAACACGACGCAGCGGTCCT
>CAYQLM010000138.1:0-5221 GCA_964418365.1 uncultured Dehalococcoidia bacterium
GGCCGCGGTCGGCGACCATCAGGGCCGCCGAAGACACGGAGTGCCTGGTGATGACGCGCTGGGACTTCACGGCCGAGCTGCGCACGAACCCGAGCATAGCGCTGGCGATGCTGCCCGTGATGAGCAAGCGCATCCGCGAGCTGGAGGGCGACAAGGTTCACTAGCTGCCGTACCTGATGGGCGAAGATCAGGCTGAACGCAACCAGAAGTGGTGGGACAAGGCGCTGGTCACCGGCGACCCGATGGGGCGCTGGATGCGCGGCGTGATGCGGCGGACGCCGAGCAGTCCGCGCTGCGCGATGTGCTTCGCGCCGTTTGCGGGCGTGGGCGGGCGGGTAGTGCGCGTAGCCGGCTTTGCTCCATCGAGGAAGAACCCGCGCTGGTGCCGTCGCTGCTTCGAGGAGGCGCCGCTCGGCGGCGTCGAGCTGGAGATCGCCGTGCTCTTCGCTGACGTGCGCGGCTTCACGTCGATGGCGGAGCGTCTGCAGCCGGCGCAGGTGGCGGCCCTGGTGAACCGCTTCTACTCGGCAGCGACAGACGTACTCAGCAAGCAGGACGCGGTCATCGACAAGCTCGCCGGCGATCAGGTGATGGCGCTCTTCGTGCCGGGGCTGGCGCGGCGCGGCCCCGCGCTCCAGTGCGCGCAGGCGGCTGAGCTGCTGTTGCAGGCAGTTGGCTATGGCGGCGGGGAAGAGGTGTGGCTCCCGCTTGGCATCGGGCTCGATTTCGGGAACGCGTTTGTCGGCAATGTCGGGTCGGGTGAGGTGAAGGACTTCACCGCGCTGGGAGATGTGGTGAACACTGCCTCTCGATTGCAAGCGCAGGCGCAAGCGGGCCAGATCGTGCTATCGGAGCGCATGTACGCGCAGGTGGCGGATCGATTTCCGCGGGCGAGATCGGTAACGCTGGAGCTGAAGGGCAAGGAAGAGCCGGTGGCGGCTCGAGTGGTGGACCTGCAGCCGGCGGCTGCGTAGAAGCAAGGAGGCTGACGATGACGACGGCAGCAACCAACAGTCGAGTGTCTTTCGTGCAATCGACCGCTCGGGGAGGGGCTGTTTTGCGTTTACTGCGGCACGTTCGTTCTGGATCCCAGAGGCACGGTGAAGATGGCGAGTCGGCTTTCGCGCCTCGGCTCAGCGATCGTAAACGCGCTCCTGCTCATCCTTACGCTGGGCATTGGCTGGATCATCTGGTGGTTCATCGTCGCGCCGAAGGGGCAGAACCCCGGCAAGGCGGTCGTCGGCCTGCGCGTGATCCGCGCCGATGGCAGAGCGGCAGACACCGGATGGATGTTTGTGCGCGGGCTGCTCGGCATCGTGTGCAGCATCGTACCGCTCTACCTCGATAACCTCTGGCTGCTCTGGGACAAGGACGTCCAGACGCTGCACGACAAGCTCGCTAACACGGTCGTGGTTAGGGCCCAGGGCTCCGAGCATGTCATCGAGCAGGGCTCTGTCGGCCCTGGGCGCGAGGGCGTCGCGAGGGTGGCGCCGCCGTATGCTCCGCCGGTAACGCTTCCGGGCAGTGCGCCAGCCGCAGGACAGCTGCCGGCGACATCGAGCCATGCCCAAGACCTGGAGCACCTCATGGAGATGCGCGACAAGGGGCTCATCACCGAAGAGGAATATCAGGAGAAGCGCAAAGCGATCGTCGACCGGATCTAGGCGGCCGCTAGATCAGCAGCGCAGCGGGGTTCTCCAGCAACCGCTGGATCTCGTGCAAGAACTGGGCGCCCTGCGCGCCATCCGTGACTCTGTGATCGGCGGACAGCGCAGCTTTCATCACACGGCCCACCACGATCTGGCCGTCGCGCACGACGGGGGCCTCGCGCACCGAGCCGACGCCGAGGATCGCCGCCTGGGGCGGCTGGATGATGGCGATCAGCATCTCGACATCGTATGGGCCGAGGTTGCTGACGGTGAAGGTGCCGCCGGAGTACTCCTCCGGCTTAAGCGCGCCCGACTTTGCCCGCTCGATCAGGCTCTTGCTCGCCTGCGAGATCTCGCGCAGCGACTTCGATTGACAGTCGAGGATCGCCGGCGCGATCAGCCCGTCGTCGAGCGCGATGCCGATGCAAACGTTGATCGACTCGTGCTGCTCGATAGCGCCGTTCACGAACCAGGAGTTGAAGATCGGGTGGCGGGCGAGCGCCACCGCGCAGGCCGTCACGATGAAGTCGTTGACGCTGACGTGCAGCTCACGTTTGAACGTGTCGTTGATCTGGTGGCGCTCGTGCTCCTCCTCCGTCATGTCGACGTCGACCGTGACGTAGTAGTGGGGCGCCTCGCGCTTGCTCTGCGACATCCGCCGCGCGATCGCCTGGCGCATGCGGCTCAACGGAACGGGAGCGGGTCCCGAAGAGGGGGCGGCGGTCGGCGCCGGTGCTGCGGGCGGCGCAGCGCTGGCGATAGCGGCTTCTACATCACGGCGGACGATGCGGCCGTCGGGGCCGCTGCCGCGCAGCCGCGAGAGGTCGACGCCCTTCTCCTCCGCCAGCTTGCGCGCGACCGGCGAGGCGCGCACGCGGCCGTTCGTTCGCGCGGGAGCGGCTGCAGTTTGTGCTTTGGATTGAACCGTCTCAGATTCGGCGGGAGCTGGTCTGGTCTGCTCGGCTGCCGGCGATTGGGCCTGTGGCGCGGGAGCTTGTGCTTGCGGCGCTGGGCTCATCGCGGGCTGTTTCGCTGCGGCTGTGCCCTCGTACTTCGAGATGTCCTCGTCGGGCGACGCGATGACGGCGATTGGGTTGCCAACTTCGATGATGTCGCCCTCCTGCGCGAGCACCTTGCGGAACACGCCCGACTCGAACGCCTCGATCTCCACGTTCGCCTTGTCCGTCTCGATCTCGGCGATGATGTCGCCGCGCTGGACGGCGTCGCCTTCCTTCTTCAGCCAACGGACGATGGTGCCCTCAGTCATGTCGGCGCCCATCTGTGGCATGACGACTTCGGAGATCATCCCGGCTCCTCCTGAAACCTCGTAGCTGCAGGGCTTTAGCCCTGCGCGGTGGGGCAGACCTAACGGTCTGCAGCTACGGCTTTTTCGACGACGGCGCGCACGTTGCCAAGGCAGCAACTGCCCTGTGGGTTGCGTATGTCACAGGCGCACTGTCCGGCCTGGATTCCGGCGGTGATGGCCCCCACGACGGTGCTGCGGCCCGCGGTGGCCACCTCAGCCTTGATGCTGCCAGGGGTGTGCCGGAAGCAGTAGCACACGAGCACCCCGTCATCATCTGGGTGCTTTTGGTAGACGCGCTCGCGGAGGTCATCTTCACGGAGTCGCTGCTGGCCGTCCACGCCGTAATAAACCGTGGCACAGTCCAGCGTGCGGCAGAAGCGATACTCGACCGGGTGCACTTCCGTGAGAGGAAGCGCCAGCATTGCCTTGAGGGTCACGTTGTCCACAGGCTTACCCGTCCGGTGACAGGTCGGGCACGACACGCTCGGTCTGGTGTCAGAGAGCTCGCAGGTGGCTGAGCCCGCCCCGGCTGGGCATTCACATTTCTCACTCACGGTACTCTCCTTCGCACCTAGCACAGCGCCCGCGCCGCGCCGGCGATCTGCTGCGGCTGCGGCAGCGCCGCCTGCTCCAGCTCCTTCGCGTAGGGGATCGGCGTGTCCGCGCCGCAGACGCGCGCGACCGGCGCGTCGAGGTCGTCGAACGCCTGCTCCATGATGATCGCTGCGATCTCGCCCGCGAAGCCGCCGAAGCGCCAGTCGTCCTCGATCACGACGGCGCGGCGCGTCTTGCGCACAGAGGCGATGATCGTGTCGACGTCCAGCGGGCGGAGCGTGCGCAGGTTGAGCACCTCGGCCGAGATGTTGTCTTGCGCGAGCAGGTCGGCGGCGAGCGTCGCCTGGTACACGCTGCCCGAGTAGCCGATGAGCGTCACGTCGTCGCCCTTGCGCAGCACTTCGGCCTGACCGAACGGCACGGCGTAGTCGCCGTCCGGCACCTCGCCCTTGCGGCTGTAGAGCGCCGTGTGCTCGATGAAGATCACGGGGTTCGCGTCGCGGAAGGCCGTTTTGAGCAGCCCGCGCGCGTCGTACGGCGTGTACGGCACGACGACCTTGAGGCCGGGGATGTGCGCGTACCAGCCCTCCAGGCTGTGCGAGTGCTGGCTTCCGAGCTGGCTACCGGCGCCGCTCGCCATGCGGATCACGAGCGGCACATGGAACTGCCCGGCCGACATGTAGCAGATCTTCGCCGCGTTGTTCACGATCTGGTCGAACGCGAGGAGGCTGAAGTTGATCGTCATCAGCTCGACCATCGGGCGCAGGCCGCCCATCGCCGCGCCGATGCCGCAGCCCACGATGACCTCCTCCGAGATCGGCGTGTCGATGACGCGCTCGGGCCCGAACTCCTGCTGGAAGCCCTTCGTCACAGCGTACGAGCCGCCGTATCCGCCGATGTCCTCGCCCATGAGGACGACGCGCTCGTCGGCGAGCAGCTCCTCGCGCAGCGTCATGCGCAGCGCCTCTCGGAAGGCGATCTCAGGCATCGGCGGCCGGCTCCTCGAAGTACACGTTGCTGTAGAGCGCCTCGGGCGGCGGCTTTGGGCTTTCTTCCGCGAAGCGCACCGCCTCGTTCACCACGTCCTCGATCTCGGTCTGCAGTTGTTCGAACGCCGCATCGTCGATCACGCCGTCCTTAGCGAGCTTCTGGCGCAGGGCGGTGATCGGGTCGAGCCCTCGCCAGCGCTGCACCTCTTCCTTCTTGCGGTACAGCTCCGGGTCGGCCATCGAGTGGCCGCGGAAGCGGAAGGTGATCGCCTCCAGGAACGCCGGCCCGTAGCCTCCGCGAACGTGGCGGGCGAGCCGTTGCGTCGCTGCGTACATCGCCAGCGCGTCCATGCCGTCGACCTGCTCCGCTGGCATAGCATAGGCTTCCGCCCGCTTGTAGACCTCGATGACGGCGGAGACGTAGCGGATGTCGGTGCCCATGCCGAAGAAGTTGTTCTCGCAGAGGAAGATGATCGGCAGCTTCCAGACCGAGGCGAGGTTGAGCGACTCGTGGAAGGCGCCCTCGTTCACGGCGCCGTCACCGAAGATGCAGAGCACGATGCGGCCGTTGCGCAGCCGCTGGTTTGCGAACGCCAGCCCGCACGCGAGCGGTAGCTGTCCGCCCACGATCGCGTAGCCGCCCATGAAGGAGCGCTTGGCGTCGAACAGGTGCATCGAGCCGCCCTTGCCGCGGCTGACGCCGGTGTCCTTGCCGAACAGCT
>CAYQLM010000139.1:0-5166 GCA_964418365.1 uncultured Dehalococcoidia bacterium
TCACCAGGACGTGGCCTGATGTGGGCGGACGCATGCCGTTGAGCGCATCGAGCAGTGTCGACTTGCCCGCGCCGCTCGTCCCGGCGATTGCGAGCACTTCCTTTGGTTGTGCTGAGAACGTCACACCTTCCAGGATCACTTTGCGCCCGATAGTTTTCCGCACGTCGCACGCATCCAGACGGACCGCGCGGCTATCGTCGTAATGCTCCATCGCTCCCGGCCGGTAGACGAGCTTGTACGGCCCGATACGCAAGATGTCGCCGACGGAGAGCATCCGCTTGGTGGTGCGCACCCCGTTCACGAAGGTCCCGTTGGCGCTGCCGGCGTCCTCGATCCGGACAGCGCCGTCTGCCACCTCCAAACGCGCGTGGACTCTTGACACGGTCAGACTTGGAAGCACCAAGTCGCAGGTCCGGGAGCGTCCGATGGCGAATACCCCCGCTCGTTGAAGCGCCAACTGTTCGACGCCCGGCGTGGGAGTCTCCTCTCCCAACCGAAATGGCCTCGTAAAGGCAAGCGTCGCTCCATCACCGGGGCCCGGTAGCTCGAAGATCAGCGTGACCGCGCGCGATGTGCCCGGAGCGATCTCCAGCCGGTCGCCGTGCTGCAAGCTGTAGTCGTCCACGGGCGCGCCGCGGAGGAGCGTGGAGTTCATCGTCCCGACCTGAAAGAAGCGGTAGGTCGCTCCCTCTCGCACCAGCCGGGCGTGCGAGCGGGAGACGACCTCGGCCTCGATGCAGACCTCACTGTCGGCGCTGCGGCCGATGCGCACGTGGTCCTGCGTGAGCGAGACGACGCGCTCGCCGTCCGGAGAGATGATGCGCAGCGTGGGGACGATGAGAGCGCTGCCTTCGTTTGACATCTGCCTGCCACCTGCTTCGGGCACAGATATAGAAGAGAGCCTATTCTACTGCATCGGGCGTTACCGTGTCTTCAGGCGCCCGGCAGGCTCCGAGCGACCAGGTACAAGGGCCTCCGAGGATGTGCTAGGATGGGCCTCGCCGTTGCTTGGTGGCCCCGGGCCTGAGCGAGACAGCACGAGTCTCATCACCCTGTTGTCGGCCACTGGAAGGAGCATTGGCCCTGGCGATGAAGATGGAGGGAGATACGCCTCCGAGAACGGTGGGCGCCCCAACGCAACCGTTGAGCTTCGCGTCCGGACGCTACGTCGTCCGGCGCTTGCTGGGCGAGGGCGGTCAAAAGATCGTCTTCCTCGCGCACGATCAGCAGTTGGATCGCGATGTCGCCGTGGCGTTGCTCAAGACCGACGGCCTCGAGGAAACGAGCCTCGCCCGTGTCAAACGAGAGGCCCAGGCAATGGCGCGGCTGGAGGCCCAACCGCAGATCGTAGCGATTTACGATATCGGCGACGACGAGGGCCGGCCGTTCACTATCTGCGAATACATAGCTGGCGGCGATCTCAATCAAGACTTACGTCGCACGGGGACGTTCCCGCTAGAACGTGCTCTTGTCATAGCGCAAGATGTCTGCCGCGCTCTGGTTGTCGCCCATGAGAGGGGCATCCTCCATCGTGACATCAAGCCGGCCAACATCTGGCTGACCGAGGACGGCCGAGCCAAACTCGGGGACTTCGGCCTGGCAATCGCACTCGGCCGCTCGCGTATGACGCAGGCGGGGACGATCATGGGGACAGCGGCGTACATGGCGCCCGAGCAGGCCCTCGGCGGAGACGTCGACGCGAGAAGCGATTTGTATTCGCTCGGTTGCGTCCTCTATGAGATGGTGACCGGCCGGCCGCCGTTCTTAGGCGACGATAGCATCGCTGTAGTCACGCAACACATCAACACCAGCCCAGTCGCGCCGGCGTGGCACAAGCCGGACATTCCACGGGCGCTTGAAGCGCTGATCCTGCGTTTGCTCGCGAAGGCTCCGGAGGAGCGCCCACAGAGCGCGGCGCAAGTGGTGGAGGCGCTTGAAGCGATTGCCCTCGCACCGCGGGACATAGTTGCTCGCGATGAGTCGAACCCGCTCGACCGCCTGGCCGGCGGCGTCTTTGTCGGTCGCGAGCAGGAGTTGAGCGATCTCCGCGCCTGGCTTGATGAAGCGCTCTCCGGGCGGGGTCGCCTCGTCCTGCTCACCGGCGAGCCGGGCATCGGCAAGACCCGTCTGGCGGAGGAGCTGGCCACATATGGGCGGGTGCGCGGCGCGCAGGTGCTGTGGGGCCGCTGCTACGAGGGCGAAGGCGCGCCGGCGTACTGGCCATGGGTCCAGACGATCCGCAGTTACGTCTACGAACGCCCAGTGCAGACGCTGCTCTCGGAACTTGGAACGGGGGCCGCAGATATTGCCCAGATCGTTTCTGAGGTGCGAGAGCGTCTCCCCGATCTCCCGCCGCCACCGGCGTTGGAGCCGGAGCAGGCGCGCTTCCGCCTCTTCGACAGCATCACGACGTTTCTCAAGAACGCCGCTCGCGCGCAGCCCCTCGTTCTCGTCCTGGACGATCTGCACTGGGCCGACAAGCCGTCGCTGCTGCTGTTGCAGTTCCTCGCGCGGGAGCTGCGCGACGCTCGCTTTCTTGTGCTCGCGGGCTACCGCGATGCCGAGCTTGGCAGGCAGCACCCGCTCTCCCACACGCTGGCCGAGCTGGCGCGCGAGCAGCTCAGCCAGCGCGTCGTCTTGCGCGGCCTCAGCGAGGCGGATGTGGCCCGCTTCATCCAGATGACGGCAGGCATCGAACCGGCTGCTGAACTGGTGAGTGCGGTTTACAAAGAAACGGAGGGCAACCCGTTCTTTGTCAAGGAGATCGTTAGCCTCCTCGCAACGGAGCGCCGGCTTGAATGGCGTGACACGACATCCTGGACGGTGGCTATCCCGGAAAGCGTGCGCGAAGTGGTGGGCCGGCGGCTTGACCGGCTCTCCGACGAGTGCAATCGCGTTCTCGCCGTTGCTTCCGTGATCGGCCGTGAGTTCAGTCTCCAGGTCCTCGAGCAAGTTTCCGGTATCGAGGGAGACTCGTTGCTCGAAGTCCTCGACGCAGCGCTTGCCGCGCGCGTCATCAGCGAAGTGCCGCGCGCCATTGGAAGCTACGCCTTCACGCACGCGCTGATCCGCGAGACCCTCTACGACGAGCCCTCCGCGACCCGTCGCGTCCGTTTGCACCGCCAGATCGGCGAGGCGTTGGAAGGCATGCATGGCACCCGCCTGGAGGCCCACCTCGCAGAGCTTGCCTACCACTTCGGCGAAGCCGCGCGCGGCGGCGGCGATGTTGCAAAGGCGGTCGAGTACGCCGTGCGCGCCGGGGAGCGAGCGCTGGCGATCTACGCATGGGAGGAAGCAGCCGCCCATTATGAGCGCGCGCTCGAGATCCTGGAGCTGGCAGGCAGTGCCGATGAGGCACAGCGCTGTGATTTTCTCCTGGCGCTTGGCAACGCGCAAGATGCCGCCGGAGACGCGCTGACTGCCCGAGATACCATGCTCAAAGCGGCGCGCTTGGCGCAGGAGATCAACTCCGCCGAACGTATTGCCCGAGCGGCTCTTGGATACGTCGGCAGGCTCATCGGCATCGTCGAAATCGGGAAGGCAGACGAGACGCTGGTCGGCCTCCTCGAAGACGCGCTCCGCGGTCTTAGCGACAGCGATAGCGCCCTACGGATCACGGTCATGGCACGCCTGGCCATGGAGCTCTACTTCTTCCCGGATTCGGCAGAGCGGCGCGAAATCCTCAGCAGAGAAGCGGTCGACGCAGCCCGGCGACTGGGAGATTCCGCGACGCTGGCCGAGGCCCTCCGCGCCAGGCACGTGGCAACGTGGACTCCGGATAATGTCGAAGAGCGCATGGCTATAGCCAGCGAATTCACGCAGTTGGTCGGCACGCGCGATGAATCCGTGGCAGCTTATTCAGGTATTGACCTGCGCGGTAACGACGCGCTCGAGCTCGGCGATATAGACACGGCACGGGCGGACTTCGCCACATTCTTAAGCGAGGTGACACGCAGGCGCCGGCCCGACCTGATGTGGACAGGCCTCATGTACCAGGCGATGCTGGCGGCGCTGGATGGCCGTTACGAAGAGGGCGAGCGCCTCGCGCAGGAGGCCCTCGCCGCGGGCCGGGGCCCCTATCCTCAGACCGCCCTGGCGGCATTCGGCTTGCAGATGGCCACCATTCGGCGAGAGCAAGGCCGGCTGGGTGAGCTGGAGGCGGCGCTCACGGCGTTTGCCGCGCAGTATCCGGCCTTACCCGGCTTTAGCTGGGGCCTGCCGCTGCTCTACAGTGAGTCGGGCAGAGAAGCAGAAGCGAGAGCGGAGTTTGAGCGGCTTGCCAGCAGCGATTTTGCCGACATACCTCGCGACGCCCTCTGGCATACAAGCATGTTCGTCATCGCTGAGACCTGCGCCAACCTTGGCGACGCCCGGCACGCCCAGACTCTGTATGACATGCTCCTCCCGCGTGCCAAGTGCAACATAGTGCCCTTCGGCATGGCTTGCTGGGGCTCAGCAGAACGGCTGCTAGGCCTCCTCGCAGCAACGATGGAGCGGTGGGAGGAAGCGCAGGTAAACTTCGAGGCGGCGCTGGCTTGGAACCAGAGAATGAACAGCCCGCCGTGGGTCGCCCGCACCCAGATGAACTACGCTGAGATGCTGCTCGCTCGCAACGGTCCCGGTGATCGGGCGCAGGCGTTCGGCCTTCTAGAGGAGGCACTCGAAGTTGCGACGAACATCGGCCAGACGTTCGTCGTCGAACGCTGCCTGGCCCTCAAACTGTAAGCCCAGGCGTCGACGCGGTACGCGCTGGGCAATCGATCGCGGCCGTCGCCGAGTTCGACTTCGACGGACCGCGCGAGCTGCATCTCAACGGCCTAGACGGCGCGCAGCGGTTCACGCCGTGATCTGGTAAGGCGCATCGGGCCTTACCGCGTCTTCAGGCGCCGCCTCTCGTGCGCGCCTCACCCCGAAACTAGCAGAGAGGTCATCGTGTATCCGGCCTCATCCGGGCGTCACGCCTCCTCCCGCCAGCGCAAGCCAGCTTTCGTACCTACGCCTACGGGGCGCTGCTGGTGGGCACGGCAGGAGTCGTACTAGTCTGGTCAGTTCCCTCGAACGCTATTGGCTGCACCTTCGCCTTGCAGCCGTCGACGTCGAGTTTGGCCGTGGGATCGCGCAGGAAGGCCAGCCGGAGCGCGGAGATGCACGGCGGCCCGTCCGTTA
>CAYQLM010000140.1:0-5137 GCA_964418365.1 uncultured Dehalococcoidia bacterium
TTCTCGATCTTGTACGCCGCGTGGAGCACCATCAACTTGCCGGTGTAGAGCTCCATCGCCGAGTCGACGATCATCCACTGGATCGCCTGCTTGTCCGCAAGCAGCGAGCCGTGCGTGTAGCGCTTGAGCGCGCGGTCGATGAGCAGCTCCAGCGCGACCTCCGCCTGGCCGATCCAGCGCATGCAGTGCGCCAGCCGCGCCGGCCCCAATCGATACTGCCCGAGCTTGTGGCCCTCGCCTCGGCCGCCGAGCATGTTGCCGGCCGGCACGCGCAGGTTGGTGATGCGGATCTCGCAGTGGTTGCCCTGCCCGGCCATCGTCTCGATGTCACGCACGATCTCCCAGCCTTCGCTGGGGAGATCGACGAGGAAGGCGGAGTTGCGCGCCTGGGGCGGGTCGGCGTCGGGGTCCGTGCGCGCGATCAGGATCGCGAACTGCGCGCCGCGCGCGCCGGAGATGAACCACTTGTGGCCGTTGACCACCCAGTCGTCGCCGTCCTTGACGGCGGTCGTCTGGATCAGCGTCGGGTCGGAGCCGGAGACCTCGGGCTCCGTCATCGCGAAGCACGAACGGCCGCGCCCGTCAGCGAGCGGGCGCAGGTACTTCTCGGCCTGCTCCGGCGTCGCCCAGTGGTAGAGCGTGTGCATGTTGCCTTCGTCGGGCGCTTGCGCGTTCAGGATGTACGGCCCGATGCCGCCGACGCGCGCCGCCTCGGCCGACACGAACGCCATTGCCGTCGCGCCGAGGCCCATCCCGCCCCACTCCGCGGGCAGGTGCGGGTTCCAGAGGCCTTGCTGTTTGGCGCGCTCGCGCAGCTTGACGATCTCCTCGACGTAGCGGCGCCGGTCGGCGCCGTTACTCGCAAGCGAGTCCGCGACGGGCTTGACCTCCGCCTCCATGAACGTGCGCACCTTCATTCGCACCTCTTCGACGTCGGGTGGGAGCTGAAAATCGATCGGCATGGCCGTCCTCCTCAAGGAAATGAGCTCTGGAGTGCGCCGACATTGTAGTCGGAGTGCTATATAATGTCACGCTGGTCCGGCCGCGGGGCCGGAAGGCGCATAGGTAAGGAGACCCTGATGCCTCATTACATGTTCCAGGTCGCGTACGACGAAGGCGGACTTCAGGCGCTGGTGCAGAGCCCGCAAGACAGAGTCGCCATGGTCACGCCGGCAGTAGAGAAGGCAGGCGGCAGGGTAGAGGTCGCGTACTTCACCTTCGGCGAGTACGACGTGATGCTCGTGGCGGAGCTTCCGGATAACATCGCGGCGGTCGGGCTGGCGCTGGCGTTCGGGGCCGGCGGCTCGCTCAAGGCCGTCAAGACGACACCGCTGTTGACGCCGGCCGAGTCCGTCGAGGCGATGAAGAAGGCGAGCCAGACCGGCTACAAGGCGGCGAAGTAGGAACGGGAAGGAACAACACCACCGACTGAAGTCGGCGGCATGAGGTTGGTTGCAGGACCGCCGATTGAAATCAGCGGCATCGTGTTGCCAGCCTAAGGGCTTCGCGGGAGCGGCATGGGGTTGCCCCAGCCTGAAGGGTGGCCTTCGCGGGAGAAAAGGAAAAGCTGCGTGAGCGAACAGGTGCCTGGCGTCGATCTCGAGAAGCTGGCGCCGTGGTTCAGCGAGCACGTCGCGCCGGTCGGGGATCTGCGGGATGAATCCCGCAGCTTAAGCGCGACGATCGTCGGCCACGGGCGCTCCAACCTCACGTACCGCATCGAGAGCGAGCGCGGCGAGGCGTGGGTGCTGCGCCGGCCGCCGCTGTCGCACGTGCAGCCCACCGCGCACGATATGCAGCGCGAGTACCGCGTGATCTCCGCGCTCGCGGGCACGGCCGTCCCCGTCCCGAAGACGTACGTCATGTGCAACGACGCCGGTGTCATCGGCGCGCCATTCTACATCATGGAGTACGTGCGCGGGCTCGTGCCCGTCGATCCTGCGGTCGTCGAGAGCAAGTTCGACGCAGCGCAGCGCCGGGCGATGGGCGAGGAGCTGATCGATACGCTGGCGGCGCTGCACAGCGTTGATCCCGCGTCGGTCGGCCTCGCCGACTTCGGCAAGCCGCAGGGCTACATCGAGCGGCAGCTGCGCCGCTTTACGGAGCAGTTCGAACGCGTGAAGACGCGCGACCTGCCGGAGCTGGCGGAGCTCGCGCGCCGGCTCGCCGTCAGCCTGCCACCCGAGAGCGGCGCCGCGATCGTCCACGGTGACTACCGCCTCGACAACAGCATCGTCAGCGACGACGGACATATCGCGGCCGTGCTCGACTGGGAGATGTCGACGCTGGGCGATCCGCTCGCCGATCTTGGCATCCTGCGCATGTACTGGCGCGACCGCGACGGCGACAATCGATTCGTCGCGGCGGTGGGCAACCAGGGCGTGATCACGCTGCCCGGCTTCCCCACGTGGCAGGAAGCCGCCACGCGCTACGAGCGCAAGACCGGCCGCGACCTGAGCCGGCTCGACTTCTACATCGTGCTCGCGCACTTCAAGCTGGCGGTGATTCTGGAGAACATGCACGCGCGGTTCATGGCCGGCGGCACCGTCGGCCCGGGCTTCGAGGCGATCGGCGCGCAGGTGCTGGTGCTCGCGCGCGGCGGGCTGGCGGTCGCGGACCACTCGAGCGTGGCGACGCTGCGGGGCTAACGAGAACGCTGGTTGGGCGGCAGCGTATCTATCAGCTTTGCGTCGTACTGAAGCGTCAAGCCGGCGTCCACAGCGTTCGTTAGGCTGTCCAAGTTGACATCGCTCTGCTGCTGACAATCCACGCTTGGAACGATCTCGGCTTCATACTGTAGCGTCAGTACAGCATCGATCGAGTTCACCTCGCTGTCACAGTTGTCATCGCCCCGCTCCAGCGGGCCACAAACGACGCGCAAAACCTCGTCGGCGGCGGTCTCAGAATGAGGGTAGAGATCACTGCTCACGACGTCGGTGTTCAGGGGTCCATGAACTAACGTTATACTACCGGTCTGATCGCAGGTGAATGTTGTTGACGCTAGTGACCCAACGTACGACGAAGGTTTTGCTTTGATCCCGACCGCGCAGGCAAAATGAATGTCACCCGGCTCGAAGTCTTGGGCAGGGAACCCGCAATCCGGCCATAAGAAACGCCAGCTGCTATCAGCCTGTACGCCATCTGTGAGCAGGTGAACGTCGAACCCGCCGTAGGAGGTCACAGCGGGGTCGAGTGCATTGAGGTCGACGAGGACATTGAAGGTACTGCCTGGCTGTATGACGCATCCGTGAGGCAGATCCATGACAGTGCCGCAATCTGGCGTGCCGTCGTGGTCGATGTCTGCCGCAAGCGAGAAATCGACTCCAGTGAGTGGTGGTACCGGGCGCGGTGTCGGTGTCGGGCAGCCAGTCTCCGGGCACGGCGTACTCGTCGGAGCGACCTTAGTCGCCGTTTCCCCGACAGCAATCGGAACAGAAGACTTCGTCAGCCCAATGACGCCAGACCCGAGCTGCTGGTGCGAATTGTCGCCCCAGCACCGCGCCGAACCGTTGGTAAGGACGGCGCAGGAGTAGAGTGAGCCGGCCGAAACGGCGGCAACCCCAGCATCGAGTCCAGCAACGTCTGCCGGATCAGTGCACCGTGACGAGCCGCAGACCTGGCCATCGCCCAACTCTCCGAAACCATTTGTGCCCCAGCATTCGGCCGCGCCGGCAGCGGTCACTGCGCACGTGTGCGTGAAGCCAGCATCGATCGCGACCACGTCGTTCAATCCGCTGACCGTTACCGCGCTAGGGCCGTAGTTTGCGCCCCAACATTGCACAGTCCCATCGGACAGCCGGGCGCATGTGTGGTAGGCCGCGGCCGTGACCTCGACTGCGCTGCCGTTGAGACCTGTCACGACGACCGGCGTCAGGCGGGACTGCGAAGTGCCGTCGCCCAACTGCCCGAGAGCGTTGCGGCCCCAGCACCAAACCCTTCCGTCCGCCGTAACTGCACACGTATGGTCAGCGCCCGCACCGATCTGTGTTACTCCCGCCAGGTTCTCGACGGCAACCGGGGTCGAACCTACCATCGTTGTGCCATCGCCGAGCTCGCCGTCGTTGTTCTTGCCCCAGCAACGCACCATACCGTCGTTCAATAGAGCGCAGTTGTGCTCATAGCCTACGCCAATCTGCGCGACACCATCAGCAAGACGGGCGACTGGCACTGGGGATGACGTAGGAGTCGTGCTTCCATCACCGAGCTGGCCATAGTAGTTCCCACCCCAACACAGAACGCCGCCGGGAGACGTGAGCGCGCAGCCGTGAAAATAACCCTCACCGGCGTGCACAGCGTTCGACAGGCCCGTAAGGTCCGCTGGCATAGAAGTTGCGTTTCCGTCGGGTATCAGTGCTCCCCAGCACTTCACGCCGTCGTCTGAGGTGACGGCGCAGGTCTGGAACTCCCCTGCCGAGATGGACACCAGACCGCCGATGGGGTTAGCGGACGCCGGTGTGAAGTGACGTCCGAACAGTAAGAGCGAGCCGAGGACAAGCGCCGTCACAGCCGTCAGGATCGAGAGTGTCCGCCATTTGCACATTGTGAGACCTCCGCGGCGCTGCCGCAGGCGCTCCCCGCCGATATGTCTACGCTACGCCCACTTCGGACGCCTGTCAAGCTAAGCCAGCCACGCCACAATCACTCCGGCCAGCTCTTCGCCTTTGTCTTCCTGGAGGAAGTGGCCGCCGCCCGCGATGGTGGTGTGGGGCTGGCCCTTCGTGCCGGGGACGCGCGCCAGGAACGCCTTGTCGGCGCCGCGCATGATCGGGTCGCCGTCGCTGTAGGCGCAGAGGAACGGCTTCTCCCAGCGGCCGAGCGCCTCCCACGCCTTGCGGTTCGCCGGCGCGGCCGGATCGTCGGGCGAGATGGGGACGAGCGCGGGCCAGGCGCGCGCGCCGGCCTTGTACGTGTCGTCCGGGAAGGGCGCGTTGTACGCCGCGACGACATCGTCCGAGAGCTGGCTCACCGTGCCGCCCTGGATCACGCGGCCGATGTCGAACACCGGCGACGTTGTCGCGAACTGTCGCCACCGCAAGAACGCCTCGCCGGGGTTGCCATCGCCCGTCGGCAGGAACGTGTTCGCCGCGACGATGCGCGCGAAGCGCTCCTCGTGCTCCGCCGCGACGCGCAGGCCGAT
>CAYQLM010000141.1:0-4852 GCA_964418365.1 uncultured Dehalococcoidia bacterium
GTAGCCGAGGACGTGGCGCAGGACGAACCAGGTGTGCGCGGCGCGCACGCCGAGCTGGCAGTGCACGGCGACGGTGTTGTCGCGCGGGATGGCGGCGAAGAGCTGCGCGAGCTCGTCGCGCGGCTTGAGCGTCTTGTCGGGCGTGAGGGCGTCCTCCCAGAGGATATGCACCGCGCCGGGAATGTGGCCGCCGCGCGCGGCGCGCACGTCGCTGCCGTCGTACTCCGCCTGCGTGCGCACGTCGAGCACGGTGTAGCCGTCCTTCTTGTCACCCTGAGCCTGTCGAAGGGCGGCGGTGATCTGATCGGGCGTCGCGCGGAGCTCGAGCCGGCGGCCGGAGGGCACGGGGTAGCCGGACGGCTCGACGGAGACGGGACCGGACGCCGAGGGGCGGCCTTCGCGCTGCCACTGCTCGCGGCCGCCGTCCATGAGGTGCAGCGCGCCGGCGTGCTTGTAGTATTCGAACATCCAGAACGCGCGCGCGGCGTGCCGGCCGCCCTGGTCGCCGTAGAAGACGAGCGTATCGTCCGGCTGCAGGCCGAGGCGGCGACACATCGCGGCGAAACGCTCGGGGTCGGGGATCTTGCCCGACGACTCGTCTTCCTCCTCGATGAGCTCGCGCAGCCAGTTGATCGCGACGGCGCCGGGGAGGTGCCAGTCGCCGTACAGCTGCGGCTCGGACGACACGTCGATGACGCGCACGCCCGGCTTGCCGAGCTGATCGGCGACCCAGGCTGTCGAGACGAGCGCGTCAGTCATGTGGCGGCGCCCCGTACCGTCATTCCGAGCCCCTTACTGTCATTCCGAGCGCAGCGAGGAATCTCGCCGCTATTTCCTCCAATCGACACCTATTGTCGCTAACCGGCCATCTTCGAAGCCTCATCCGCTTATCTGTTTCCTCATCCGTTGTCGATAGCCTTCGCCACAAAAATTAGATCAGGGCTGGTGGCGCGATAGGGGTTCTTGGCGAGATCGCCGTAGAGCGCCTCGACGGCGAGGCCGGCGCGCGCGAGCATGTGCTCCATCTCGTATCGATAAAAGTAGCGCAGCGTCATGGGCCGGCCGTACTCGCGCTTGACGACGACGCCGGCCTCATCGAGCTCCTCGGTGTAACCGTACGATGTGCGGCTCTGTTGCGACGGGTGGTAGTCGATGGTGCCCCAGGAGACGACTTGGCGGCCGGACTTTGGGTGGGTGTAGTCGCGCGATGGATTGCGGAGGAATGCGCCGCGCTTGGTCGTGAGCCAATCGGCGATCGATGTGGCGACGGGGTTCTCGACCTCGAACGCGAAGCGGCCCTCGGGCGCGAGGTGGCGGCGCACGCAGTCGAGCGTGGCGAGCTGGTCCTCGACGGTGAGCATGAGCTGGAAGGAGCCGATCGGGATGGTGATTAGGCCGAACTGCTCGCCGAGGTCGAACGCGCGCATGTCGCCCTCGACCCACTCGACGTTGGGCAGACCGGCGCTGCGGCGGCGCGCTTCGTCGAGCATGGCGGCGGAGATATCGAGGCCGACGATGCGCACACCCGCGCGCGCGAGCGGGATCGCGACGCGGCCGGTGCCGCAGGTGATCTCGAGCGTGCGGCCGCCGGCTCGCGCTCCGACTCCTCCGCCCTCGGCGGAACCTTCGGCTGCGGAGCCGGAGCCTACGGCGCTCGCTGACGCTCGCGCCTCGGCCTCCTTGGCCAGCTCGAGGTAGAACTCGACCTCGTTGGGCTGAAGGGGCACCGCAGCGTCGTAGACCGCGGCGTTGTTCTCGTCATAAACGTAGGGCTGATCGCTCATCGCTCGGATATGGTAGGCGATCTGTCACCCTGAGCGAAGCGAAGGGTCTGGCCCCTCGCGGCGGACGCATCCACGAAGTCCGCCATTTCGTCGCCTGCGCGCAGGCCACGCCAGACCATCACGGCCGCGAGGACGACGAACGCGACGCTGAGCGCGACGCCCGACGCGAGGATCGCGCCGACGGGCTCGCCGGGGGCGCGATCGCCGGCGAGCAGGTAGACGGCGATGGCGTTGATGAACGCCATGTTGCCGATGATGCTGCCGATGGCCCAGAGCGGGCGCAGCGGCAGTGCGAAGCCGCGTGCCACGATCGATCGCGCGCGGAGAAGCGCATCGAAGCGCTGGTTGACGAAGACGATCACGAGCGATGCGAAGATCCAGCCGGCGTAGTTCGTCAGCGGCACGTCGAAGTGGTGGAGGCCGGACGTGTGGTAGTTGTACAGGTCGCCGAGGAACCAGTACTTGCCGAGGTGCGCGACGGGGTCGGTGACGGTGTCGGCCCAGGTGGTGATCAGCGCGGCGAGCGCGAGCACGCGCAGCGAGCTGTCGGCGCTGCGGTCGGTTCGCACGATGTCGCGTCCGCGTCGCACGAGCGGCGAGAGCATGGTGCACGCGGCGGAGTAGCCGAAGTAGGTCAGGAACGCGAACGAGAGCGACGCGAAGAACGGGATGCCGGCGATGAACAGCTCGTGCGGGAAGTTGCTCTCATGGTAGGCGTAGTGGCCGAACGGGAAGCCGTTGCGCGTGCTGCTGAACTCGACGAGCCAGCCGATAAACGTGCCGCTGACGAGCCAGAGCGCCGTGCGCTGCCAGCCTCGCTCCGCCATCGCGACGACGAGAAACGACGCGAGGAACGCGAGGACGTAGGGCCGCTCGGTGAACATGGCGGTAAAGGCGTCCATGGTAGGAGATATAGTAGGGCAGGGCGAGGTGGGTTGTCACGACGAGGGAGGCCACGCAGGGTCGCCCCTACGCTGAGCCGGGCACATAGGCGCGCCCCTACGCTGGGCAGGCACACCGGCCCGCCCCTACGCTGGGCGGGCACACCGGCCCGCACCTACACCTGCCGCGTTCGCACCGCTGGATTCTCCTCGTCCTCTTCCCAACGCTGCGGATTGGCCTCGATGTATTCGCCAATTCGCGCAAGCTCGTCTTCGTCACGAATGATTCGCTCGTAATAACCGCGCTGCCAGAATCGACCGGAGAACGGTTCCCAGCCGTGTTTGCGCACGCCGCGCATGTACGCATTCGTCGTCATGGTCTTGAACCAGCCCACAATCGTTGGTAGGGGCGGCCCTGCGTGGCCGCCCTGGCCTTCGGTGATCACGATGATCCCGTGGACGTGGTTCGGCATGACGATGTAGGCATCTGTTTCGACACTGGCAAATGCTTGGAGGAGCTCGTCCCACCAGTGCTCGACCATGCAACCCGCGTCGGTGGGATCTACCTTGCCGTCCCTGATGCTTCCCAACAAGCATCGTCGGTCCTGAACGACTATGGTGATGTAATACGCGCCCGACTGTGCGTAATCGTAGTCCTTCAACCGGATCGATCTACGGTGGTGTAGTTCAGGGTCGTATGTCATAGCACGGTCCTGGGCGGGCACGCCGGCCGGCCTCTACTAAATCATCGCTGGTCGTTGGGCCATTGTGCTGCGCAGGGCGGGCACATAGGCCCCCCCTTCGATAATGTCCGGATAAGATGTCACGCGCCACCTAAGCCTGGCGAAGGAAATGTATAATCACGCATCACACGCTGAGGAGGCGCTGCTTATGCCCGGGGCGCTAGATGGCATCCGCGTGGTCGAGATGGGGGTGTGGGTGGCCGGGCCTTCGTGCGCGGCGATCCTCTGCGACTGGGGCGCGCAGGTCGTCAAGATCGAGCCGCCGACGGGCGATCCGTTCCGCGGGCTGTTCGCGTCGGCGCTGGGCGCGCCGGGCGCGCTCAACCCACCGTTCGAGGTCGATAACCGCGGCAAGCGCAGCATCGCGCTCGATCTCGAGAACGACGAGGCGCGCACGATCGCGCGCAAGCTGCTCGACGAAGCGGACGTCTTCGTGACGAACATGCGGCCGCGCGTGCTCGATCAGTTCGGCTTCGACTACGAAACGCTGGCGCAGGCGAATCCGGGCCTCGTCTACTGCCAGATCACCGGCCAAGGCGCC
Source organism: uncultured Dehalococcoidia bacterium (assembly GCA_964418365.1). Classification (GTDB taxonomy): domain Bacteria; phylum Chloroflexota; class Dehalococcoidia; order DSTF01; family RBG-16-68-14; genus JBBDXS01. The sequence continues at coordinate 3,950 of CAYQLM010000141.1, forward strand.
GACGGCCCCAATCGCGACCGCGCCGCGTACGACATCGGCGGCTTCTGGGCGCGCGCAGGCGTTGCGGCGTCGCTGGTACCGCCGGGCGCGCCGCTGCCGCAGCAACGCGGCGGCATGGGCGACCACATGACGGGCATGTCGGCGGCGGGCGCGGTCTGCGCGGCGCTCTTCGCGCGCGAGAAGACGGGCAGGGGGCAGATCGTGCAGGGCTCGCTGCTGCGCACGGGCGTGTACATGATGGCGTGGGACACGATGCTCGCGCTGCGGCTGGGCGTGCCGATCGAAGGCTACGACCGCGAGCACGCCGTGAACCCGATCATCAACTGTTTTCCGACGAAGGACGGGCGCTGGTTCTGGCTGCTATTGCTGCAGGCGGACCGGCACTGGCCGGACCTGTGTCGCGCGCTGGGCTGCGAGGAGCTGATGCGCGACGAACGCTTCGCGGACATTGCGATCCGGCGCGGGAACGGGCCGGCGCTGGTCGCAGAGCTCGACAAGATCTTCGAGACGAAGACGCTAGTCGAGTGGGGGCCGGTCCTGGACGCGCACAACGTCTGGTGGGCGCCCGTGAACACGATCAGCGACATGATCGCCGACCCGGTGTCGCGCGAGGCGGGCGTGTTCCAGCAGATCGAGGGCGCGGAGCAACCCATCGAGATCGTGGCGACGCCGGGCGACTTCTCGGCGACGCCGTCGGCGCCGCGCGGGATGGCGCCGGAGCTGGGGCAGCACACGGAGGAGGTGCTGCTCGAGCTGGGCTACGACTGGGAGGCGATCATCGCGCTGAAGGACAAGGGCGCGATACCGTAAGCGTGGTGTTCATCGTCGATCTCGTGGCGCACCTCGACGCCGGCGACAGGGAGCAGTGGCCGGGCGATCAGGATGAGCGGCCGCTCACCGATC
>CAYQLM010000142.1:0-4823 GCA_964418365.1 uncultured Dehalococcoidia bacterium
CGATGCCGGTGTCTGTCGCTACGCCCATAGTAGTGGCCAACCCGAACGCCTGGGTCCCGCGATCAAATTCGCCCAGCTTCAGGCCCGCTTGAGCACGTGCCGTGCGGCGCACCGGATCCACCTGGATGTCTTTCATCAGAGAGAGGTCGATCATTAGCCCGCCTTCGCTAACGCAGCTACCGGCCATACTGTGGCCGCCGCCACGCACGCTAAGGCTTAGGTCGTTGTCCCTGGCGAAGTTCACTGCGGCCACGACGTCCTCGACGACAGCCGGGCTAACGATTAGCGCCGGGCGCTTGTCGATCATCGCATTCCAGATGCGTCGGGCGTCGTCGTAACCGCCATCGGTAGGGCGGGTGACACGGCCCCGGAGGCGGGCTTGCAGCTCACCGATTCTGCTTTCGCTGAGGGTTGCTTGTACCATCGGGCTCCCCCTTATTCAGGCAGCATGGGCGTACTTGCGCCGCGAATTATAACCTGCCGTACCGGTCTCGTGCTATGCGCTCCGTCACACCATCGGCCTATTGTTGGCGTTCAGGCGGAAGAAGTTGGTGGGGTGATACTTCTCCTTGATCGCCGCCAGCCACTTGTAGTTCGTCCCGTACGCCTCGCTGAGCCGGTGCTCGCCCTCCTCGAGCGGCGTCCTCAAGCCCGCACCGCGAACACCCGCACCGGCTCCCCGACGCCTTTCAGCTCGCGCTCGCCGCGGTCCTCGAACGCCACGCCCGCCGACGTCCGCGCCAGGTCGCGCACCGTGCCCGACACCAGCGTCTCGCCCGCCGCCGCCTCGCTTGCCACCCGCGCCGCGATATTCACCGCCCCGCCGTACACGTTGTTCGCTTCGCGGATCACGTCACCGGCGTGTATCCCGATATGCAACAACAACGCATCGTCCGGGCTTGACCCCTGACCCTTGACCCTTGACCCGGCCATCCTGTGGATGGCCTGCGCGCACGCGATCGCCTCCCGCGCCGCGCCGAACGTCGCGAGCACGCCGTCCCCCAGCAGCTTGCCGTCGATAGCCGTGCCACCGTTCGAGCGGATCGCCTTCCGCAGCGCCTCGTCCAGCTCCCGCGCCTTCTCGCGGAACGCCGCGTCGCCCAGCCGCTCCGTCAGCGCCGTCGAGTCCGCAATGTCGGCGAACAGGATGATGGCGGTGCCGGAGGGAAGGACAGGTTCTACTTGTTCGTCTTCGCTCAGGAACTCATCCATGATCTTCGCCAACGCCTGCGAATCACCGTACGGTCCCTGGCTACTTTCGAGCAGCATCAACCGCGCGCCGGAGATTCGAGAGGCGAGCTCCTTAGTCAGTCCCAGCTCAGGCCAGACGGCTCGCCGTTGATGCAGCACGAGCGTCGGCGAACCTACCTCGGGCAGGAGCGCCGTCACATCGAAATCCGCGAGCGGGGCAGTGAGCGATCGCATCGCTTCCTGCGTAGTGGCTTCTCGTATGAATGCGGCGAACTGGCGCGCGCGCTCACCCTCCGACCAGCCGAAGAAGATGTGGCCCACCGTCTCTGTGTAGATCTTCCAGTCCTTGTCCCGAAGTGCTGCCCACGCCTGAGCCTCGGGCGAGCGGTATGCATCAGCGCCGCGGGCGTATGTGCTCCACAGAATGAGATGAGTAACTCGCTCCGGGTAACTGACCGCGTAGGTGATGCCCGCGGGGCCAAGGTCGTTGGGGGCCCACAGTGCGAATCGTTCCAGGCCAGCGCCCTCGACGACCGCCTGCAGGTCGAGCGTCAAGGCACTCAGGGAATAGTCCGGCGCATCGTGGTCCGACAGCCCGCTCCCTCGCCCGTCATACCGCACGATTCTGCGGCCTTCGGCAAGGCGCTCGTACCAAGTGCGAAGTTCGGCGACCTGCCACTCAAGCTGGATGTGACTGATCTGTTGGGGCATCAGCACCAGCGTCTTACCGCTCCCAGCACTCCCCAACGTCCAGTACGCGATGTTCACGCCGTCGCTCGTCTTCGCGTACTGAATCTGCGGTTCCGCCATCAGTCCGCCTCCCGCCACCGTACTTCGTACAACCGCACCGGCTCGCCGACGCCCTTCAGCTCGCGTTCGCCGCGGTCTTCGAACGCCACGCCCGCCGACGTTCGCGCCAGCTCGCGCACCGTAGCCGACACCAGCGTCTCGCCCGCCGCCGCCTCGCTCGCCACCCGCGCCGCGATGTTCACCGCCCCGCCGTACACGTTATTCGACTCCCGGATCACGTCGCCAGCGTGAATCCCGACATGCAACCACAACGCATCGTCCGGCCCTGGCCCTTGGCCCGTGGCCCTTGACCCCGCCAGCTCGTGGCACGCCAACGCGCACGCGATCGCCTCGCGCGCCGCGCCGAACGTCGCCAGCACACCGTCACCCAGCAGCTTGCCTTCGATCGCCGTGCCGCCGTTCGATGTGATGGCACGCCGCAGCGCTTCGTCCAGCTCCCGCGCCTTCTCCCGGAACGCGGCGTCCCCCAACCGCTCCGTCAGCGCCGTCGAGTCCGCAATGTCGGCGAAAAGGATAATGGCCGTGCCGGTGCCAGCCCGATCCCATTCGGGATGGCGTTCGGAGAGAAAGTCTTCGATCACTGCTATATGCGTGTCGACCAGCCCCATGAACATGGCTGAAGCCGTGGCTCGGGTGGATTCGACGATCTGAAATTGCGCGTTCGGAATGCCGCGCGCCAGGACGCGAGCCGCATCGAGTGAGGCGTCCTTCGCCCCACGAACATACACCACAAGCGTTGCACAACGGACCATCGGCAACGCATCGGTGACGTCCAACCCGCGGGCCGCGCTCCAGGACTGTGTAATCGCGTCGCGGCTCACGTTCTCGCTGAGCCTCTTCGCGACAAGGCGGCCCTCCTCCCATCCAAAGTCGACAAGCGTCATCGCCTGAAGATAAAGATCCCAGTTGACATCGATCAACGCCGAGAGCGCGCGCCGGTCCGCATCCATATGCATGTCGCGGGTGCGGGCAACACCGTGCCAGAGGATGAGCTTGCGGACGCAGTCTGGCCGTTCTGCGGCGAACCGGACACCCGACAGGGCGCCCGTGCCGATGGCCAGCAGATCGACTAAAGGCTCGCTCGCCGCGTCGACGATGGCTCGCAGGTCGGCGACGCGTGCGTCCAGGGAGAAATCGGAAACGTCACGGTCGGAGAGCCCTTGCCCGCGCGTATCGTAGCCCACCACCCGTCGTTTGCTCGCCAGAGCCATGTAGCCGGCGCGAATATCCGGCACCTGCCAGCTGTTGTTGAACGTGCCAAGGTTCACTAAGGCCGGGACGACGATAAGGGGAACGCCGCCCTCGCCCAACCGGTGCGCGGCGATACTCGTACCATCGGCGCTTCGGACGTAGCGGATCTGCGGCTCCACTAGCCTTCCTCCCGCACCGCAAACAGCCGCACCGGCTCGCCGACGCCCTTCAGCTCGCGCTCGCCCCGGTCTTCGAACGAGACGCCCGCCGACGTCCGCGCCAGGTCGCGCACGGTACCCGACACCAGCGTCTCGCCCGCCGCCGCCGCCCCCGCCACCCGCGACACGATGTTCACGGCGCCGCCGTACACGTTGCCCTCCCGCCGTATCACGTCGACCGCGTCCATCCTCAGGCCGCTCCGGCGGGCGGCTTGATGTTGGCGTTCAGGCGGAAGAAGTTGGTCGGGTCGTACTTCTCCTTGACCGCCACCAGCCGCTTGTAGTTCGGCCCGTACGCCTCGGCCACCCGGTGCTCGCCCTCATCGAGCGAGTCCTCGAGCGCGTTCACGTACACGGCGGCGCGCTCGACAAAGGGCTGTATCCTTTCCCAGGCATCCCGCCCCCAGCGGACCATCCCTTCGGACTCGGCCGGGTCGTCCGTCGCCGGATTGACCCAGACGGTGAAGTGATCGTAGCGATGCGGGAACGCCGTCTCGCTCACGCCGACGCGGCCTGCCGCGCCGTGGAGCTGTTGACAGCCAATGCTGTAAAGCGGCGTGGGCATGGTATGGGCCAGCTCCAGGAACGTGTTGATCGCCGGCTCGAGACGCCGGGCGATGCTCGACTTGTTGTAATACAGCCTTCCCGATGGCAAGGCGCCCTCGTACATGTTTTGCATCTGTAGGTACGTCATCGGCGCAAAGGTGTCCCCCAGCGGCGGCGCAAGCGTTCTAAGCGGCTTCAAGATACGTTCGCCTTCATCGCGCGGCCCGCAGTGACAGGCTATGATCGAGACGGCTGGATCGCCGTCTGGCGCGACCATTACCGAAATGACGGTGGTCACTTCATCGGGGCAAGTGGCGGCGAACTCATCGAAGAAGCGGAGCGCTTCCTTACCGATCGTGATCGGGTAGATCACCATGCCACCGAGCACCGCGCCGACCTCGTGTAGCTGAAATTCAAGCGAGGTGGCGATCCCAAGATTGGCGCCCGCACCCCGCAGGCCCCAGAAGAGCTCTTCGTTCTGCACGGCGCTCGCGGTCACGACAGAGCCGTCTGCCGTCACGACCTCGGCGGAAAGCAGGTTGTCGCAGGCCAGCCCATACTTGCCCCCGAGCCACCCATAACCGCCGCCCAACGTCAGCCCCGCGACCCCGGTATCAGTAGCGACACCGAGCGTGGTGGCCAAACCGAATGCCTGCGTCTCGCGGTCGAACTCCCCGAGATCGACTCCTGCCTGAGCCCGTGCCGTCCGACCCGCGGGATCCACATAGATTCCCTTCATCGGCCGCAGGTCGATCATAAGCCCACCTTCGCAGACGGACTTGCCCGCATAGTTGTGCCCGCCCCCGCGCACCGACACGAGCAGGTCATGCTCGCGCGCGAACCGAACGCAGTCGACGACGTCGGCGG
>CAYQLM010000143.1:0-4712 GCA_964418365.1 uncultured Dehalococcoidia bacterium
CCTTCACCACCTGGTCCGGCCTGCCCGCGCCCGACGCGTCGCAGCGCAGGCGCATAGTTAGGCGCGCGCCGCAATCGCCCCGCGGTGCGACGCGCACGTCCCGGACGAGCGCGCGCAGGTCGTACTGGCGTGTCTTCTCGCCGCGCGTGTCGGTCCAGGGAAGCGTCTCGGCCGCGAGGAACGAATCGACCGCGGCGGCCAGCTCAGAGCTGGACGCCACATCGACGTCGTAGTCCGCCCAGCGTACCGCCGACGGCAGCGACGGCAGCCCGAGGCCGACCTCGCGCACGTCTCGCACGGTGAGGCCCGGCGGCAGATGCGGTTGCACGCGCTCGGCGACGCTCGACGGCTCTGCTCGCTGCGAGAGGATGACATCGAGCAGCTCGCCCTCGCTCGTCACGCCCACGGGCAGCCCGGCGGCGATCGTGATGCGCGCCTGGCGGCGGTTGCCCTGCGACTGCGACACGAACATGCCTGCCTCGCAGAAGGCGCGCTCCCAGTAGCGCGCGAGATCGAGGTGGCCGATCTGCGCCGCCTCCGCCCCGCGCGCGAACCGCACGCGCAGCCGCTGCGCCTTGTCGCTCTGAGACGCGCCGGCGTTCACGATCCGGCCACCTCGGACGGCGCCGGCAGGGCCGGCTGTTTGGTAACGACGACTTCTTCGATCTTCTGGCCCTTCACCTGTGCCACAATCATCGAAAAGCCGGGCCCCGCCACCGTCTCGCCTTCCTTCGGGATGTGGCCCAGCACCGAAAGCACGTAACCGGCGACGGTCTCGTAATCGCCGTCCGGGATCGGCAGCTCCAACTCTTCGCGCGCCTCATCGACGCTCATGCCGCCATCGACGCGGACGCGCCGCTCATCGAGCTCCTCGAACTCTTCGACGGGCTCACCCAGCTCATCGACGACGTGACCCACCATCTCTTCGATCAGCAGCTCGACGGTGACCACGCCGGCGGTGCCGCCGTACTCGTCGACGATGATCGCCATCTGGAAGCGCTTGTCCTGCATCTCTTCGAAGAGCTGGCCCACCAGCTTCGTTTCGGGCACGAAGTAGGCCTGGCGCATGAAGGCATCGATCGTTGACTGATCGGTCATCTTGCGCTGCGCCAGCGCGCGCAAAATGTCCTTGATGTTGATGATGCCGACGACGTTGTCGGGCGATTCCTGGTAGACCGGGAAGCGCGAGTGCGGCGCTTCGTCGTAGATCGCATAGAACTCCCCGATGCTCGTTCCCGCCTCGAGCCAGACGACCTCCGTGCGGGGCACCATGATCTCGCTCACACGCCGGTCGTAGAAGCGGAAGACGCGCTCCATCAGCGCCGCTTCTTCTTCGCCCACGGCCCCCTCCGCCGCGCTGATGTCGATCAGCATGCGCAGCTCCGCCTCGGTGACAGTGTGGGTCACCCTGGCGTCGCCGCGCAACAAGAGCCGAGACAGAAAGTTGGGTACGGCGGCAAACACGACGACCACCGGCCGCAAGAGCACAGTGAGCAACTCGACGGGCCGCGCCACGACTAGCGCGATCGGGTCGGCCGACTGAGCGGCCATCACTTTGGGCGTCACTTCTCCGAACAGGGCGATGCCCGCCGTAATGATGATCGTGCCGAAGATGAGGCCCCAGCCCCCGGCAAGATCAACAGCCAAGAGACCGCCCATTGTGGAGGCAATCACAACGGAAAGGTTCTGCAGCAGCACAATGGCAGCGAAGAAACGGTCTTCCCGCTTACGGATCCGCTCCAGCGCTTGCGCGCTCTTCCGGCCTTCTTCGGCCAGGTGGCGCATCCTGATCCGGCTCGCCCCGATGACGGCGATCTCGATCGTGTTGACGAGCGCGTACCCCGCGACGCTCACGATGAGCAACGCGACGCTCCACGGCACGCTGAGCACGCCGGCAGCGACGCCTTCCTGCAGCAGAGTACTGGGAAACGGTAGGTTCGGTATGGCGGCGATCAACTCTCCGCTCGCGACCCGCCATGCACGGGCCCCAGGCGAGCTCTGCACGATCATACGAACGCTGCGGGCGGCTGTCAAAAGGGCTCGCGTATTGCTCGCCGCCGAGAAGCCGTGTTATGGTTCAGTCGAGTGTGGCGGGGCAGGGGAAGGATCGCAGTGCTGGGATTGCCGCGATTGACCCTGACCCGAGTCGTGATTGTGCTCGCCGCCGTCGTGGTGGGCTACTTCCTTTTCGCCGCCGGCAAGGACACCCTCCTTTCTCATCACCTCACGCAGCAGGAGCAGCAACTCCGCCAGCAGATCGATCAGCTCCAGGCGCAACAGACGCGCCTGCAGGCGATCCGCGACTACCTCAAGACCGATGAATACGTCCAGGGTGTCGCCCACCGGCTCGGTCTCGTCAAGCCCGGCGAGAAGCTTGTGATCGTTTCGTCTACGGCGCCTGCCACGCCGACTCCCACCCCCGGAGCGAGCACGAGCCATGGGACGTGGTGGGAACAGCTCTACGGACGCGAGTAGTACAATGGAACACTACGAGAGGACCTGGCCCCGCGCAGCGGGGTCGTTTCGTCTATGCCAGCTCGAACGCCATCACCACTCCGTCCGCCCCGCGCGCTGCTCGCCAGAACGCGCCGCTACATCGTCGACCACGAGCTAATCGCGCCGGGCTCCCGCGTGCTCGCGGGCGTCTCCGGTGGCCCCGACTCGACGGCGTTGCTGCTGATCCTCGCGGCGCTTCGCGCGTCGCTCCGCTTCGAGCTCGTCGCCGCGCACTTCGATCACGGGCTGCGCGGCGCGCGCGCCGCAGCGCGGGAGCGGAACGCCGTCCGCGCGCTGTGCGAGCGACTCGATGTGCCGTTCCGCTCGGGCGCGGGCGACGTGCGCGCGCACGCGAAGATGCACCGGCTGTCGATGGAGGAGGCCGCGCGCGAGCTCCGCTATCGATATCTCGCCTCCGCCTCAGGCGGACGCGCGCGTTGCGATGCCGGCGCCGTCGGCCACACGCGCGACGACCAAGCCGAGACGGTGCTGTTGCATCTCCTCCGCGGCAGCGGTCTGCGCGGGCTCGCCGGCATGTCCGCATCGAGCGCGTGGCCGTTGAAGACTCGCCGCCAGCCGCCGCGCTTGATCCGCCCCCTGCTCTGCCTGTCTCGCGACGAGACGGAGCGTTGCTGCCGCGCCGCGGGCCTATCGCCCTCAGACGACCCATCGAACCGATCGCACGCGCACCTGCGCAATCGCATCCGGCACGACCTCCTGCCGCGCCTTCGCGCGTACAACCCGCGCATCGAGGACGCGCTCGCGCGGCTGGCGAGCGCCGCAGCGGGCGATGTCGAACTGCTGGAGGCGCTCGCCGCTCCGGCCCTCGACACCACCTCGAAGCATAGCGACGTCCGCATCCCGCGCGCGCGACTCATTGCCCTACCCGATGCCTTGCGCGCGCACGTCGTTCGGCTGGCCATCGCGCGCGCGCTCGGTGACACCCGCGGCATCAGCGAGCGTCACGTTCGCGCCGTCCTGCGCGCCGCCGGGACGCCCGGCACGCGACTCGATCTGCCGCGCCGGCTGCGCGCGGTCATCAAGCGCGATGCTGTCGTGCTCTCGACCGCAGCGCAAGCGAAGCCGCGCCCCCTACCCGCTCGAGCTGTCGCCCTGCCCGTCCCCGGCACGGCGCGCATCGGCCCGTGGAAGATCGAGGCGTCGATCGTGCGGCGGCCCGCTGACCTGCGATCGGCGAGCGGCCAGCTGACGTACATCGATGCATCCGCCGTCGATCACCTCTCGCTCCGGCGGCGCCGGCCGGGCGATCGCTTTCAGCCGCTCGGCATGTCGACGCCGAAGAAGCTGCAGGACTTCCTGGTCGACGCCCGCGTCCCGCGCGACGAACGCGACGCAATACCGCTCGTCTGCGCCGGCGACCGCGGCATCGCCTGGGTCGTCGGGCAGCGGCCGGCGGAGTGGGCGAAGGTGACGCCTTCGGCCCGGGCCGCTGTCCGCCTGCGGGCGGAACAGGCAGACGCTTGACACCGGAACCTGACCGCGCTACCTTGAGTTCGAACCGCGAAGCCTTTACAACTCGCTTGTACCGGCTCACATGTTCCGACCCGCGCTGTCGAACCATTGACGGGGCGGGTTCTGGCGTGTACACTCGGTTGTCCCACGGGGTGTGGGGCAGGCACCTTACCAGCTAAAGAACGATAGGAAGTGACGGGGAATCCCGTTTACTTTGAAACACGGACAATGTGTTTTCTTGAGTGGAGAGTTTGATCCTGGCTCAGGATAAACGCTGGCGGCGTGCTTTATGCATGCAAGTCGCACGAGTCTTGCCCTTCGGGGTAAGGCGAGTGGCGGACGGGTGAGTAACACGTACGTAACCTGACCGGACGTGGGGAATAACCCCGCGAAAGCGGGGCTAATACCGCATACGGTCGCCGGTGAGAGACCGGTGGACAAAAGCCTTCGGGCGCGACTGGAGGGGCGTGCGGCCGATTAGCTAGTTGGTGAGGTAACGGCCCACCAAGGCGATGATCGGTAGCTGGTCTGAGAGGACGGCCAGCCACACGGGGACTGAGACACGGCCCCGACTCCTACGGGAGGCAGCAGCGAGGAATTTTGCGCAATGGGCGAAAGCCTGACGCAGCAACGCCGCGTGGGGGATGAAGGCTCTCGGGTCGTAAACCCCTTTTGCAGGGGAAGCAACTGACGGTACCCTGCGAATAAGCCACGGCTAACTACGTGCCAGCAGCCGCGGTAAT
>CAYQLM010000144.1:0-4445 GCA_964418365.1 uncultured Dehalococcoidia bacterium
TTGTGAAGACGGAGCCGTACACGCACAGCGTCGGCCACTGCGACCGCTGCGACGACATCGTCGAGCCGCTGATCAGCGAGCAGTGGTTCGTCGCTGTGAACAAGGAGTACGAGCCGGGCCGCTCGCTCGCCGGCGAGGCGCTGCGTGTCGTGAACGAGGGGCTGATCGAGTTCCTGCCGCCGCGCTTCACCAAGACGTACACGAACTGGATGGAGAACATCCGCGACTGGTGCATCTCGCGGCAGCTCTGGTGGGGCCACCAGATCCCGGTCTGGTACTGCGACGACTGCGGCGCGACGATCGTGCCGCCGCCGGACGTCGAAGCGCCGTCGCGCTGCGATCAGTGCGAGAGCGCAAACCTGCGGCAGGACGAAGACACGCTCGATACCTGGTTCTCGTCCGCGCTCTGGCCCTGCTCCACCCTCGGGTGGCCGGACGATACGGAAGACCTGCGGCGCTTCTACCCGACCACGGTGATGGAGACCGGCTACGAGATCATCTTTTTCTGGGTCGCGCGCATGATTATGATGGGCCTCTTCTGCATGGAGGGCCTGCGCGATCGCGTCGAGGAGCGCATCCCGTTTCGATACGTCTATCTGCACGGCATGGTGCGCGACGAGCTCGGCCAGAAGATGAGCAAGACCAAGGGCAACGTCTGCGACCCGCTCGTGCTCATTGACGATTACGGCACCGACGCGCTGCGTTTCAACCTGATCACCGGCGGCAGCACGGGCCAGGACCAGCGCTTGTGGGAAGACAAGGTCGAGGCCGGGCGCAACTTCGCGAACAAGCTCTGGAACGCCGCGCGCTTCGTCATCCTGCAGCTCGATCCATCGGCGAAGATCGCGCCGCCGTCGCTGAGCGACCGCGCGGGGCTGCCCGTGGAGGACCGCTGGGTCCTCTCGCGGCTCGACCGGCTCGTCGCGGAGGTCGGCGAGCTCATGGAGGGCTTCCACCTCAACGAAGCCGCCCAGCGCATCTACGAGTTCTTCTGGAGCGAGTACTGCGACTGGTACGTGGAGATGGCGAAGGTGAGGCTGCGGGAGGGCCAAGGGCCAGGGGCCAGGGGCCAGGCGGCTGATCCGCGGCCCGTTCTCGTGCACGTGCTGGAGACGGGGCTGCGGCTGCTGCACCCGTACATGCCGTACGTCACCGAGGAGCTCTGGCAGCGCCTGCGCCCCTTCCTCGCCCAACCGGGCGCGGACGCACTCATCGTCGCGCCGTTCCCGCAGTCCAACCCGTCGTGGCGAGACGAGGACGCAGAGCAGCAGATCGACGACGTGATCGAGATCGTGCGAGCGATCCGCAACATCCGATCGGAGAAGCAGGTCGAGCCTTCGCGCTACATCGAAGCCTTCGTCGTCACCAGCGACGGCGTTGCTGCGATCGAAGCCGCCGCGCCCGTGATCGAAGCGCTGGCGCGGGTGCGGCCGCTGCGCGTCGTGTCCGACGCGAACGACGCCCCGCGTGAGGGCGTCGCGACGGCGGTGCTGGCGCGCGCGCAGGCCGTCGTGCCGCTCGCGGGCCTGCTCGATGTAGCGGCCGAGCGCGCACGGCTCGAGAAGGAGATCGCGGACGCGGAGCAGTATCTGAAGCGCATCGATGCTAAGCTGTCGAACGAGCAGTTCCGCTCGAAAGCGCCGGCGAACGTCGTCGCGGCGGAGGAAGAGCGCCGCGCGTCCGCACGGTCGCGGATCGAGGGGCTGCGGCGCGCAGTAGGGGAGTTAGGATAGAGCCTATGGATGCGAACACCGTCCTCGACAACGTGCGCCAGATCTCCGAGCGGTTCGCCGGCGATCGCAGAAATCGGCAGGCACGCCGCCATCTCGACCCTTCCGACTTCGCGCAACTCGCCGCCGCTGGTTTCCTGCTTACAGGGGTGCCCGCAGCGCGCGGTGGCCTCTGGCTAAGCGTTCGAGAATCGACGCGGTCCCTCTGCGAAGTTCTCCGTGTGCTGGCTCGCGGCGATTCGTCGGTCGCCTTGGTGTCGTCGATGCACCCGGCGGTTCTCTCCTTCTGGCTGGCCTCGCCCCGGACCGATCCGGACCATCAGGCGGCGTGGGACGAACAGATCGCTTGGCTCGCGGACACCGCTCTCGGCGGCGCCTGGTGGGGCACGATCACCTCCGAGCCCGGCAGCGGCGGTGACATCGCCCGCACGAAGGCCGTCGCCCGCAAAGACGGTTCGGGCTACCGGCTCAGCGGCGCCAAACACTTCGGCAGTGGCTCCGGTATTACTTCCTACATGTTTACGACGGCGCTGCCCGAGGGCGAGGACGAGCCCGCGCTCTTCTTCCTCGACGTGCGCGACGTGCCCTGGGACGGCTCCACCGGCATGAAGCTCGTTGCCGAGTGGAACGGCCACGGCATGATCGCCACGCAGAGCCACGCGATGGCGTTTGAGGATTTCCCGGCAACCCGGGGACCCTGGCCAGGCAGCCTGACGGACCTGAGCCGCGCAGCCGGGCCCTACGTCTCGTGTTCGTTCACCGCGGTCATCGTCGGTATCATCGAGGCCGCGATGGAAACGGCGCGGCAACAATTGGGCTCTCGGCGCGACCCGCTGCGTCCGTATGAACAGGTCGAGTGGTCTCGCGCGGAGATCGAGGCCTGGCTCGTCCGCCAGGCGTTCGAGGGGATGCTACGGGCCGTCGAGGAGGAGCGTGATCCCCGCCGGAGCGTGCTCCAGGGCAAGACCGCCGTTGCCGAGCTGTCTGAGGCCGCGTTGGCGCGCGTATGCAAGGTGCTAGGAGGAGGTTCGTTCAACCGTGGCTCGCCTTTTGGCTGCTGGTATGAGGACGTACGCGCTCTCGGCTTCCTTCGTCCGCCCTGGGGCTTGGCCTATGATCAGCTTTTTGCCTTGTCCGGCATCCACGCACAATGACCTGCGCGCGCGAGGAGTTAGGGTAGGGTGGAGGACGTCCTGTTCGCCTCCGCTACGTCGCTCGCGCAGGCGATCCGCGACAGGCTCGTCTCGTCACGTGAGGTAGTCGAGGCGCATTTGCAGCGCATCGAGGAGATTAATCCCAAGATCAACGCCGTCGCGGTCCTCGATGGCGACGCCGCGCTGGCCCGTTCTGCTGAGCTCGATGACGCACTCGCGCGCGGCGACGTTGTCGGTGCGCTACACGGCGTGCCGTTCACGGTCAAGGACTGGATCGAGGTCGCGGGCGTGCCCTGCGCCGCCGGCATTCCAGAGCGCAAGGACGTCGTCCCCAGGCACGACGCCACGGTCGTGGCGCGTATGCGCGCCGCCGGCGGCGTCTTTCTCGGTAAGACGATCGATAACGCCGTGAACAAGAACGCCGTCTATGGCTCCGTCGCTAACCCGTACGATATCACGCGCACGCCGGGCGAAAGCAGCAGCGGCGAGGCCGCGATCATCGCGGCGTGCGGCTCGCCCATGGGCCTCGGCAGCGACTCGGGTGGCAGCCTGCGCTACCCGGCGCACTGCTGCGGCATCGCGACGCTCAAGCCGACCGCCGGTCGCGTGCCACTCACCGGCCACTTCGCTCGCATCGATGTCATGAACGATCCACGCACGCAGATCGGCCCGCTCGCCCGCGCGGTCGAGGACCTCGCACTGATCATGGACGTCATCGCTGGTCCGGACGGCCGCGACGCCGGCGTCGTCCCCATGCCGCTCGACGACTACCGCGTCGTCGGCCTGCGCGGCCTGCGCGTCGCGACATTCACTGAGTTTCCTGGTACTACCTGCGACGCCGACACCGCCGCCGCCGTACGAAGCGCTGCCGCCGCGCTCGCGGATGCTGGCGCGATCGTCGAAGACGCGCTCCCGCCGCGCATCGATGAGTCGTGGGACATCACGCAGGTCCACTGGCCACGGGTGCGTTCGTACTCGTGGTCGCAGTGGCGCACTGCCAGCGAGCACCGCCTTACCGCCGACCAGATCGAGCGCGGCCTGTTCGCGTGGGGCCGGCTGCAGCGCGCCTTCCTCGGGTTCATGCAGACCTACGACCTCATCCTCTGCCCCGCCGCGCCGGCTGCGGCGCAGCTCCGCGCCGATGTCTCCGATCCGGAGCCGTTCGTCTACACGCTGCCGTTCTCGCTCACCGGCCAGCCTGTCGCCGTCGTGCGCGCGGGCGTGTCCGGCGGCATGCCGGTCGGCGTGCAGCTTGTGGCCCGCATGTGGCGCGATGACGTCGCGCTCGCCGCCGCGCAACACATCGAGTCCGCACTGGGCGGCTGGCAAGCGCCGCCGATATGACCTGCGCCTCCCATCTCCTCGATGACCTGCGCGCGGCGCGAGAGGAGCTGCTCGCGGGATGCGCCGGTGCCTCGGACGAAGCGATGCGCCACCGGCCGCGCGCCGATCATCCTGAGCCTGCCGAAGGACGCCGCCCTGAGCCAGCCGAAGGGTGGGCGCCGATCGAGGTGCTGGCGCACATCGCCGACGTCGACCGCTACTACCTCTCCGAGGCGCG
>CAYQLM010000145.1:0-4352 GCA_964418365.1 uncultured Dehalococcoidia bacterium
ACTGGAAGTCCGATGTTCTTAACGGTCCTTGAGTTAGACTTGCCGGTGCCCACGTGACTGGCCCGAAGCCACCCCGCGTTGACAGGCCGCCGCACAAAGCCGCATCATTGCTATTCGGACTAAGAGCTATGAGAACCAGGGACACTCGCGTTGCGCTGTCCATCCTGTAGCCACGATAGCCGCGAGGGGGCGAACTTCTGCGATAGCTGCGGCGCGCCGCTGGGCCGCGCCTGCTCACGCTGCGGCGCCGCGCTCCGGCCCGAGGCGCGGTTCTGCGACTCGTGTGGTCACGCCCTACGGTCAGAGCCGGCGGCGACTGGAGATCACTCCCAGACGCCGGCTCATCTTGCCGAAAGGATCCTGCGCGAACGCTCCAGCTTGGAGGGTGAACGGCGGACCGTCACCGTCCTGTTCGCCGACGCCGTCGGCTACACGCCTCTGTCGGAGCGGCTTGACGAAGAAGAGGTCTATGGCCTCACGCAAGGCTGCACGGCCCGAATGGTGGAGGCCGTACATCGTTTCGAAGGGACGGTCACGCAGTTCAGCGGCGATGGCATTATCGCCCTCTTCGGCGCGCCGATCGCGCACGAGGACTCAGCGCGGCGCGCCGTGGCAGCGGCCCTGGCACTGCAGCGATCGCTGGAGGACTATGCGGTCGAGATCAAACGACGTCATGATGTCGAATGCCGCTTCCGGGTCGGACTGAACACAGGGCCTGTCGTCGTCGGCAAGATCTCAGATGATCTCGACATGGACTACACCGCCATCGGCGACACGGTCAACCTGGCCGCGCGGATGGAGGAGCTCGCGGAGCCGGGGACGGTCTTCATCACTGAGGAGACCCACCGCGCCGTGGCCGACTACTTCGATTGCGAACACCTCGGCGCGCTGAGCGTCAAGGGCAAAGCGGAACCAGTAGTCGTCTACCGCGTTCTGCGCGAAAGGCCGGCGCGCACCCGGCTGGAGGCATCGGCTGAGCGCGGCTTGACGCCATTCATTGGCCGGTCGCAGGAACTCGCGACCCTGGGCGATCTCCTCGAGCAAGTGCGGCGTGGTCAGGGCCAGGTCGTGTTCGTCTCCGGGGAAGCCGGGATCGGCAAGTCCCGCCTGCTGCTAGAGCTGCGCCGTTCGATCGCCGGCCAGGGAGTCAACTGGCTGGAAGGACACTGCGTGTCCTACGGCAGGAACATGCCCTACCTCCCGCTGATCGACCTCGTGAAGGCCAACGCTGGTATGCAGGAAGGCGACGATGACGCCGCGATCATCGGGCGGCTGGAGCAGGCGGCTGCTCGCTGGGACGAACCAGCCCGTGCGACGGTACCGTACCTTCGGTACCTCCTCACCGTCCCCACAGGAGACGACGCGATCGGCTCCATGGACCCGCTGGAGCGCCGGGCGGGCGTCCGTGATGGTTTGCGTGCGCTGCTCACGCAGGAAAGCGGCCCGCAACCGCTCCTCGTTATCATCGAAGACCTGCATTGGATCGATGAGCAGACCGAAGAGGCGCTTGTGTCGCTTGTGGACGTGGTCGCCGGGGCGCCTATTCTGCTCGTCCTCACGCACCGGCCCGGGTACACCCACAGGCTTGGTGATCGCAGCTACTACAACCGGCTCGCGCTCCGGCACCTGGCGCCGCAGGACAGCGCCGCAATGGCAGGCCAGGTCTTGCGCGGGGCGACGCTTCCGAGCGCGCTCGCGCAGTTCATCGTCAGCAAGGCAGAGGGCAATCCCTTCTTCATCGAGGAGGTGACGAAATCGCTTGTTGAGACCGGCGTGCTGCGGCGGAGCAACGGCTCGTATGTGCTCGACCAGCCGATCGAACAGGTCGTCGTCCCCAATACGATCCAGGAGGTGATCCTGAGCCGCATCGACCGTCTCGATGTCGAGGCACGGCAGGCGATCCAGCTCGCCTCCGTCATCGGGCGCGAGTTCACCGTCCGGCTGCTGAACCGCATCTCCGATGTGGGGGCAGAGTTGGAGATCGCCCTAGGCGAGCTGAAGGGGCTGGAACTCATCTATGAGAAGGCCTACTATCCGGAGCTCTCGTACATGTTCAAGCATGCCCTTACCCACGAGGTGGCGCTCTCCACGCTGCTCGTTGAGAAACGCCGTGCCCTACATAGGATCGTGGCCGCAGCGATCGAAGAGCTGTACTCGGACCGGCTGGCGGAACACTACGAAGCGCTCGCCTTTCACTACTACGAAGGCCAGTCGTGGCCGAAGGCGCTGGACTACCTGGAGAAGGCCGGCGACAAAGCGGCTGCCGGCTACGCCAACGAGGACACGGTCACGTACTACAGCCGGGCGCTGGAGGTCTGCGCGGAGCTGGGTAGCAATGCCGCGCTCCAATACGCGCGCATCGCTGAAAAGCGGCTCTGGATCTTCTTCACGGTCAGCGACCTTGAGCGCGGCGAGAGTGCGGCCAAGAGCATGCTGGATGCGGCCAGAAGCCTGGGTGGCCGGCGCCTGCAAGGCACCGCTCGCGCATACCTGGGCATGGTTCATCTGTTTGCCCACGAGCACGAGATGGCTGAGGAAACGCTGCGGGACGCGCTTGCGTTCGCTGACCAGCACGACCTTGCAGAGACGAGGTTCAGCGCCACCGTCTGGCTTGCGGCGAGCTGCCTCATTCTTGGCGACCTGCGGCAGTGCGAACGCCTGCTGACCGAAGCGGAGAACATAGTCGACGCATCCTCAGAGCCGTTCGCTCGTTGGTGGGTCCCTCACGGGAGGGCGGTGCTCCTTGGCTGGGCAGGGCAGTTCGATTCCGGGATCGAGATCCTCGATCGTTTGCGAGGGGCGCGGGAAGAACAGCAAGTGATGGCTGTGGTCGGCGACCGCTGGTGGGAGGGGATCCTGCAGGCCGGAAGAGGCGAGTACCAGCGGGCGCTGGCGCTCTGGGACGAAGTCCTTCCGTTCTGTGAGCGAACGGGTGAGGTCGCAACCCGGATGAAGACGATGAATAGCATCGGCTGGGTCTACCACGAACTCGGCGACTACGAGCGAGCCCTGGAGTGGAACCGCCGGGGCGTGGAAGAGGCCGTCGCCGCGGGCTTCCCGGATCCTGAGTGCGAGTCCAACGCGCGGCTCAATGTGGGCGACTCCCTGCTCGCCCTTGGCCGCCTCGACGAGGCGGAGGAGCAGTTCGCGCACGTCGAACGGATCGTGAGGGACCCGCGGCCACACGACCGCTGGGTGCTGTGGAGCTACGCCCAGCATCTGTGCCACAGCTACGGCGAGCTCTGTCTCGCGAGACGGCAGTACGATAAGGCGCTCTCCTACGCCGATGAGTGCATCGAGCGGGCCGAGGCGACAGGACGCAGGAAGAACGTCGTGAAGGGGCGCCGGCTACGGGGCCAGACCTTGCTCGCGACGGTCGACCTCACGGGAGCGGAGCCGGACTTGCTAGCCGCGCTTGAGATCGCGAAGGAGATCGGCAATCCGCCCCAGCTCTGGAAGGCCTACGCCGCCCTGGGCGACCTCCGCGAGGGGCAGGGCAACGTCGAAGACGCGCGCGCAGCATATCGAGACGGGCTCTCGGTCATCGAACAGACTGCCGCAGCTCTGACGGACGCCGCGCTCCGGACGACGTTCCTCACGTCGGATGCTGTGGAGCGCATTCGACAGGCGGCCGGTGCACATGGTGCCAGGAACTAGCACGGCACCGGACTAGAAGTCCGATGCCCGCGTGAGCGCGAAACGCTAGATTCGCGTCGAAGCTAGTCCATGGCGAAGCGAATCCGGTGCTCTAATCTGAATCTGGCTTGATACTGGGGGGCCCGGTGGGGGTCGAACCCACGACCATCGGATTAAAAGGCTGCCACGGTTACGGGCCGATGTACCGGGTCGCTCCAGATTCGGAGAGTATGCCCCAAAAGGGCTACAGCGCGTCAGGTCTACTGGTCGCGAGCCGACGCTTACCGACCAGCAGATTTTATCTTGACCGCGAGGCACCAGCAATAGAGCCCTCTGCTTCCCAAGCAGAGGGTCGCGAGTTCGAGTCTCGTCTCCCGCTCCAGATACGATTTCTGACCCTGAAGGCCGCCATTTCGGCGGCCTTTTCGCGGGAGCAGATGCTCATCTGTCTCGCTGCCAGATTCAAAGTTGCTCCGCAAGCACCACGCTCAGATTCGATTTCGTGAGCATAAGTCCCGCAAGCTGAGGGTCAATATCGAAGTTGCACGACAGCTCCTGTGAGCCCAGAATAGGCTGACGCAAGTGGCGATCATGACTTGTCCCGCTAGAATATCACGATTACACTAAGCGCGCGCGTATCTATCGAAGGAGCCAACTACCAATGCCAGCACCGCTCGATGCCATAACTGTGATCCACAATGCGTTCCGGCGGGACA
>CAYQLM010000146.1:0-4269 GCA_964418365.1 uncultured Dehalococcoidia bacterium
CCCTTCCAGCCGTCGTGCGGGATGCGGCCGAAGCTGGGCTTGAGGCCGTAGATGCCGCAGGCGAACGCCGGGATGCGGATCGATCCGGCGCCGTCTGTCCCGATCGCGAGGGGCGCCATGCCCATGGCGACCGCCGCGCCCGCGCCGCCGCTCGATCCGCCCGGCGTGTGATCGAGGTTCCACGGATTGCGGCACTCGTCGCCGAGGCGGTTGCGCGTCACGTCAACGAGGCCGAACTCCGGTGTGTTCGTCTTGCCGACGACGACCGCGCCCGCCAGCAGTAGCCGGTCGACGACAGGCGAGTTGCGCGGATGGCGGTAGTCCTTGAAGACGAGCGAGCCGTGCGTCGTCGGCAGCCAGGTGGTGTAGATCAGGTCTTTGATCGAGACCGGCACGCCGCACAGCAGCGGCTTCTCTCCCGGCTGCGACCACGTGCGTTCAGCGACACGCGCAGCGGCGAGGGCTCCCTGGTGATCGACGCAGAGGTAGGCGTGCAGCGCCGGGTCCAGCCGGTCGATGCGCTCGAGCACCGCCTGCGTCGCCTCCACGGGCGACAGCTCGCGCGCGCGATAGGCCGATAGCAGCTCGGCTCCGGAAAGAAAGACGATGTCATCGTTCGGCATGGCTACTCCTTAGCGGTGGCTGGTCCTGCTCGGGCTCGATTATATCGTTGAGCGTCGGTCTATGGGCTAGGTCGCCAGGGCGAGACCTTCGCCTCGCAAGTCAGATGATACAGCCCAGCCGCCGTCAGGGATGGACGCGATGACTTGGCTGCGCGAGATCGCCGTCTCCCATGCGGATACCCGCCGCACGCGGTGGCCGCGCGACGCAAGCTCGTCGATCATCTCGATTGGGAAGCGGCTCTCGATGGCGACAGCGCCGTCGTTCTGGACGGCCCAGCGCGGGGCGTTGATTGCGCTGTGCAGGTCAAAGCGCCAGTCGACCGCGCCGGCGACGGTCTGCAGGTTGCACTGCACCTGGAAGTTCGCGCCGGGCGTGCCGCCGCCCACGACGAGCTCGCCGTCGCGAACGACCAGGAAGTTGTTCAGTGTGTGCACGGTGCGCTTGCCCGGCACGAGGCGGTTCGGGTGCGACGGGTCGGTACTGAAGCCGGTGAGGCGGTTATTCATGAGCACGCCCGTGCCGGGGATGGCGAAGCCGCTCCCCCATGCGGCGAAGATGCTCTGAATGAAGCAGACGGCGGTATCCTCGTCCGCGACGACGAACGACGTCGTGTCGCTGCCGGCGGGCACAGCGGTGCCGCGGGCGCGCGACAAATCGATCTCCTTCGCGCGCATCGCAGCGTGCTCCTTCGAGAGCAGCATGTCGATGGGTACATCTTCGACATCGGGGTCGGCGAGGTAGCGGCGCGTGTCCTCGAACGCGAGCTTGATCGCCTCGATCATGACGTGCGCGGAGTCGGCGCTCGTGAGGCCCCAGCCGGCGATAGGGAACTGCTCGATGATGTTGAGCGCTTCGAGCAGGATGATCCCTTGCGACGGCGGCGCCTGCTCGTACACCGTACAGCCGCGGTACGAGATCGCGATCGGCTCGTGCCAGCGCGCGAGTCCGCCTGAGGCGGGCGCGAGGTCCTCGGCGTCGACGAGGCCGCCGGCGTGCGCCATCGCGTCGCAGATCGCGCGGCCGGTGCGGCCGCTGTAGAAGCCGTCGCGGCCGTCCGTGGCGATGGCGCGCAGCGTGTTCGCCAGCTCCGGCTGGCGGAGGGTCGCGCCGGGGCGGTACGGCTTGCCATCATGCAAGAACAGCCGCGCGATCTCTCCACGTGGGTTGCTTGCGGCGAGCGCCGATATCGCCGTCGCGAGGTGGAGCGAGACGGGGAAGCCGCTTTGACACAAGTCGATCGCGGGTGCGAGCAGCTCGCTCAGCGGAAGCGAGCCGTGGCGCGCGTGCAACTCGCACCAGGCGTCGACGAGACCGGGGACGGTGCTCGCGCGCGGCCCGCGAGTAGGGATGGCGCCGGCATACTCATCGAGCGTGGCGCGATGGGGCGCCAGGCCGCCCGCGTTCAAGCACTCGACGGTGTTCGACTTCCGATGCCAGATCAGGACGAACGCATCGCCACCGAGGTGTGTCGCGTATGGCTTGACGACGACGTTCACGGCCGCGGCGGCGATGGCGGCATCGATCGCATTGCCGCCGCGCTGGAGCACGTTCATGCCCGTCAGCGCCGAGGCGGGATGGTCCGTCGCGACCGCACATCGCGAGCCGAAGACAGGCCCGCGCTGCGGCGCTTGCACGCCCGCGCGCCGCCCTGTGCTCTCCGATGCGCCGGGCGTGACCCCGGGGACGGCACGTTCGTCTGCCATGGCGGTCTAGATAGTAGCACGTCGCGCTTGGCGCAGCGTGTTACTATCCGTCATCCGTCGAGGCGGGGAATCCCTCGATGCCGGTCTCTCGCTGCACGCCGAGCGAATTGAGCGCCATTGCGACGAGGCCGTACTGACCGACTGTGAAGATCAGATCGATGAGCTGTTCGACGGAGTACTCATCCGATAATTCGCGCCAAGTTTCATTACTGAGAAACGCATCCCTAGCCAGCTCGTCTGTGGCTCGGAGCAGTGAGGCTTCGAAGTCTGGCCAGCCTGCGCCGGGTCCCTCGGTGATCCGCCGGAGCTCCTCGTTCGTAATGTTGCCAACCAGGCGTCCAATGCGAGCGTGGTGCCCCCACTGATATTCCGTGCCGCGTTGCCAGGCAATACGAAGGATCACGAGTTGCCGGTGCCTTGCTGGCAGCGAATTACCAGACATCACGTGCACCGCAAATGGCATCCAAGCATCGAAGAGCTCATGATTCCGGGCGAATGTCGCATGAATGTTGCCGGTCATTCCGCCCAACGCCTCTATGCGGTCAAACCATCCTCGACTTGTGCTCGAAAGCTCGTCTCGTGGCAGAGGCGGTACGCGCGGCTCAGCGAGTCTCATGGGTTAGCTCCTTTTCAGGTCTGCCGGATGCACGTTCGCCCTCCGCACCCGCTATTGCTCCTTTGTCAACGATAATATATCATGATATGGTGATATATTATACGCACCGTCGCAGCTATGTCAAGGCGTGACGCAGGCAGGGGCGCGGCCGAGCTCGCGCGCGCTCTGGGCGACCCTGTCCGCCTTGAAATGCTTCACCGCCTCATGGAAGGGCCTGCAGCTGTAACGGAGCTCGCCGCGATCACGGGAGAACGCCAGCCCAACGTTTCCAATCACCTGGCGATATTGCGAGTACGGGGACTAGTGATCGCCGCGCGGGCCGGACGCCAGATCATCTATCGATTGCGAGACGCGTCGGTGGCACAACTTGTTGAAGCGCTGCTGGAGGTGTCGCACGCGTCGCTTGGCGCCGGACCGGCGTCACCCGGCTCTGCTATTTCGCTGGCGCGTACGTGTTACGATCATCTGGCCGGTACCGTGGGCGTCTCGGTGTTTCAGGCCCTGCTCAACCGAAGGGCCCTCGCGATCTCCGACCGCGTTCGCGGCGAAGTGAAACTTGGGCGTGGCGGCCGTGAGCTGTTCGAACGGTTGGGCATTGGAGTCGAGGCGCAGCCAGGCTCTCGACGGCGTTTTGCTTATGCATGTATGGACTGGACCGAGCGGCGTCCTCACTTGGGCGGGTGGCTGGGCGCAGCCCTCTGCTCTCGCGCATTCGAAGCGGGATGGCTCGTCAGGAAGCCGGGAGGTCGCGCGGTCTCCATCACTCCGTCCGGGAAGAAGACGTTCAAGAGCTTCCTGGGCGTCAGCATCTAGCTACCGCTTCGCTCGACACGGTACAACGCGTGCGATAGAACATAGCATCATGCCAGGAGCGCTCGACGGCATCCGCGTCGTCGACTTCACGGAGTACATCGCGGGCCCGTACTGCACGATGATGCTCGCCGATATGGGCGCGGACGTCGTGAAGGTCGAGCGGCCGGAAGGCGACGCCTGGCGGCACACCGCCCCGCTTGCGCCGTACGAGAGCCGCGGCTTCCTCGGCGTGAACCGCGGCAAGCGCAGCATCGCGCTGGACCTCGATCGCGCGGAAGGCCGCGAGATCGCGACGAAGCTCGCCGCGGGCGCGGATGTGGTCGTCGCGAACTACCGTCCCGGCGTCGCGGAGCGGCTCGGGCTGGACTACGCAACGCTCTCGGCCATGAACCCGAAGCTCGTCTACTGCGAGAACAGCGCGTTCGGGCGCGCCGGGCCGTACGCGGGCCGCGCCGGCTTCGACATCCTCTCGCAGGCGGCGACGGGCATGGTGCTGTACGAGAACAAGATCGA
>CAYQLM010000147.1:0-4256 GCA_964418365.1 uncultured Dehalococcoidia bacterium
GCCCAGCCGCAGCGGTCGCGCTGGCCCCAGACGGCGGCGACGGCGCGGCCGCCCGGCTTCAGCACCCGGTGCTGCTCCTGCAGCGCGCGCAAGACATCGGGCACGTACATCAGCCCCAGCGCGGTGAGCACGGCGTCGAACGAGGCGTCGGCCAGCGTGCCGAGCTCCTCGGCGTCCATGCGTTCGAACGACGCGTTCGTGACACCTCGCTCGGCAGCGAGACGGCCGATCAGCTTGACCATCTCCTCGGAGATGTCGGTAGCGACAACCTCGCCGGTGGGGCCGACAGCCTCGGCGGCAGGGAAGGTGACGAGGCCGCTACCGCAGGCAATATCGAGAACACGCTCGCCGGGCCGAAGCGCGGCGAGCTCCAGCAGGCGCACCTGCGCGGGCGCGAGCTGCTTGTGCCAGAACTCTTCGTAGTAGCCGGCTGCCTTGTCCCAACCGTAGCGCTGCACCCGGCGCTGTAGCTTGGCATCCATGCTTAGCCTTCGACTTCGCTCAGGGCGTGCGTCGCCGGCGCGGTGATATGCAGCTCTCGCGTGACCGAGAGCGGCTGTGAAAAGTCGTACAGCAACGGGCTGTGCGCATCGGCGTACTCGACGACGCGCTGGACGTCGGCCTCTGGCGCCGAGCTCTCGATGCGAACGGCGCAGCGCACGGCGCCCCAGCCGGGCGGAACGTTGTCGTCGACGCCGAACATGCCGCGCGCGTCGTAGTCGGCCGCCACGTCGACCTCTATGTCGTCGATCGGCACGCCCATCTTCGCCGACCACATCGCATAGCCCATGGCCAGGCAAGCGCCGAGCGCGGCGCGACCGTACACGCCCGCGTCGGGCCCTTCGCCGTTGCCGCCGTCCTTAACACTCTCGTCCGCGATCAGCTTCCAGCCGCCGTCGTCGATATCGATGGTGCAGGCGTCCCGGACGCGAACCTTGGTAACCGCCGTGCCCTGGCCGATCGACGGCCGCCGCCCGATCGCTTTGACGTTGCGGTCCATGGCCGCCTTCAACCGCTCGACTGCTTCAGGATTTCGCATGATGACGCTCCTTTCGAGCCGCTAGACGTACTCGATGGGCTCTTCGGTCACCTGCCCATCGACGATGCGGTAAGCGCGCAGGTCAGGGTTCTCGGGGCTCACCTCCGGCTTGTCCGGATCGCCCAGTGAAACTAAAAGGTAGTGCGCTTCCGGATAATAGGCAAGCCTGACATCGGTCTGCGACGGCCGCGCCGCCGTGGCGACGTGTGAGTGGTAGATCCCCGTGACCTCCCAGTCGTGCGCGTCGATCTCTTTCGTGATGCGAAAGAGGTCCTTGGGATCGACTTCGTAGCGATATGGACTCGCCGCCGCGTTGATCGCGCGATAGAGCTGTGTGGCATGGCCGCCGTTTCCAGCAATGATGCCGCAGCACTCGTTCGGCGCGTCCGCGCGCGCGTGGGCGATGATCTCGTCGGCGAAGGCGCGAGGCAGTTTCATCAAGGGGTTTTTATTGAATCGACATTGGTGCAGAGTATGTGCTGCGTGTCCCTTATCTCGCCAGATGCTCCGCTCCGCTCAGCATGACAGACTGAGTTCACTCCCACGGGCGCACTTCGCCGTCATCGAAACAGCTACCGGGCTGAAGACGCATCTGCAGGTACATCTTACTCATCGGCAGGGAGACGGCGTGCTGCGCCCAGTGCTCGCGCTCGGCGTCCGGCAGCTTGTGGATGATGTCGCCGATCGCGGCGTGGATCATGCGTCCCGCTTCGCCGATACCGACATCGATGCTCCAGCCGCCTTCGCGCGTCAGCCTGCCGATGGTGTCCGTGCGGATGAGCGAGTAGCCGGCCGCGCCCCGGTACTTGTCGAGCACCGCAGCATCGAAGCTGAGCTGCGCCGGCAGCGCGTCCTGCGACGCGAAGGCGCGCCGGTAGAGGAGGCGCAGGTAGAGACCGGCGGCGTCGGGCATGTTGGCAGCAGTGTATCAGCCGATTCGAGGCGCTTCCGGGACCGCATTGTCAGATCCTTCGCCCTCCACCCCGCCTTCCTTCTACCCCACTCGGCTCAGGATGACAGAAAGAGGAACCCCTTGCGTTCCCCGTTTGGGAGCGGGGAGCCTGCCCTGAGCCCTTCGGCTTCGCTCAGGATAAACTCCGCGAAGGGGCTCAGGATGACGGTCACGCTGTGACCGTCACTTCTCGATCGGCATACCGACCATGCTGCCCCACTCGGTCCAGGAGCCGTCATAGTTCTTGACGTTCTTGTAGCCGAGCAGGTACTTGAGCGCGAACCACGTGTGCGACGAACGCTCCCCGATGCGGCAGTAGGCGATGACATCCTTGTCGCCGGTGACGGCCTTGCCGCCGTAGAGCGCCTTGAGGTCGGCGTCCGGCTTGAAGGTGCCATCCTCGTTGGCAGCCTGCGACCACGGAACGTTCTGCGCCGACGGGATGTGGCCCATGCGCTGCGCCGTCTCCGGCAGGCCGGGCGGCGCCATGATCTCGCCGTTGTACTCCGCGGGAGAGCGCACGTCGACGAGCGCGTGCTTGCTGTCCTTGATCCCCTTTAGCACCTCGTCGCGGTCGGCGCGCAGGCTGAGGTCGGCATCCTTCGCCTTGTAGCTCGTCTTCTGCGGCGAAGGCACGTCCTTCGTCGTCGGGCGGTTCTCCTCCAGCCACTTCTTGCGACCACCGTCCATGAGCTTGAGCTCCTTGTGTCCGTACATCTTCAACAGCCAGAAGGCGTACGCGGCGAACCAGTTGTTGTTGTCGCCGTAGAGAACGATCGTGTCGTCGTTGCCGGCGCCGGCGCCGCCGAGCAGCGCTTCGATCTGCTCCTTGGTGGCGATGTCGCGGCGCACCTGGTCCTGGAGCTGACTGGTCCAGTTGAACCCGACGGCCCCCTGGACGTGGCCTTCGCCGTACTGCGTCGTATCAACATCTACCTCGATGAGCTTGACCTTGGGGTCGCTCAGGTGATCGGCCACCCACTGTGTAGAGACTAGTACATCGTCCCGTCCGGGCATTGGATCCCTCCTTTGCTGAAATGCGATTCGGGTTTGGGCTACCCCGCGAGGGTTATGGTAGGCAAGCGGGTCTGCGAAGTCAACCGGGACAGACCGAGGAGGGCCGGGGCCTAGGGTCGCGACCGGCGGATCCTAGGCTGCCCGGCCCTGCTCCTCAGCTCTCGCTACGGATGGCTGCGCGCACCTTCTGTACCGTTCCTTCGTCGACGTGCTTGACACCGTGAACCGTACGAGCGTGTTCCGCCACGTGGCGTAGCACCTCCTCCTCCGTCTCGGCGCGCACTTCCGCCGAGCATCCCGGGAAGATGGCGTTGCACCTCATCATCTTGGTCATCGTTCAACCTCCTTTCTGACTGCTGATCACTCGGGGCGAGCCATGGCCAAGATTTGCTCCCGCGTAAGTTCCATTTCATGGGCTTCTTTCGCGTGTTGTTGCGCCTTGGCGACGATCTCCTGATCGTCCTTCCCCCGTACGACGTAGCCGCACGGACAAGTGATTGCTTTGGTCATGAAGCGCCTCCTTGTGCAATAATGAGCCCCGACTCTTGGGCATGGCTTGGAGCGCGTTTGGAAGAAGTTTGGAACGGTGTCCTTACGAATCTATCTCACGGGACAGGTCTGTATCGAGTCCGGAAAGTTGCTCCTCGATGAGCGGCGGTTCGCCAGCCGCCAGTGCCGTCTCGCCTTCGTCTACCTCGTCTGCGAGCGAGACCGCCCCGTTTCGCGCGACGAGCTGGCCGACGTGGTGTGGCCTGCCGCGACGCCACGCGCCTGGGAGACGGCCATCAGTGCCCTAGTGAGCAGAATGCGCCGCGTATTTCGTGAGCTTAGCCCGCCTGATTCCTGCTCTATCTCAAGCTCCTCGGGCTGCTATCAGCTGCATTTGCCTGATGAGGTTTGGATTGATCTAGAAGCCGGAGCGGCGGCCATCCATGAAGCGGAGGGCGCGCTGCGCTGCGGCGTACCGCGTCAGGCTTGGGGCCCAGCCAACGTGGCGGCAACAATCGCACGGCGGCCCTTTTTGCCAGGTGAAGAAGGCTCGTGGGTGGAACGGGAGCGGGCTACGCTGCACGCGCTGCTCGTCCGCGCTCTGGATTGCCTTTCCGACATCTGGTTGGCCAACCGCGAGGGTGCGCTGGCGGTACAGGCAGCTACGGAAGTAGTGTCGCTGGAGCCGTTTCGGGAAACCGGATGGCAGCGCCTCATGCGCGTGCACGCTGCCGCGGGTAACCGGGCTGAGGCGCTCCG
>CAYQLM010000148.1:0-4002 GCA_964418365.1 uncultured Dehalococcoidia bacterium
AGCCGCAGTGGTAGTACCAGAAGAAGACGGCGGGAACCATGCCGCCCATGCGCGCGCCCCGATAGCCCTGCTCAGCGACGGCGATCTCCTCGGTCATGGTTGGGTCTTCGGCCTTGATGGCATCAAGCATCTGCTGCTGGAACGCAAAGAGCTGGCGGGCGGCTTCGGGCCCTGGCTGTTGCTTGGCGACTGTGGTGAACATCCCGTCGAACATGCCGACGGCCCAGGAACGGGCACCGGTGCCCTTCTTGCCCCAGTTTCCTGTGAGGGCGAGGAACAAGGCCATGGAGCGCTCCATCAAGTCGCCGTGGTAGTACTTGCCTGAGTTCCAGCCCATGAGGAGGCGTGTCCGCTTCCACGACGCCGTGCGAGCGATGCGGCGCATCACGTCTGGGTGAACTCCAGTCACTTTGTATGCCTGGTCGGGGGTATAGTCTCGGTCCAGCGTCTCGCGCAGGAGCGCGAAGGCCGGTACTACCTTCACCCGCGAGCCGTCCGCCAGCCTCGCTTCGAACTCGCCCTCCAACGCGGGCTGCGCTTTGCCGAGCGCCAGTGTTCCCCGAGGTGCCTCGGCGATCCGAGAGACCTTGGTGTCGAACCAGTAGAACTGGTCGTCGCGGCCGCCGTCGACATCGCTCGCGCGCAGAAACCGTCGATTATCCAACCGTACCAAGAGCGTCAGGTCGGTCTGTTCCTTCACGAAGTCCGCGTGGTAGATGCCCTCCTCGATCAGGATCTGGCACATCGCCAAGGCGAACGCCGCGTCAGTGCCCACGCGGATCGGCGCGAAGACATCGGTGTGCAGCGCCGAGGGACTGTAATCCGGGGCGATCAGCATGACCTCCGCGCCGTTGTAGCGGGCCTCCGCGACGAAGTGGTACCAGGGGATGTTCGTGTAGATGGGGTTGCAGTGCCAGATGAGGATCAGTTCGGAGTGGAACCAATCATCGACGCTCGAGGCCGGGTCGAACTTGCCGTATGTGATGTAGAGACCGGGGCTGAAGTCGTTGATCTCGGCTTGCACATCTGTGGTGATGCCGCCGAGGCGGTTCACGAGCGCGCCGCCGCAGATCAACGCTTGTGTGCCACCTTCCGCCGGCTCGCCGATGCGAATAATCGACTCGGGCCCGACGTCCTGGATGGCATCGATCAGCTTGTCGGCGATGTCGGTGAGCGCGTCATCCCACGTGACGCGCTTCCACTTGCCGGACCCGCGCGGGCCCGCTCGCTTCATTGGGTAGAGGACGCGCTCCTGCCCGTAGAGCATCTGGCTCCACATGGCGCCCTTCTGGCAACCGGCCGGGTTCATGTCCGGTACGCCCTGCTCGATGACCGGGAAGACGCCGGCCTGCTCCTCCCGCACAACCTTTCCGTCGCGCACGAAGACGCGGTACGGGCAGTTGCTGGGGTAGCAATCGACGCAGTGGCTGCCCCACGCAACGCTGTCCCACCGCCAGCGCTTTCGGTACTCGTCCTCCGAGCGGCGTCCGTTGCTCTTCCCGTTGGTCTTCCTTGGCATGCATCACCTCCGATTGGGTCGGGCAGCCCGCTGCGGCCCCGCGGCGTTCGCAGCAAGCAGGGCACGCGCCCGTTCGAGCTCATCCGGCGTATTGATGTTGAGGTATGACGCGAGACTGGGATCCCAGTGCTCCACCAGGTGTCGGGGAATTTCCCGGACACGAAGCGATGCGAGAAGATCCGTGAGGCTCCGTTCGCCTCGCTCCAGCGCGCGATCGATGGCGGGCAGGATGCTTCTGTGGTAGAGGCCGGGAAGCGGCTCCGGGCGGTCGATTGGGCGTGCGCAGATGGCTTCGACGCCGTCCGGCCGTTCGCTCATAAGACCTTGCAGTAGGCGTGGCGACAGGAACGGCTGATCGCAGGCCGCTACAAGCGCCCATTCCGCCGGCAGCCAGCGCAGGAGCGCCTGCAGCCCTCCGAGCGGTCCGGCGTTCTCGATCTCGTCGCGAACGACGGCGATCGTGTGCGCGGTCAGCGGAACCGGCTGGCCCGGGCGCAGCACCAGAGCTACCTCGAGCCCCGCAGAGCACAGGGCACTGACGGCGTGGCGGACAAGCGTCCGGTCACCCAACTCCAGCGACGGCTTGTCGCCGCCGATGCGCCGGCCCCGTCCGCCCGCCAGGACAGCTCCGATGACGTCAGCGGCCATGCTGGGTCTCCCGCTTGCGCGCGCCCGTGCCGGACTTGTAGTAGGCTTGACCGGCGCACGCCCGGCACAGGACATGGCCGCCGACGGTCTCCTCACGGCCGTCGTTCACGCCTTCCTGACAGATGGTGCAGATCGCGCGGCTCTGTGGGCGGCCGGGCAGGTCGTTCTCGCTGAGCTCCACGTGAACTTCTTCGAACCTGAAGAGCTGTTCGTCCGGGAGCGCCTTGTAGGCGCACAGTTGAGCCAGGTGACGATCGCTCTCTTCCGGCGCGAAGCGCTGCGCCGCCTCCCGCGAGCTCTCCAGCGCGCTGACGCGCAGCGCGCGGCCGGTCACCGTGTCAACGAATGTCGCAGCGAGTTTGCCATAGTCGATGAACTTGAGTGTGCGTTTGCCCAGCGTACAACCGGTAACGGTCTGGACCGCGTCGGTGCCGCAGCGGTCTGTCTCGACGAACACGATGAGACGCTTCGAGGACTTTGGATCCACTATGCCGAGGCGGTCGCAGGCGGCGACAGCCATCCGCACTCCGAGCACTTGGCCGGGGCAGAGATGCCCGTGCTGGCGGCCGGCCTCCGCCAGCAACGCCGGCAGGTTCCAGGCCGGCGTCCTGCTAGCGCCGCCGAGCAGGCGCTGCTCGATAAGGTCGGTCAACTCCGCGACCTGGTCGGGCAGGAAGTGCGGCGCATCGATTGCCAGATTTCCACCACTCGTCACGACTGCCCAGGTCTCGCCCAACGTCTGCGCCGGCTCGAGGCCCAGCTCCGGCAGGTAGACGAGGATCTTCGGCAGCGGGCTGCGCCTCAGGCCTTCGATCAGCACCAAGTCATATGAACGGTCGACAAGGCGGAGTAGCCCCTCGAGTGGCTCGTCGCGGTCGACCAACCGCACCATCGCGACTTTGGAGGACGACGCGATGATGGTCGTACCACTCCCAGCCTGACGGTGCCGCCAGGTGTCCTTGCCCGGCAGATCGATCTCGAAGTCATGGGCATCGTGCTTGATGGTTGCGACTTTCCGGCCCCGGGCCGTCAGCTCCGGCAGCAACCGCTCGATCAGCATGGTCTTCCCGGAGTTCTTGTTGCCGACGATGCAGATGCAGGCCGTCATACGCCGTCCTCCTGTCCTCCCACGCTCGCCAACTCGGGCGACTGGCGCAGAAGGCTGAGCTCTGCTCGGGTCAGCGCGCGGGCGAGCCACGCCAGCGCGGCATAGCAGGCCGGCGGGTTGAGGCCGGCGAGGCGGTCGTCCAGCGCGGGCAGCCACGAGACCAGATGTCGCTCCAGGAAATCGGCCTGGGCACGGCGATAGGGAACGTGGTCTTCGCTGCGGCGGAGCGCAGTCGCTTCTTTGAAGGCGAGAAAATGCATGAACTCCAGCTCGGTCGAGATGTGGTCCGGCAGCTCGCCTTTGCCCTGCTCCACCGAGAGGCCGAAGTAGTTGTAGAAGCGGGTCAGCTCTTCCATCACGGCCTTGCGCCCGCCGCGGTAGATGCCGCTGTAGAGCGGGCACGGCGGCACGCCGAGGCCGACCTCGAACAGCCGCAGGTAGTCCGCCTGAAAGTCGACGTACTCTCCGCAGGCGACCAGCCCATCGAGCGCCGGCGCGAGATCGTAGGCGAGGGGCTCGCAGGCGAGCGCCACGTCGTCGCGATAGCGGCCGGTGGTGAGTGCGTCGAAGAAGGCCCGGTCCGGGTACAGGAAGCCATCGGCGAGCAGACGGTAGAGCTTGCTACGCGCGGCGGCGTAAAGCTCCTCGGCCGAAGTGACGGTTGCGGCGACCATCACGCCTTCACCGTGGGCCGGTTCAATTCGCCCGGGTCGTTCACGAACGGGAT
>CAYQLM010000149.1:0-3961 GCA_964418365.1 uncultured Dehalococcoidia bacterium
CCGATCAGGATCCAGCGTCGAGAGCCGTACGTCGCTTCGCCGAGCGTGGTGACGAAGAGAAGGGCCCCGATGCTGAGCGCGTACAACGCCCCGCTGAGCGAGCCGAGCATGCGGTAGTCCATCGCCGCGAAGATGAGCGCCAACGCAAGGCCGGCGCCGGCGAAGATCGACTGGCGAACGACGGGATGGGAGAAGTCGATCCCGCTGGGCTTCCCGAACTGCGCGAAGCTGCCGCTGTAGATCAGCAACGCGCCCAGCGCGACGAGCGCCAGCGCTGAGCACAGGAGCACGGGGTCGAAGTCGCGCAGGCGGACGATGCGAGCGTTCACCGGCCGGCCCCTTGTTCGGCGAGGTGCTGCCGGCTGAAGTAGTAGTCGAAGATCTGCTTCGCCACGGGCCCGGCGTTCGTCGCGCCGATGCCCTTCTCCAGGTAGACCAGCACAGCGATCTGCGGGTTATCGATCGGCGCGTAGCCGGTGTACCACGCATGGCTGTAGACATAGGTGCCGCTGCTGGTCTGCTCACCGAACTCTGCGGTACCGGTCTTGCCCGCGATGGTGACGTAGCTGCTCGCGCCGGTCCTCGCCGGGCCGTAGACGACCGCCTGGCGCATCGCCTCGCGCATGATCGCGAGGTTGGCGGGCGAGACCATGACCTTGTGCTCCGGCGGCGGAGCGATGCTCTGCACGACATGCCCCTGCTCGTCCACGACTTCCTTCGCGACGTGCGGCGTCAGCAAGTCGCCGCCGTTGGCGATGGCAGCCGTGACGCGGAGGAGCTGCATCGGCGTGACGGTGAGATATCCTTGGCCGATGCCGAAGTTGTACGTGTCGCCTAGCGTCCAGACGTCGCCGACGGTCTGCTCCTTCCACGCCGGGTCGGGCACGTTGCCGGCGGCCTCACCGGGGATGTCGATGCCTGTCTTGGCGCCGAAGCCGTAGTCGCGCGCGTACCGGGCGAGCCGGTCCGCGCCAAGGCCCTGGAACACCGTTACCCCGTCGCGGTAGTAGCCGCCGGAGAGGTAGTAGAAGTAGACGTCGGAAGACATCGCTAGACCGTGATAGAAGTCCATCGTGCCCAGCACGGCCCAGTCCTTCATCACCCAGACCTTGCCGGGTGTGTACTCATCTTGCACGCTGAGCGAACCGTTGCTCGTGATGGTCGTGCTCGGCGACGCTACGCCCTCCTGAAGCGCGGCGGTGCCGGTTACCATCTTGAACGTGCTGCCGGGCGGGTTCACCTCGGAGAGCGCGTGATTGAGCATCGGCTTGTTCGGGTCGTTCAGCAGCCCGTCGAGCTTATTCTCGTCGATGGGCTCGGTAAGGATGTTGCTGTCGTATGAAGGCAGTGAGACGAGCGACAGGATCTCGCCGGTGTGCACGTCCATCACGACCGCAGCGGCGTTCTGGGAGTTGCCCAGACCCGCCTGGAGAAACTGCGTGACGTGCTTCTGGAGATCGAGGTCGAGGGAGAGGACCAGATTGCCGGCTGGCTGCGCCGGTACCGAGGCGACGGTCTTGACCGCCCTCCCGGTGGCGTCGACCTCCTTGAGATCGTAGCCGGGAGTGCCGCGCAGCGCCGACTCGTACGTGTACTCCACGCCCGTCTTGCCCAGGTGATCGTTGAGCTGGTACCCGCTGTTCTTCAGGTCGTTGTACTCGGCCTCGTCGATCCGGCCGACGAAGCCGAGCACATCTGAGACCTCCGTGCCGTCGGGATACCTGCGCACGGACTCGACCAGCACCTGCACGCCCGGGAGGCTCGATTGCTGTTCGCGCAGCTTGAACGCCGTCGCGTCATCGATGTTCGGCTTGATCACGAGTGGCGTTTGCGGGTCCTTCAGTTTCGCGCTGGCGATCTTGTTCGCGATGTCCTGCGGAGGCACGCCGGTCATCAGGGACAGGCTGGCAACGACTTCGAGGAGCTTATCCTTGGGAACGTCCACCGGAACGACGGCCGCCGAGAAGATCGGTTGGTTGCTGACCAGTTGCACGCCGTTCCTGTCGTAGATCAGCCCTCGCGCGGGGAGGACAGGCACGGTGCGGAGGCGGTTGTTGTTCGCCTGCGCGCTGTAGTGCGCGTGGTCGACGATCTGCATGCGCACGAGCTGCAGGAGCAGCACGCCGAAGAGGAGGATGATCAGCGCTTTTAGGAGAAGGAAGCGCCGCTGGAAGAGCTCACGTCCGCGCGGCGCGCGCGTCTCCGGGCGCCAGCGCCGGCTGCGATCGACGGGGGGTAAACGCATCATCCTTGCGCATCCAAGGTGCATCCTGCGTGCGCGAACGGGCTAGATGGCTCGCGGACGCCGGAGATCAAGACTGGCGCAGCGGATCACCGCGTACACGGGAAGCAAAAGTAAGACGTTGGCGATAGCCGCTGGCACTAGGACGTCGGTTACGCTTGCGAGCCATGGCACTGACTCGCCTTTCACGGCCAAGCTTACCAAAAGCGTGGTCTCGTAGACTACCGTTGCGACCGCCGTGATCAGCAGCGCGGGCACGAAGTCGGAGTCGACCAGCCGCAGCTCATGGACCTCTGTCATCAACATAAGCGGCGAAAGCGCCAGCATCGCCAGTCCGATCGGTTGTCCGTCCAGCAGGCCGAGGACGAAACCGGCGGCGGGAATCAGGAAGAGCGCTTCACGCTGGCCGCGGATCGACATCCACGCCACGAGCAGCACGATGATGATGCTCGGCTGCACACCGAAGATGGAGAACGAGGGCAGGATGGCGACCTGGGCCAGCGCGGCAAAGACGACGGCGAAGAGGCCGGCCGCGGAGCTCACGGCGACCCGGTGTCCTTGGGCACGAAGCTCGTCATGATGATGACGTTCTCAATGTGTGACAGATCGGCCAGCGGGTGCACCTCGACCGACTTGAACAGCTCTTGCGCCGTGGCCTGCACCTTCGTGACCTGCCCGATCAGCTCGCCGGCCGGGTGATGCCCGCCAACGCCCGATGTTACGACCAGGTCGCCTTCCTTGACGTCCGCCGTCGCCGCGACGAACTCCATCGTCATCGTTCCGTTCAGCGAGCCGGCGACCACGCCCTGCGCGCCGGAGTTCTGCACCGCCGCGCTCACCGCGCTCGACTGGTCGCTGATGAGCGTGACCCAGGAGATGTCATTGAGCGCGCGCGTGACAGAGCCGATGAGGCTGCCCTGTCGCGTGAGGACGATCATCCCTTCCTGTACGCCATCAGACGTCCCGCGGTCGATGGTCACTTCGCGCTGCTCATTGCTGCCGTCCTGGGCAAAAACCTGTCCCTCCACGAAGGCATCCCCGGGGTGTGCTCCGCGCACGTTCAGGAACTGTTGGAGATCGCTCAGCTCCGTCTGCGTCTGACGCAAGGCGGCGACTTCGGCCTGCAGCTTCTCGTTTTCCTGCCGCAACGACTGGTTCTCCTTCGATAGGTGATGCGTGTCCGTCAGATTGTTGACGAAATCGGCGAGCGGCGTCGTCGCGTTGCGCAGGCCGGACTCGATCGGTGCGGAGACGTTCAGCGTGGCGTTCTGGAGCGGATCGAAGACGCCGAAGCGGCTGGCGACGATGAAGAGCATGCTCGCGATAACGACGAAGCTAAACCAGGTGCGCGTGCGTGCGCGCATGGTGGTGTTCCTCTCCTTCGGAACGCGGCGGCGGCTCCCCACAACAGCGGCGCCGTGCTGAGGGATGTATGGGGTTCTGCGGTCTATTCTAGCGAGGCGGCTTCCGGCTGGCTAGGCTCGCGTGCACTTTTTCCAGCAGGTCCGCTTCTTCCAACATCTCTCCCGTGCCGCGCACGACGCTCGTGAGCGGATCGTCCGCGACGTAGACCGGGAACTTCGTCTCCTGCGAGAGCCGCCGGTCGAGTCCGCGCAGCAGCGCTCCTCCGCCGGCCAGCGCGATCCCTCGATACATAAGATCGGCGACGAGCTCTGGCGGCGTGATCTCGATCGTCGAGCGCACGGCCTCCACGATCGC
>CAYQLM010000150.1:0-3906 GCA_964418365.1 uncultured Dehalococcoidia bacterium
AGGAACGCCTCCAGCTCGCCGATGAGGTCGCCCGCGGGTGGTAGGTCCGGCGTGGCGGCCTCGACGAGGCCGGAGTCGATCCGCTTCTCAAGCTCGACGAGGTAGGCGCGCATCTGGAGGTTGTCGGCGAGCGCTTCGTCGATCTGCTCCTCCAGCTTGCGGCTCGCCTCGGCGAGCGGCGCGAGGTCCGGCACGAGACCGAAGATGCGGTCGAGCGCCTCCAGCAGCGCGAGCGCGCCGCGCGCGTTCTGCGCGTCGCCGAGATACGGCGGCAGGCCGGCCCACAGGCTCGCAGCCGCCGCGCCGGAGCGACGCCACGCATCGTGCAGCGTGCCCACGATGCCCGTCGGGCCTTCGTAGCGCGCGCGGGAGATCGTCATGCCCTCCAGGCGGCCGCGCAGCTCCTCTTCGGTCGAAAAGCCGGTGACCGGCGGCGGGCGGCGGTGTGTCGTCGCGGCGACGAGCGCGCCCAGCGTCAGCAACCGCGAGCCATCGAGTTGCTGGAAGAGCGAGAGCGCCGTGTTGCAGAACGTGCGCCACTTCAGGTGCGGTTCCGTGCCGACGAAGAGCACGATGTCGTACTCCGCGTCCGGATGCTGGTGGTAGTAGAACTCGTTCGGCGGCCAGCGAAGGTCGCGCTGGCCCTCCTCGCTGATGCGGATCATCGGGCGAGCGACCGTGAAGTCGTAGAACTCCTCGGGGTCAATCGCGGCGAACTGCGTCGCCGACCAGCTCTCGATGAGGTGGCGGACGGCGAGCGTGGCTGCCTCCCCGGCGTCGTTCCAGCCGCGAAACGCGGCGATGAACATCGGCTTGCGCAGCACCGGCAGCTCACCTTCGGTCTTGAGGTACGGGATCGGTTCCATCGTCAACCTATTATAACGGTCGGCTGCGTAGCGCTGTCACGACGTTCCCGCGAGGGGCCAGATGCTTCGCTTCGCTCAGCATGACAGTTCGCCAACCTAGACGCCGAATGCGCCTTTCAAGAGCAGCCGGATCGAGAGCGCAACCAGCGCCAGCGCGAGCAGCCGGAGCACGACTGCGCCGCTCAGCCTGTGCGATAGCCACGCGCCGGCCTGCGCGCCGCCGACCGCGCCGATGCCGAGCGCGACGGCCTGGCGCAGCGCATTGCCGGAGAGCGTGCCGTTCGTGAGATGGACGATGGTGGCGCCGCCCGCCATGCAGGCGAGGATGAAGTGCGACGTCGCGACGGCGAACGGGAGGGGAATGCGAAACAGGATGATCATCGCCGGGACGTGGATCACGCCGCCGCCGATGCCGAAGAGACTGGACGCGAAGCCAACAGCCAGGCTGAGCAGCACCGCCTGCCAGACCTTGTAGGCGTATCGATAGCTCACGCCTTCTTCCGTGGTGATCGAGCGCACGAGGAGCCCGCCGCGCGCGACGATCGGCTCGCGGATCGTCGTCGCCTGCGGGCGGAGCAGCAGCACGATGACGATGCCGAGCAGCAGCAGCGCGAACATGATGCTGAACGCCCGCTCCGGCACAAGATGCACGACCAGCGCGCCCGCGACGACGCCTGGTATCGACGCCGCGGCGAACAACATGCCTGTCACGTAATCGATGCGGTGCCGGCGCGCGTAGGCGACGGAGCCGGACGTTGCGTTCGCCCAGACGACGGCCAGCGAGATCGCGGTGACTTTCTCCGGGCCGTAGTCGGGGAAGGTGAAAAGCAACAGCGGCACGAGGATGAAGCCGCCGCCCGCGCCGATGACCGTGCCGTACGCGCCGACGCCGAAGCCGAGCAGCGCCATCAGCGCCAGCGTCCAGTCCAAGCGATCTCCTATCGCGTTAGCGGCGGATCCGTCCCGCGTTCTCGATCAGCGCCTGCACCAGGCCGGAAATCGTGTGCTCGCGTGCGACGACGTCCGGCGGGCGGCCGAGCAGCTCCTCGACCGCCTGCGCCGTCACCGGCCCGATCGCAGCGATGCGGCAGCGGCGCAGCGGCTCGATGTCGCCGCCGAGCAGCGCCACGAGGCTGCGCACGGACGATGAGCTGGCGAACGTCGCGATGTCGATCTCGCCGGCGCGGAGACGGCGCAATGCTTCGCCAGGGCCGGGGTGCCCTTCGACAAGCTCAGGCTGATCCGAAGCAGCGGTCGGCGGCCGGGCGAAGTAGAGCGTGACCTCGTCGACCTGCGCCCCGCGCGCGGCGAGCCCATCAATGAGCACGTCGCGCGCGCCCTCCGCCCGCGGCAGCAGCACGCGCTTGTCGCGTACGTCGAACGGCTCGAGCGCGGTCAGGAGGCCCTCGGCGGTGGCGGCGCTCGCCACGGGCGTGACGTCAGCGGCGATGCCGTGCGCCCGCAGCGCATCGGCCGTGCCGGGGCCGATCGCGCCGATGCGCGCGCGCAGCGCGCGCGCGTCGAGGCCACGTTCGCGCAGCAGATCGAAGAAGATCTCGACGCCGTTCGCGCTGGTGAACAGTACCCACTCGTATGCGCCGTCACGCAGCGCATCGATCGCCGCTGCGACCTTCTCTTCGTCGTAGCGGCGGACGATCTCGATCGCCGGCAGCTCGACCGGTTCCGCGCCGGCGGCGGCCAGCGCGCGCGACAGCTCGCTTGCCTGCTCGCGCGTGCGTGTGACGAGGACGCGCAGGCCGAACAGCGGCTTCGTATCAAACCAGCGGATCGTGTCGCGCAGGCGCACCACATCGCCGACAACGGCGACGGCAGGCGGCCCGATCTGTGCTTCGTTCGCCTTCGACACGATATCGCCCAGCGTTCCGGTGACGACGCGTTGGCGCGGCAGCGTCCCCCACTCGATCACCGCAGCGGGTGTCGATGCGGCGCGCCCGCCCGCGATCAGCCGCTCGACGATCGTCGCGAGCTGGCCGACGCCCATCAGCAGCACGAGCGTGTCGACCGCCGTCGCGAGCCGCTCCCAATCGACGTCCTGCTCTTCTTTTGTGGGGTCCTCGTGGCCGGTGACGAACGCGACGGACGCCGCGACGCCGCGATGCGTGAGCGGGATACCTGCGTACGCCGGCGCGGCGACGGCGGACGCCACGCCCGGGATGACATCGAACGCGATGCCGGCGGCCGCGAGCGCCTGCGCCTCCTCGCCGCCCCGGCCGAAGACGAACGGGTCGCCGCCCTTCAGCCTCACGACGCGCTTGCCCGCGCGCGCGCGATCGATGAGCAGCGCGCTGATCTCGTCCTGGGACATGGTGTGCGCGGCGGGGCCCTTGCCGGCGAAGCAGCGCTCGGCGCCCTTCGGCGCGAGGTCGAGCAGGCGCGGGTTGGCGAGCCGGTCGTAGACGACGACCTCGGCGCGCGCGAGCGCCTCCGCGCCGGCGACGGTGATCAGCCCGGGGTCGCCCGGTCCCGCGCCGACGAGGGTGACGCGGCCGGTGCTCACAAACGAGACCTCAACATCGCGCTAGGCACCGGTGATGGGAAAGTGGCCCGCGGAGTTCAGGCTCAGGAGCTGATCCGCCAGCCGCACGCCAACGTTGGCCGAGTCTTCAACACCACCTGTCATCTCGGCGCAGAAGACCTCGCTACCCGTGTCGTCCGAGATGAAACCGCGGATGCGCAGCGCATCGCCTTCCACCTCCGCCAGCGCACCGAAGGGCAGGCGGCAGCCGCCACCCAGCCGCGTGAGGAACGCGCGCTCCGCTTCGCAGGCGAGGCGCGACTCGCGATGATCGATCGTCCGCAGTAACGTGAGCAGCTCGCTGTCGTCGGCGCGCGCTTCGACGGCGAGCGCGCCCTGCCCGACCGCCGGCAGCATCACATCCGCATCGAAGATCTCCGTGGCCCGGTCGAGCAGGCCGAGCCGCTCCAGCCCGGCGACCGCGAGCACCGCCGCATCGTAGTCGCCGTCGTCGACCTTCCGCACGCGGGTATCGACGTTGCCCCGGATGTCCACCGCCTCGAT
>CAYQLM010000151.1:0-3794 GCA_964418365.1 uncultured Dehalococcoidia bacterium
AGCAGGCGGCGCAGATCCTGCGCGAGGCTCGTGGCGACAGCGATCAGCAGGTCGCCGTCGTCTTCGCGCCGAAGCCGAACGGGGTTGCGCTCGCCGCGGAGACCGCTAAGGGCTGCGCGAACATCGGCTTGCTGCTGCGCGGACGCGACGCCCCGCGATCGCTGTACCTGCTACCGACCGAGGCGAACGTCAACGGCGCGCTCGATGTGGGCGTCTCGCCCGGAGACGGCGGTCTCGACTTCAACGGCATCATCGAAGGCGCGCTCAGCGGCACGATCAAGGCGCTCGTCGTCGCTGCCGATAACCCGCTGTTGTTCGCGCCCGGCCGCTCGCGCGTGCAGGAAGCGCTCACCAAGCTCGAGTTCCTACTTGTCATCGATCAGCTCTTGACGGAGACAGCGCAGCTGGCGCACGTCGTCCTGGCCGATGCTCCGTCCTACAGCAAAGTGGGCTCGTTCACGAACGCCGATCGACGCGTCCAGCGCCTGCGCGCGGCCCAGGCCGTCCCGGGTGACGCGCGACCTGCCTGGCAGACCCTCGCCGAGCTGGGCGGCCGGCTCGCGCAGCGTCTCGGCTCCAACGCACAGTTTGCATACACCACCGCGGGGGCCGTCACGGATGAGATCGCGTCGAAGGTCGATGGCTACGGGCTGTTTCGCTCGACGCAGTTGTCGTGGGCCGGCGCGCGCGCCGTTATCGACGCGCCGGCGGAGAAGATCGCGCTGCAGCCCGTTGCCGCGCCGCCGGTCTTGCCGCCCAACGGCGAGGTCGCGCTGCTTACCGGCCGGACGCTGTACACAAGCCTCGAAGGCGCGGCGATCAACTCGCCGGACGCCGACAAGCTCCATCGCGAAGAGACCGTCTACATCAACCAGTACGACGCGCACGACCTCAACATCGCGATGGGTGAGCAGGTCGTGCTGCGCAGCGGCAGCGCCGAGCTGTCGCTGCCCGCGCTCCTTACCACCGACGTCCCGCGCGGCGCCGTCTTCGTCTCGACGATGTACGGCGGCGGGGCGGTGAACACGCTCCTCCCCTCTGAGAACGGCCTCACGGTCCCGCGCGTGGCCATCTCGAAGCAGGGCGCTCAACCTTCGGCTCCCTCGCGTGAAGCGGTAACGGCCGACTCTTAGCTCCTCCTCGCCTGCGAGCCAACGATTTCCGGCCGGCCGGTAGGTTTCGTTGCGCTGCCGCCCCGGCGGTGACCATGCCTCCCGGGTGCGGAAAACGTCGCCTCCGCCGACAGGTATACCGAAGGGGTTAGGAAGAGCAGGAGGACGAATTCATGCCCAGATACGCCAGGACGAAGCTGATTGCGGCCGCCGCGGCCATCGGGCTGACTGTAGGTATTGTTGCTGTCGGCGTCCTTGCGACGTCGGGCGCTGCACATGGGACCCTGAGCGATTCGACCCCGAAGGCGACCGAGACGAAGGCCGCTGGCGAGACCCCGAAGGCGACCGAGACGAAGGCGCCGGGCGAGACACCGAAGGCGACGGAGACGAAGGAGCCAGGCAAGACTCCAGATGCCACCAAGACGAAAGAGCCCGGCGAGACGCCGGAGGCCACCGGCACGAAGGAGCCCGACGAGACTCCCGAGGCTACCAAGGCACCAGAGCCGACCGAACCCAAGGAAGGCACCGAGACGCCCGAGGCGACAAAGGCACCCGAACCGACTGAGCCACCGGAGGCCACCGAGCCACCGGAGGCCACTGAGACGCCGGAGCCCACCGAGACACCCGATGGTGACGTCAACGACGACGGCGGCGTCAACGCCATCGACGCGGAGCTGACGCTTCAGTTCGAAAGCGGCTTGGTCGACGCTCTACCGAACATGCCGGGTGCCGACGTCAACCAGGACGGCAACGTCAACAGCATCGATGCCGAAGTGATCTTGCAAGGGGTCGCTGGTCTCCTGGGTTAGCAATCATCTCTCGAAAGCTGAGTAACTCTCGGGCTGCCCGATGGGGCAGCCCGAAGACTCTCCTGCTATCCTCCCAGCGTGGAACGCCTGCCGTTGTTTCCCCTCCGCACCGTCCTCCTTCCGCACACCGCGCTGCCGCTCCACATCTTCGAGGAGCGCTACAAGCTCATGATCGGCCGCTGTATCGACGAACAATCGCCGTTCGGCGTCGTCCTCATCCGCTCCGGCGAGGAGGTCGGAGTTGGCGCCGAGCCACACGACATCGGCACGACGGCGCGCATCGCGCAGGTGCAGCGACTGCCCGACGGCAAAATGAACCTTGTCGCGTATGGCGAGCGACGCTTCCGCATCCTGGCGCTCGACACGACGGAGCCGTACTTGCAGGGCGACGTAGAGTTCCTTGAAAGCGAACATGTCGATGCGCCCGAAGTTGCGCAGCTCGCCGCGCGCGTCTCCGCACTCTTTGCCGAACACCAGCGGCTCGTGCTCGCCATCAGCGGCCAATGGTCGCGCCAGCTCGATCTCCCGGCCGATCCCGACTTTCTCGCCGATTACGTCGCTGGTGCCGTCGAGCTGCCCATCGCCGAGAAGCAAGCGCTCCTCGAAACGCTGTCGGTGCCCGAACGCCTCAGCCGCCTCGCCGTCCTCTTGGCAGCGCGCGTCCGATCGCTCACCGAAATGTGGGAAGAGAAGCGCCGCACGAAGTTTGCGTTGAACTAGAGCCGATACGGTTGATGGGCCACAAGGGCCGTGCTATGCTCGCGTTACCGGGCGGAGGTTTGAGTGCGTCTCTCAATCGCGAGAGTCCTTGCCGCCATCGCTGGCCTCATCTCTATTGGCGAGTGGGCACTGTTTCTGCCGCTCTTCGCCATGGGGGAGGCCGGCGATCTTCGTCGCATACTCGTCATCGTTGCGTTTTTCGCCCTGCCGCTCGCGGCGACGGCCGATTTCGTGGGTGCCGGGTTGTTGTCGCGTCATCTGGGGAAGGCGCGGAGTCTTCTGGCGGTCGCGGCGGGGCTGCAGCTCTTCGTCGAGGGGAGCGTCGCGTTCCCGCTCTTCATCGGCGGGGTGTTCGCGGTCGGAGCTACAGCACTCGCGTTCTCAACGCGCCCCACGGCGACCACCTGAACTACAGTTCCACCGTCACCTTGATCGATCGCGATGCCTTGTCCGCCGCCGTCGCGAAGCCCTCCGCGATGCCGTCCAGCTTCACGCGATGCGTGATCACCTTGCGCATGTCGTCGGCATAGCGACTGGCGATCTCCAGCGCGACGCCGAAGTCCGATCGCCCGCCGATGTGGCCATAGGTGATCCCGCCGATCAGCGCCACCTCTTTCAGCACCGCCAGCGTCACGTTCACCTGCGGCGCCGTCGAGAAGATGCCCAGGATCGATACCCGCCCGCCCGACTGCGCGAGCGCGATCGCTTCGTTGACCGTGTCCGCCACGCCGCCGACCGTCTCCACCACCACCGCCGGCCCGCGCCCGCCGAACGCGCCCAGCAGCTCGCCTACCGCGGTCTCGCTCGCATCCGCGACATGCGTCGCGCCGAGCGCGCGCGCCATGTCCGCCTGGTGCGGGTAGCGCGCCGTCGCGAACACGTCCTTAGCGCCGAGCGCGCGCGCCGCCACGATCGCCATCAGCCCGATCGTTCCCGAGCCGAGCACGGCCACGCGTTCGCCGAACTCCAGCCCGACCTGTCGCAGGCCGTGCACCGTCACCGCCAGCGGCTCCACGAGCGCGCCCGCCTCGAAGTCGACGCCGTCCGGCAGCGGATGCACGATGTACGCTGCCACATCGATGTACTCCGCGAACGCGCCCGGCAGCATCGTGCCGAGGAACTTGCGCTCCGGGCAGAGCTGCTCGCGGCCGGT
>CAYQLM010000152.1:0-3792 GCA_964418365.1 uncultured Dehalococcoidia bacterium
CCCCGGCGATGCGCGCGCCCTGGATCGCCGCGAGACCGACGCCCCCCGCGCCGAACACGGCGACCGTCGAGCCTGGCTCCACCTTCGCCGTGTTCAACGCCGCGCCGACGCCGGTCATCACGCCGCAGCCGATCAGCGCGGCGCGGTCGAGCGGCATGTCATCGCGGATCTTCACGATCGCGTGCTCGTGGAGCAGCATGTACTCGGCGAAGCTGGAGATGTTGGCGAACTGGTTGACCGAAGCACCGTTGTTGGAGAACTTGAGCTTGGGCGGGTCGGACGGAGCGCGCATGCGGTTGGGGTTGCGGCAGAGGTTCGGATGGCCGGTGAGGCACTGCTCGCAGCTACCGCAGAAGACCGAGAGGCAGGCGATGACGTGGTCGCCCGGCTGCACGTAGGTGACAAGCTCACCGACCTTTTCGACGATGCCTGCGGCCTCGTGTCCCAGCACGGCCGGCGCGGGGAGCGGGTACAGCCCGTCGACGAAGTGGAGGTCGCTGTGGCAGACGCCCGTCGCCGCCGTGCGCACGAGTACCTCGCGCGCCATCGGCTTGTCGATCTCGAGCTGTTCGATCGTGAGGGGCTGGTTCGCCCCGTGGAACACCGCTGCTTTCATGGCTGGGCTCCTTGGCGTGTGGTGCCGTAGTGTATGCCGGCGACTTCGCTCAGGGCAAGCGCGCGCCCTGCAATGTCTATTGGCCCTGTGTCTCGCTGGAGCCCGAACCGGGCTCAGGGAGCGGACAGGCTCAGCAGCCGGGCTCGCCGTAGTTCCCGCAGCAGTTCTTCGGCGGGATGCCGAAGCGACGGCTGTAGTTGCGCATCGCCACGAAGAACTTCTCGAAGAACGGAAGGTCCGACTCGTGCCAGTTGGTGAACGCATCGCGCAGGCTCGGGCGGATCTTGGGGCGTTCGTCTCCCATATCAGTCTCCTATCGGCGTGTGAGCGGGATGTCCTTCCGGCGGCCGGATGCCGTAGATGCGCGTCGGCGTGATCTCTATTGTAACCATTTCGCTGTTGGCGTAGCGTTGCTCGACGGCCGTCTCCTGCGTGCGTTCCGTGGGGTTGTCCGTCACCTCACGAGCCACGCCATACACGATGATCGCCCGGTACGGGCCGTCCCATGCAGCGATCGCACAGCGCGGGT
Source organism: uncultured Dehalococcoidia bacterium (assembly GCA_964418365.1). GTDB lineage: Bacteria > Chloroflexota > Dehalococcoidia > DSTF01 > RBG-16-68-14 > JBBDXS01. The sequence continues at coordinate 1,146 of CAYQLM010000152.1, forward strand.
TTGCGCGATGGTCGCGCAGCCGGGCCGAGTCAGGGAAGGTGGGTATGTAGAACTTGCCGTCCACCAGCCGTGGCTCAAGCGGCGCGACATGTACCTCCCCCTTCGGAGACACCGTCGAGATCGATGCCATCGGCTGTTGCTCCCAAAACGCGACGAACTCTGCCGCCGACATCGCCCAGCCTCCGCCGATGAAATTGCGCCTGACGGCGGAGCCAGCGGAGGCAGCGCTCCGGTCGATGATCTGCTGTAGCCGCTCGAGCGCGTCTTGCGTCTCTCTTACGTTCCCTTCGCCGCAGCCAGCTTCCGCTTCGTGTACTCGATAATGCCGCCTGCAGCGAGCAGCTCCAGCAGGAACGGCTCGTACGGCTTCGCGACGAAGACCTCCTCGTTCGTCAGGTCGCGGATCGTGCCCGTCGCGAGATCGATGTCGAGCTCGTCACCGGGGTGGATCGCGTCGACGGCCTCCGGACATTCGAGGACGGGCAGGCCCTGGTTGATGGCGTTGCGGAAGAAAATGCGCGCAAAGCTCTTCGCGATGACACAGCTCACGCCGGCGCCCTTGATGCTGATCTGCGCGTGCTCGCGAGACGACCCGCAGCCGAAGTTCACATCGGCGACGATGAAGTCGCCTGGCTGGACGTGCTGGGCGAAGTCTGGCTGCTCGCTGTTCTCCATGCAGTGCTCGCCCAGCTCCTTCGGGTCGGTGGTGACCAGGAACTTTGCCGGGATGATCTGATCGGTATCGATGTGCGCGCCGAACTTGTGGGCCTTACCGCGCATGCTCATGACGTGCCTCCAGCCGTTTGCGAGCCAATTCTCAGCATAAGTAGATCCGTGGGTATCAAGACGCCAGCAGCCGGGTCAACTTTGAGCCCCATACTCTCCAGCGCTGTTACTCCCAGCACAGGGCCATCGCTTGGTTCACCAAAGATGACTGGAACCGGGCCAGGGGGTTGCTGGTTCTGGACCTCGATCTGTACTGCACCTACGTCGCGCTCGATAGGTCTGCCTTCTATAGTCTGGAAGCGACGCTTTCCTGATGGCTGTATCCCTAGTCGTTCCAAGAGCGGACGCGGAACCAGCGTGAAGATCGCTTCTGTGTCAACGAGCATTTCGATCTCGATCGGCTCGCGGCCATTATTCGCCGCGAAGAGCTTCACCGGAACGTTGACGAAGCCCACTAGACTGCCACTTTCCCAACAACTTCTTCCGGGTGCACGATGCGCCCCGCGATCGCCGCGGCCGCCGCAATCGGCGGGTTCGCCAGGAACGCCTCCGCCTTTGGGTGGCCCATGCGGCCCGGGAAGTTCCGGTTTGATGTCGAGACGCAGCGCTCGCCCTCGGCCAGCACGCCGTAGTAGCCGCCGAGGCACGGGCCGCACGTCGCGGCGCTCACCTGGCAGCCGGCCTCGGTGAAGACCTCGATCAGCCCTTCTTTCAGCGCCTCCAGGAAGATGTCCTGCGTCGCCGGGATGACGATGCAGCGCACCCACGGCGCGATGTGCTTGCCGCGCATGATCTCCGCTGCCTCGCGCAGGTCCTCCATGCGCGCGTTCGTGCATGAGCCGATGAATACCTGGTCGATCTTGATGCCCATGTTCGCCACTTCCGAGATCGTCTTCGTGTTGCCCGGCGAGAACGGCATGGCGATCGTCGGCTCGATCTTCGACGCGTCGAACTCGTAGGTCGACTCGTAGCGGGCGTCGTCGTCCGGCTCGAACACTGTCCACTCGTGCTTGGCGCGCGGCCGGACGTACTCCAGCGTCACCTCGTCGACGCGCATCATGCCGGCCTTGCCGCCCGCTTCCGCGGTCATGTTCGTGATCGTGAAGCGCGCGTCCATCGACATGTCCGCGAGCGCCTCGCCTTCGAACTGCATCGCCTTGTAGGTCGCGCCGTCCGTGCCGATGACGCCGATGGTGTGCAAGATCAGGTCCTTGCTGCGGGTCCACGTTGGCATTTTGCCGTGGTAGAAGATGCGCATCGTCTCCGGCACCTTCATCCACGTCTCGCCCGTCGCCATCGCGACGGCTACGTCGGTACTGCCCATGCCCGTCGCGAAGGCACCCAGCGCGCCGCAGGTGGGCGTGTGCGAGTCAGCGCCGCAGTAGACGTCGCCCGGCACGACATGGCCCTTCCAGGGCAGCAGGATGTGCTCGATGCCTCCCTGGCCCTGCTCGTAATAGACGCAACCGCTCTCCTTGGCGAAGTCGCGCATGATGCGGCACTGCTCCGCGGACGCCACGTCCTTGGCCGGCGCGAAATGCGACGGCACCATGATCACGCGGTCTTTCGCGAACACGTCCTTCACGCCCAGCTTGCGGAACTGCTCGATCGCGATGGGCGCCGTGATGTCGTTCGCCATCACCAGGTCGACCTTGACGGTGATCAGGTCGCCCGGTGAGACTTCCTTCTTACCGCTGTGCGCGGCGAGGATCTTTTCGGCTAGAGTCATTCCCATTTGATTCGCCCCTCTCGTTCGGTTACGGGCTCGTGCGCACTTCGACGTCCGCCCGGCGCTGCACGAAGAGCGCGCGGTTGAGCGCATTCATGTACGCCTTCGCCGACGCGACGATGATGTCTGTGTCGGCCCCGCGGCCGACGTACGTCCGGCCGTCGCTCTCGACGCGGATCGTCACCTCGCCCT
>CAYQLM010000153.1:0-3739 GCA_964418365.1 uncultured Dehalococcoidia bacterium
TACACGTGCACAAGGCCGTGCTTGGCCACTACGCGACCGGCAAGTACGTGCTCGATCTACACGAGAACGACATCTACTGGTGCACCGCCGACCCGGGCTGGGTCACGGGCACGTCGTACGGGATGTTCGCGCCGCTGACGAACGGCGTCACGTCGGTGATCTACGAAGGCGGCTTCTCAGCAAGTAAGTGGTACGAGATCATCCAGTCGTACAAGGTCACGGTCTGGTACACCGCGCCGACGGCGATCCGCATGCTGATGAAGGCCGGCGACGAGATCCCTGCACGTTACGATCTCTCCAGCCTGCGCTACACCATGTCGGTCGGTGAGCCGCTCAACCCGGAGGGCGTCGTCTGGGGCGAGAAAGTGATCGGCCTGCCGTTCCACGACAACTGGTGGCAGACCGAGACCGGCTCGATCATGATCGCGAACTATCCGGTGCAGCCGATCAAGCCCGGCTCCATGGGCCGCCCGATGCCCGGCATCCAGCCGGCGGTGGTCGATGAAGAGGGCAAGGAGGTGCCGCCGGGCACCGAGGGCGACCTCGTCGTCAGGCCCGGCTGGCCGTCCATGTTCCGCACGTACTGGAAGAACGAGGAGCTGTACAACTCGCGCTTTCGCAACGGCTGGTACATCACCGGCGATCGCGCGCGCAAGGACGATGACGGCTACTTCTGGTTCGTCGGCAGGTCGGACGACGTGATCAACACCGCCGGACACCTCGTCGGCCCATTCGAAGTCGAGTCGGCGCTGATCGAGCACCCCGCCGTCGCCGAGGCGGGCGTCATCGGCAAGCCGGACCCCGTCGCGATGGAGATCGTGAAGGCCTTCGTCTCGCTCAAGGAAGGCTTCGAACCGAATGACAAGCTCCGGCGCGAGCTGATCGGTTTCGCCCGCGCGAAGCTCGGCCCCGGCATCGCGCCGCGTGAGATCGAGTTCATCGACACGCTGCCGAAGACGCGATCGGGCAAGATCATGCGCCGCCTGTTGAAGGCGCGCGAGCTCGGCCTGCCCGAGGGCGACACGAGCACGCTGGAAGACTAGCCGCCGGCTCACATGCCTTCGTGGACAGACTGCTGGGGCGTCGCAGTGCGGGTCACCGACGACCGGCTCGCGCACGTCCTCGAACACCCGGAGATGAGAGGCGAGCAGGAGCGCATGATGGAGACGCTCGCAGCGCCTGATCTCGTTGTGCGCTCCCGGTCTGATTCCGATGTTCGCTTGTACCACCGCCACTATGCCAGTAGTGCGGTTGGCGCGAAGTTCCTCTGTGTCGTAGTAAAATGGGGCAGCAGCGATGCGTTACTCATCACAGCCTACTTCACCGATCGCCCGAAGCGAGGAGAGGTGCTATGGACAAAGCAATAAAGGTCTGGTACGACGCTGAGGCGGACTTCCTGGAGGTCACTCTGCAGGATCGGCCTGGCACCTTTCGCGAGACTGCGCTCGACCAGGTGATGGCGAAGGTGGATGAGTCAGGTGAGGTGATCGGCTTCTCCATCCTCAAGGTGAGCACCCTCAAGGGTAAGCCTCTAGAGCTTTCCCTCGCCTCGACGGAGTAACGGCAAGCCGCTGCCGCACGGCATGTCCACACCTGCATCAGCGCACGACGACCCCACCGCGCACCATCGCGATACGCAGCGGCTGGAGGCGTTCAGCGACGGCGTCTTCGCCATTGCGATCACGCTGCTCACACTGCCGCTCGCGTTCATCAGTCCGTGGATCAGCCTCGCGATGTACGCCGGCCTCGCCGTGTTCTGGCTCCTCCCGCTTAGCGAATAGCTGCGATACACTCGCTGCATTAGCGCGGAGGTACGGATGCCAAAGGGCGAACTCGAGCAGCAGCCGGACACGCTCCGTTTGTCGCGCCGCCAGTTGCTGCGATCGGCCGCGCTAGGCGGCCCAGGGCTCATGGGCGCGTACCTGCTCGCATGCAAAGTGAGCAACTCGACACCGAAGCCGACAGCCGGCACCTCGCCGACGCTTCCGCGCATCGTCACGCTGTCGTCCGAGCCGATGACATGGAGCCAGCTCTCCGTTGCGGGAGCAAAGCCACCGGCGCGGCACGACCACTCGCTCGTCACGGACGGCCGGCACCTCTACCTCTTCGGCGGGCGCGACGCCTCCAGCTCGCTGGCCGACTTCTGGTCGTACGACATCGCCGCGAACGCGTGGACCGCCGTCGCTGCCTTCGGGCCGCAGGCGCGCTTCGGCCACAATGCGATCTGGGACAGCGGCCGGAGTCTCGTTCTCCTCTTTGGTGGACAGGACGGCGCGAACTTCTACAACGACATCTGGGAGTTCGACCCGCTGCAGGCGCTGTGGACGCAGGTGAGCTTCTCCGGCCCGGTGCCCGCGCCTCGCTACGGCGCCGCCGCGGCGTACGACGGCGCGGGCCACCTCTTCATGAGCCACGGCTTCACGACCCAGGGGCGCTTCGACGACATCTGGCAGTACGATCTGGCCGCGCACACCTGGGCCGACATCTCTCCCGCCGTCAAGCGGCCGCTCAAGCGCTGCCTCCTGCGCGGCGTCTGGGACTCGCTCAAGACCCGCTTCATCATCTTCGCCGGCCAGACCGATGGCACGCCGTTCCTCGAGGACCTCTGGGCATGGTCGACCGTGACGGAATGGCAGGAACTGGCGCGCGACCCGCATCCCGACGCCCGCAACCTCTACTCGATGGTCTTCCACGATCCCGGCGCGCAGATCATCCTCTTCGGCGGCAACACGGCGCAGGGGCCGGTGAACGACCTCTGGTCGTTCCACTCGTCGGGAGAGAACTGGACGCGCTTCCCAACCGAAGGCGCAACACCTCCGCCGCGCTACGGCCAAGACATGGCGCTGGTCACGCAAGCGCCGTCGATCTTCGTCTTCGGCGGCACCGACGGCAGCCAGGGGTTCGATGACCTCTGGCATGTCGCCCCGGCAGCCAGCCCAGCCACGCCGTAACACAAACTTCACTCAAGCTGCTTGCCGTCGTGCCAACCTGCCGTTACCATTGCTATGGAAGCTATCGATAGCGCCTAGAGGCGTTGTCTATAGCAGAAGCAAGTTCGGATAGCTACGAACAGGAGTTCCGATGGTCACGACCGCCACGAGAATCAACACGGAGCGCGTGTACTACAACTACCAGGGCAAGCTGCCGCCCATCCCGATGGAGGACGAACCAGCGCTCCTGCCCGCGTCCGAAGACCTGCCGAAGCTGATCACCGACACGACCCTCCGCGACGGCGCGCAGGACAGCCGCATCGCGCTGTTCCCGCACGAGGCGCGCGTCCGCTACTACGATCTCCTCCACAAGCTCGACAATGGCACCGGGACCATCTACGCCGTCGAGGCGTTCATCTACCAAAAGCGCGACCTCTGGACGCTCGAGCAGCTCCTCGCGCGCGGCTACGACTGGCCCAAGGTGACGACCTGGACGCGCGCCACGCCGAAGGACATCAAGCAGCTCGTCGAAGTCTCGCAGGGGAAGATCAAAGAGACGGGCATGCTCGCCTCTGCGTCCGACCACCACATCTTCGACAAGCTCGGCTTCCGCAGCAAGGAAGAGGCGATCGAGAAGTACCTGCAGCCGATCGAGACGGCGCTGGAGCACGACATCGTGCCGCGCATCCACCTCGAGGACTGCACGCGCGCCGATATCTTCGGCTGGGTGATCCCGTTCATACAGCGCGTGGTCGACATGAGCAAGGGCATCGCGAAGTTCCGCATCTGCGACTCGATCGGCTGGGGTT
>CAYQLM010000154.1:0-3665 GCA_964418365.1 uncultured Dehalococcoidia bacterium
ACCGGCTCAGCGTCCTCTCCGAAGAGCGCGCCAAACCCGCCGTGATCTTCGGCGGCCGCTACCGTATCATCGATTTCACGCTCAGCAACTGCGTCAACTCCGGCATCACCCGCGTCGGCGTGCTGACGCAGTACCGGCCGCGTTCACTGAACGACCACATTGGCATCGGCCGGCCCTGGGACCTCGATCGCGCCGGTGGCGGCGTCTCGCTCCTGCAGCCCTACCTCGGGCACGCGGCCGCGGACTGGTATCGAGGCACGGCGGACGCCATCTACCAGAACCTCTACTTCGTCGAAGAGTCGCAGGCGGAGCTCGTGCTGATCCTCGCCGGCGACCACGTCTACAAGATGGCCTACGATGAGCTTATCGCCCATCACCGGGAGTGCGGCGCCGACCTCACGATCCCGGTGTCTGGTGTGCCCTGGGAGGACGCCAGTCGTTTCGGCACGCTCTTCCTCGATTCCAGCGATCGCGTCACGGCGTTCGATGAGAAGCCGCGCAAGCCCCGTTCCAACCTCATCTCCATGGGGATCTATCTCTTCAACAAGGACGTCCTGCTCCGCGCCCTGGTCGATGACGCGGAGCGGGCGGATAGCAAGCACGACTTCGGCCACGATATCGTGCCGGCGCTCGTCGCCGACTCATCGCGAAAGGTGTACGGCTCTCGCTTTGCCGGCTACTGGCGCGATGTCGGCACCATCGGCTCCTACTACCAGGCGAACATGGACCTGCTCGACGACCTGCCCGAGTTCGATCTCTACGCGCGCGAGTCGCGCATCTACACGCGCGAGGCCCCCTACCCGCCGGCCAAGATCGGCCGCCACGCCGAGATCAGCCGCTCCCTGCTCAACCGCGGCTGCATTATCAACGGCTGGGTGGAGCACTGCGTGCTGTCGCCCGGCGTCTACGTCGAGGAAGGCGCCGTCGTGCGCGACTCGATCATCTTCGATGATGTGCACATCGAGGCCGGAGCGATCGTTGACCGATCGATCCTCGACAAGGAGGTCGCGGTTGGCCGCGATGCGCAGGTCGGCTACGGCGATGACTGGTCGGCCAACGTTGAGCGGCCGGACGTCGTTCACGACGGCATCACCATCATCGGCAAGCGCGCGACGATTACGCCAGCCGTCCGCCTCGGGCGCAACTGCGTGATCGGCCCGGGCGTCACAGTCGAGGCCGCGCTCGGCGAATACATCCCGAGCGGCACCACCATTCGCGGCGAGCAGCGTAGCCGCCAACTCAGCGTCTAGGGCGCCGCCCTGGTCTCGGCGCCTCGCAGACGGCTATGATGAGCGTCGAACCCGATTGCAAGGAGAAGCAACATGCGTGATCTCGCTCTGCGCGCCCTCGATACCGCCCGCTCCCGCGGCGCCGGCTACGCCGACGTCCGCGTCCTCCGTCAAGCCTCCGAGTCCGTCACTGTGCGCCTCCAGAACGTCGAGAGTCTGACGTACGACGAGTCGCTTGGCTTCGGTGTGCGCGTGCTCGTCGATGGCTATTGGGGGTTCGCCAGCAGCCACAAGATGACGATGGAGGAAGCCGATCGCGTCGCCGACGAGGCGGTGCGCATCGCGCACGCGTCCGCGACGGTGCGTGGCCAGAAGGCCAACATCGGCCCGCCCGCCGCGATCAAGGACACCTACGCCACGCCGATGCAACAAGACCCCTTCGCCGTCTCGCTCGACGACAAGATCGCGCTGCTCCTCCGCGCGACGGAGACGATGACGGGCGTCCCGAACATCGTGATGGCCGAAGCGAACACGTACTGCCAGCGCGACGAGAAGCTCTTCGTCAGCACCGAGGGCAGCGACATCGAGCAGACGCTCGTGGAGACCGGCTGCGGCATTGAGGCCACCGCCGTCGACGAGGGCGAAGTGCAGCGCCGCTCGTACCCGAACAGCGTCGGTCGCCACCAGGGCACCGAAGGCTGGGAGTTCGTCGAGCGCTACGACATGGCGGGCAACGCGCTGCGCGTCGCCGAGGAGGCGTCACAGCTGCTGCGCGCCAAGCCATGCCCCTCCGGCGTCACCACCGTGATCCTCGATGGCAGTCAGGTCGCGCTGCAGATCCATGAGTCCTGCGGCCACGCGATCGAGCTCGACCGCGTGCTCGGCACCGAGGCCGCCTTCGCCGGCACAAGCTTCCTCACCACCGACAAGCTCGGCAGCTTCATGTACGGCTCGCCTTCCGTCAACATCACTGCCGACGCCACGATCCCCGGCGGGCTCGGCACCTTCGGCTACGACGACGAGGGCGTGCCCGCGCACGCGGTGCCTGTCGTGCGGGACGGGCTGTTCATGGGTTACCTCACGTCGCGCGAAACCGCGTCGGTGCTCGGCCAGACCAGCAACGGCGCGATGCGCGCGTCGGGCTGGAATCGCATCCCGCTCATCCGCATGACCAACGTCAACCTCGATCCCGGCGCCTGGACGCTCGATGACCTCATCGCCGACACGGACGATGGCATCTATATGGAGACGAACCGCAGCTGGAGCATCGACGACAAGCGGCTCAATTTCCAGTTCGGCACCGAGATCGGACGGGAGATCAAGAATGGCAAGCTGGGCGACCTCATCAAGAACGCCACGTACACCGGCATCACACCGCAGTTCTGGGGCTCCTGCGACGCTGTCTGCAACCGCGATCACTGGGTCGTCTGGGGCACGCCGAACTGCGGCAAGGGCCAGCCCGAGCAGGTCGCCCACACCGGCCACGGCGCCGCCCCCGCCCGCTACCGGAACGTCCAAGTCGGGATCATGAAGTAAGGCCTCTCGTGGAACGCGAGCGATTCGAGGAGTTGGTGCGCCAGGCGCTCGATACGCTGCCTGAGGAGATCGCGCAGCGCATCGACAACGTGGACGTCGAGGTCGAGGACTGGGCGACGCCTCAGGTGCTAACCTCGGCCCGCGTCGGCCGCGGGCGGACGCTGCTCGGGCTCTACCAAGGTGTCCCGCTCACCAAACGAAACTCCGGCTACAACATGGTGCCACCCGACCGCATCACGATCTTCCAGGGGCCACTCGAGCGCATGGCCACGGACGACGACGATCTCGTCCGGCGCGTGCGCGACGTCGTCGTGCACGAGGTCGCGCACCATTTCGGCATCAGCGACGAGCGCCTGCGCGAGATCGAGACGGCGAAGCGCCAGCGGCAGTAGCGATGGTGCGCGCGATCGACGTCCACATCCACCCGCCCGCGCCGGGCTTCGCCGTACCGACCGACGATCCCGCAACGCAGGCCTACTTCCGCTCGGCGCTAGGCCATCGCACGCCGGAGGAGATGGCCGCGCACTACGCCGAGCTCGATATCTTCGGCGTGCTCTTCCACAGCGACGCCGAGACCGCGACCGGCGACAAGCCCGTGCCGAACGACTATATCGCCGAGCTGGTGCAGCGCTACCCGAAGCAGTTCATCGGCTTCGGCTCCGTCGATCCCTGGAAGGGCAAGGCCGCCGTACGCGAGGTCGAGCGGTGCACGAAGCAGCTCGGTCTGCGCGGGCTGAAGTTCCATCCGCAGCAGCAGGCCTTCTACCCCAACGATCAGCGCTTCCACGACCTGTGGGCGACCGCCCAGTCGCTCGGCCTCGTTGTGCTGTTCCACACCGGCACCACGGGCGTCGGCGCGGGGCGGCCGGGCGGCGGCGGCGTCAAGCTGAAGTACGCGCG
>CAYQLM010000155.1:0-3644 GCA_964418365.1 uncultured Dehalococcoidia bacterium
CGCGCGAGGTGCAGCGCGTGCTCCAGCGCTACAAGGACCTGCAGGACATCATCGCCATCCTCGGCATCGAGGAGCTGTCGGAAGAAGACAAGCAGATGGTGGCGCGCGCGCGGCGGCTGCAGCGCTTCCTCACGCAGCCCATGTTCGTCGCTGAGGTGTTCACCGGCCTGGCCGGCAAGTACGTACCGATCCGCGAGACGGTGCGCGGCTGCAAGGAGATCCTCGAGGGCAAGCACGACGGGATGAACGAGCAAGCCTTCTACATGGTCGGCACCATCGAGGAGGCTGTGGAGAAGGCCGCGCAGATGGCAAAGGAGGCCGCCACCGCGTAGCGCAGCTGCGCGGAAGGTGGGAATCGAGAACGTCATGCCGCTCCACGTCGAGATCGTTACCGCAGAGCGCATCGTCTACTCCGCCGAAGGCATCGACGAAGTCGTCGCGCCCGGCGCCGAGGGCGAGTTCGCCGTCCTGCCACAGCACGCCGCGTTCATCACCACGCTCGCGTCCGGCGAGCTGCACATCAAGCACGGCGGCGACAGCGACATCATGGCGATCACCGGCGGCTTCTTTGAGGTGCGCAACGACCGCGTGGTCGTGCTTGCGGACGCAGCGGAGCGCGCCGAGGAGATCGACATCGCGCGGGCCGAGGAGGCCCGCCGCCGCGCCGAGGAGGCGCTGCGCGAGCGCCGCGAGCTGGCCGACCTGGTGCAGGTAGAGGCGTCGCTGCGGCGGGCGCTGGTGCGGCTGCGCGTCGCGGATCGGCGTGGGCGCCGAGGCGCCCCCGGCCCACCAAGGCCGGGCGGCTAGCGGGCTGCCGCTTGACATTCCCCCTCTTGAGCGCAGTAGCATCCAACTAGGAACACCTCCACGATCTTGCTCCACAGGGAGGTGAGCACGTGAGCTTCCGTTTCATCCTGGGACTCGTCATTGGCCTCATGATCGGCGCATCGATCGCGGCCACGCTCTCGGGCGGCGCGAAGAGTGCCGCGCCTGACGCAGGCTAGCCGGTGGCGACCGGCTCCCTGAAGCTCATCATCATCATCGCGTCGGACGCCGACGCCGACCGGCTGATGAAGCAGCTGATCGAGCAGGGTTACCCTGCCACGAAGGTGAGCAGCACGGGAGGGTTCCTCCACCGCGGCAACGCGACCATCCTCTCGGGCGTGGAGTCGGCGGAGGTCGAGCAGGTGGTCGCCATGGTGCGGACGGAGTGCCACGCGCGCACCGAGTTCGTGCCTGTGCAGGCGCTCCCCTTCTTCGGCGAGGGCGCGGCCCTATCGGAGCCGGTGGAAGTGCGGACCGGCGGGGCTATCGTGTTCGTCGTGAACGTGGAGCGCTTCGAGAAGACGTAGCCAGCTCGGGCAGCGAGCAGAGCACCCGCACCAGCTTTGGATCGAGCTGTGTGCCCGCGCCGCCCTGTAGGACTTGCAGCGCATCCTCGTGCGAGAGCGCCCGGCGGTACGGCCGTGGCGACGTCAGCGCCACATACGTATCTGCGACCGCGAGGATCCGCGCCTCCAGGGGGATGCGGTCTTCGTCCAGCATCTCCGGGTAGCCGCGGCCGTCCGGCCGCTCATGGTGCGCGCCCACCCATCCCGCGACCTCGCGCAGCTCCGGCAGCACCTCGAGCACCTGCTGCGAGAGCGACGGGTGCTTGCGCATGACCTCCATCTCCGACAGCGAGAGGATATCGGGCTTCGCGATCACGCGGGCGGCAACGCCCAACAGCCCGATGTCGTGCAACTGGGCAGCCAGGCGGAGTTTCCCGCGGACCAGTGGCTCCAGCGACAGCGCCTCCGCGATCTTGTCCGCGATGAGCGCGGTGCGGTCGCCGTGCTGAGCCGTGTACTCGCCCTTGGCGTCCGCCAGCTCCGCGAACACGCGCGCGAACGTCAGCAGATCGCCCGGCAGCGGCTCGACATCCTTTCGGTCGGGGGCGACAGCGGCCAGCTCGCGCCTGAGCGCGTCATCGTGCAAACCGAGCCAGAACGTATCGCTCCGGACGAGATCTCGGGCGGCGCGCGCGAGCTCGGGGTCGAGCGTCTTGCCGCCATGCTCGGCGAGCACCGCCACCAGGTTGCGCCGCGCGGTCAGCGGGTTCGTCTCCGCACCGATCAGCGTCTCGACGATGTCGGCGGCGGCGACGATGCGCCCGGCGATCGGGATCGACTCGTCCTTGAGCGCGCGCGGGTAGCCCTGGCCGTCCCAGCGCTCGTGGTGGGAATCGATCGCCTTCTGGACTTCCTTGTCGAACCCAAGCTCGCGCGCGATGTCGGCACCGAGCTTGGGATGCGTTCGCAGCACGTTCGCGACCGCGGCCGCGTTCGCTGGCGCGAGCTCAAGCCCAAGCTGCTGCGGCGCGTCCCCCGGCCGGCTGCCGAAGATGGCTTGCTCGCTCAGGTTGAGGAGCCGGCAGGTCTCCGCCGAGGCTGAAGCCGCCCCTGCGTCGTGGAGAAGCGAAGCGTAGAACGAAGCGCACTGCTGCTCGGCCGGCAGCCCGAGTGAGCGGACGAGGCTGAGCGTGATGTAGCAGACTCGGGCCGCGTGGCCCGCGGGCCGCGCCTCCGCCAGGTCGAGCGCCTGCGAGAACGCGACGGCAAGCTCCCCTCGGGAGGGCGCGGGCAGCTCGACGGGGCGCGGCGGTTCGGCCGGCTGCCGGCTTGCCTGTGTGGAACGAACGGACGTGCGATTACGGGTCGCCACCGAGCTCCTCTGACTAGCTTCGTATTCCCAAACAAGTATCGGCTTCGGGCGAGCGGCCATGCAGTCGGACTGGCGAACAGGAACGAAAAACGGCCCCCGCGAGGCGAGGGCCGTTGAGAAGGGCGCTGAGGGAAACTACGAGGCGATGAACAGGGGCGCTAACACCAGCGTGATAGTGCTGAGCAGCTTCACCAGCACGTGGAGGGATGGCCCGGCTGTGTCCTTGAACGGGTCTCCCACGGTGTCGCCGACGACGGCCGCGGCGTGGATCGGGCTGCCCTTCGTGACCACGTTGCCGTCCTCGTCTGTCTGGTTCCCGGCTTCGATGTACTTCTTCGCATTGTCCCAGGCGCCGCCGCTGTTGTTGAAGAAGGTGGCCAAGATAATCCCGCCGATCGTGCCCACCATCACCAGGCCGGCCACGGCCAGCCAGCCGCCCGCATCGCTGCAGCCCGCACAGTTGGGCCCCAGCTCAATCGGCGTGGAACGCAGGTAGCGGAAGATCAGCCCGACTGCTATCGGCATGCCGACGGCCAGGATACCCGGCGCGATCATCTCGCGCAGGGCGGCGCGCGCCGTGATGTCGACGGCGCGGCCGTAGTCCGGGCGCGAGGTGCCGGCCATGATGCCCGGATCGTTGCGGAACTGGCTCCGCACCTCTTCGATGATCGTGCCCGCCGCGCGGCCGACCGCGCGGATCGTCAGCGAGCTGAACAGGAACACGAGCATGACGCCCATCAGCGCACCGACAAAGACATCCACGTTCGAGAGGTCGATGGGGATCTCTGTCGTCAGCGGCAGCCCCAGCCGTTCCTTGACCTTGTCGAGATACGCGCTGAACAACAAGAACGCTGCGAGACCAGCGGACGCGACGGCGTAACCCTTCGTGAGCGCCTTCGTGGTGTTGCCCACGGTGTCGAGCGCGTCGGTGATGTGGCGCG
>CAYQLM010000156.1:0-3558 GCA_964418365.1 uncultured Dehalococcoidia bacterium
GCTCGGCGTGCGCGCCGCGCACACCTGGTTCGTCCTGCGCCACGTCCTCGGCTACGCGCGCGCGCAGAACTACGACGGCTCCTGGCAGGAGTGGGGCAACCGCGAAGACACGCCGATAGAATCGTAGGGGCGACCCGACGTGGTCGCCCTCGTCCGAAGGACGCCGTAGGGGCGCATGGTCATGCGCCCTCGCCCTCCCGCCCCGCCGCGTGCCCTCACCCCGTCCCCTCTCCCCGCGGGAGAGGGGCGAATGCCTCCGCTCGCAGCGCGGGCGACAACTTGGGGTGAGGTCGGGCAGCCGCGAAGAGACGCCAGTAGAGACCTAACGATCTGTCATTCCGACCGCAGCGAGGAATCTGGCCGCTCGCGACGAGCCCCACGCCCATGTCAGTCTGCCGAGGGTCACTCCAGGCATCCTGAGCCTGTTGAAGGACACTACACAGCAGAGGAGCACCAGTGCTACTCTCTCCAGTATCCGTGATCCAACGCGTGCGCAAGCCAGGGCGACTGCTCTGCCTTCTCACCAAAGCGAACCCAGAGAATCAAGCTGAGTATGTCCCAAAGCTGAACCTGCATGGCGAGAGCATCGCCAGCCATCTGTTTCACATTGGCTGGCGATACTTCCAGAGTGACTGTGTTCAGATGAATTTCCGAGCCTTCGTATCCTCTTCCTTTGATCAACTGGACATGCCAGTTCGACTGCGGGTCCACTGACGGAAACGCCAGTAACATATGCTTCAGCTTGTTGAAGGCCTCTACCTGGGTCCGCCTACTTCTGCTACGAAGGTCAACAATCCGTCGAAGCCCATCGAGCTTGTGCGGAAGAGACGTTTCAACCTTGGCGATCAGTTCGTCACTCAACCCTGCAACACGCAATTCATCGTCCGCTGGTATATGCAAGATTTGGCGAAGCATCGGGGCATCGATCGAAGCCAGAAATGCGAAGGCATGGGCCTCATCGTACTCGTTGCGACCAACTTGAATCGTGTCGAGGTTCGCGATGAGACTTCGAGCCGCTGTTCCCGGCTGCCAATCCCGCAATGCAAACAGCCACCCAAGCGTGTCTTCACACGCAGTCATTTGAGCACCAAAGGCTTCAAGGGTGACGAATGCCAGAACATTCGGTGCCATTTGATCCAGCGGGAGGTGAAGCCAATGGTCGGCAAGGAACGCGCGCTGGGCCAAAGTGAAGGTGAGCGCATTCCGGAGAACGGACTTGTCCTCGAGCATGTTGCCGGCGTCGGGATACTGAAAGTCAGGCGTCACCAGGAATAAGCCTCCCTGTACGAATCTATCACCCGCCACCCGCCCCTTCGCGCTCTCCGCGCCACGGCGTGCGATAGGCTCTTACAACTCATCAGAGGAGCCGAGCATGCCTTCCGCCCATCGAGCTTCGAGTTTCGAGCTTCTGCAGAAGCCGCCGCGCAGCAGTTGAGGACCTACCCCAGCAGCGTAGCCAGCACCGACGCCGTGTCCGAGAGGTCCGCCACCGCGGCTTCCGCGCCCGAGGCGAGCAGCTCCTCGACCGACATCGGGCCCGTCGCCACGCCCAGCGCGAGCGCGTCGTTCGCGTGCGCCGCCTCGATGTCGAGCGCTGTGTCGCCGATGACCCACACGTCGCCTCGCGCGCCATTCGCCACCCGCTCGATGGCCACTGCGACCAGCCGCGCGCGCTGCTCCGCGTCGTCGCCGAAGCCGCCTTCGGACAGGAAGCCATCGAGGCCGAAGAAGCGCAGCTTCATGTGCGCCGCCTGCCGGAAGTTGCCTGTCGCCAGCCCGCGACGGACCTCGCCGCGCTCCGCCACCGCGGCCAGCAACTCCGGCACGCCGGGCAGCGTGTACCCTTCCTTCTCGACCAGCGTGCCCTCGAGGAGCTTGTAGTACGCCTGTTGGAAGCGCGGCAGCTCGCGCGCGAAGGTGTCCTCGTCGCCGTTGAGCATGTCGTGGTGCTCCATCGCCTGGCGCAGGATCGACCAGTCGGTGCGGCCGGAGTACTCGACGCGCTTGAACCCGTCCTCGATGCCGTAGAGCTGGAGGAAGGCCCGTCGCATCGCGAGGCCGCCCGCGCCGCCGGTGTACAGCAGCGTCTGATCGATGTCGAACAGCAGGATGCGCGTCACGATGTCATTGTACGGGGTTGCCTGTTGTAGGGGCGAACCTGCGTGTTCGCCCTGGGCGCAGTCGAAGGGTGGTCGCCCAGCGTGGGGCTTCCGATAACCCGGACGGAGCTAAAGCTTCGTCCTTACGGCTAGTTACGGAAACCTTCGATTGCTGCCGCGACTTCGTCCATGCCGGTGCGGCCGTCGGCGAGGAGCTTCTGAAGGAAGGCCTCGCGGCGGAGCAGCTCCTTGTCGAGCGCCGGCCGGGCGATGCCGAGACGGGCCGCGAGCGCCGCGCGCTCCGACTTCGAATCGAGGACCGAGAAGCCATCGCTGCGCTGGTCCCACGCCGCGATGCGCTGCACGGCGAGCCCGCCTGCGCCGTCGCCCAGCAGCCCGACGTCGAGCACGCGCCGCACCATCGCGCCGTCCCGGTGCGTGATCGCGAGCGGCACGACGAACGTGAGGCGCGCGATGTGCTCGCGCGGCACACCGACGTCGCTCTCGAGCTGATCGATCACGCCCTCGACCGTATCGGCGTGCACGGTGCTGCAGAGCGAGTACCCTTCGCCCAGCAGCTCGAACGTGCGGATGACGTACGGCCCCCAGGAGTAGACCGGCAGGTGGTCGGACATCTCGTTCACCATGAGGTACGTCGGGTAGGCATCGCTCGGCGGCGGCAGCTCGAAGGTCTCGCCCCAGCCGCGCGTGAAATAGGCAACGGTATCGGGCGGCGCGAAGGCGAGGAGCGCGGTGAGGATCGTCGTCTTGCCCGCCCCGGGCGGGTCGGCGGCGAAGATGAACGACGCCCCGCGCTCGAGGCCGAGCCAGAACGCGGCGGCCAATCGAGGCGGCAACGTGCCCGCCTGGATGATCTGCGTCATCGAGAGGGCTTCGGGCTGGTCCCAGCCGTGCCAGCCCCACCAGCTCTCGGGTTGGTTGACGGCGCGCATGGCGTAGATGATCATAGCGGATTAGACGAAGAGCTTATCTTTCCCACCCGCCCGCCCTGTAGAGTACTTTTGGAAATCGGGGGGACACCCCCCGCGCCCCCCGGCAGCGGGACTCCGTCCCTCTGCACTCCCTGTACTATCAGAAGGAGGTCATGGTATGAAGACGATGAAGGCGGCGGTGGTCGCGGGGCCGAAGCAGTTCGAGATCGTGGAGGAGGAGGTGCGCGAGCCGGCGGCGGGGCGCGTGCTGGTGCGCGTGCGCAACTGCGGCATCTGCGGCAGCGACCTCCATTTCTACAAGGGCGAGTTCCCTACCCCACCGCGGCTGCGCATGGGCCACGAGATCTCGGGAGAGGTGGCTGCGCTCGGCGAGGGCGTGAGCAACGTCTCGGTTGGGCAGCCGGTGGCGATCGAGCCGGTCGAGGTGTGCCGGTCGTGCAACTACTGCTACACCGGCCGCGAGCAGCTCTGCCCGGAGCGCAAGTTCCTCGGCACGATGCTGCCGG
>CAYQLM010000157.1:0-3458 GCA_964418365.1 uncultured Dehalococcoidia bacterium
GCTCGCGGCCGATGCCGCTCTGCTTGTAGCCGCCGTACGGCATGTTCGGCAGCCCGGCCGAGTGAAACGCGTTCACCCACACCGTGCCGGCCTTAATCCCCTTCGCCATCTTGAGCGCGGTGTTCAGATCGCGCGTCCAGACCGCGGCGGCCAGACCGTACATCGAGTCGTTCGCGATGCGGAGCGCTTCGTCGGCGTCCTTGAATGTGATGACGCTCAGCACCGGCCCAAAGATCTCCTCCTGCGCGATCGTCATGCTGTTCGTGACCGCGTCGAAGATCGTCGGCTCGATGAAGAAGCCCTTAGCCAGATCGCCGTTCGGCCGCGAGCCGCCGGTGATCAGCTTGGCGCCCTCGCCCTTGCCCGCGGCGATGTACTTCTCGACCGTGGCGAGCTGGTTCTTGTCGATCACGGGGCCCATCGTCGTCTGCGGGTCGAGCGGGTCGCCGAGCTTCACCATCTTCGTGAACGCCAGCAGCTTCTCGACGAAGGCGTCCTTGACTGACTCGTGCACCAGCAGCCGCGAACCCGCCTGACAGACCTGGCCGGTGTTCAGGTAGATCGCGAAGTAGGCGCCGCCGACGGCCTGGTCGATGTCGGCGTCGGCAAAGACAACGTTGGGCGACTTGCCACCCAGCTCCAGCGAGATCTTCTTGATGTTCGACGAGGCCGCCTGCATCACCGATCGGCCGACCTCGGTCGAGCCGGTGAAAGCGATCTTGTCGATCTTGTGGTGCTCGGCCATGTGCTGGCCGATCGTCGAGCCGGGGCCGGTAATGACGTTGACGATGCCGTTCGGCACGCCGGCCTCGCTGCAGGTGCGCGCCAGCTCGATCGTCGTCGTGGGCGTAAGCTGCGCGGGCTTGATCACCAGCGCGCAACCGGCAGCGAGCGCCGGCGCGAGCTTCCAGCTGCAGAGCAGCAACGGGAAGTTCCACGGCGTGATCACGCCGACGACGCCAATCGGTTCGTGGATCGTGAGGCCGATCGCGTCCGGCGCGAAGTTCGTGATCGCCTCGCCCTTGATGTCGAGCGCGACGCCGGCGAAGTACTCGAACACGTCGGCGGTCATCGCGACCTCCCCGATCGCCATCCCAATCGGGCGGCCGACCTCCTTCGACAGCAGCGTGCCGATCGGCACCATCTGCGCGCGCAGCGCGTCCGCGATCTTGCGCAGCACGTCGTGGCGCTGCTTCGCGGGAGCCTTGCTCCACGCGCCGCTATCGAACGCGCGGCGGGCGGCATCGATCGCGAGGTCGGCGTCTTCGATGCCCGCAAGCGGGTACGTGCCGACGAGATCGCCGTTCGCGGGGTTCAGGCGGTCGAACGTCTTGCCGCTCTTCGCGCTTACCCACTGCCCATCGATGAGCATCTGGTAGGTCTTGCCCTCTGCGGCTGGTTTGGCCTCTGGGGTTTTCGTTTCGGTCGTCATAGAGCCTCCTCTTAATGAGAGATGCGTTTCCTGGGGTAGTTTCGGCGGACGTAAGCGTACCGCCGCGGCCTGCGCCCCGTCAATCAGCAAGCCGATTCTAAGCCGATCGCCCATTCTTGTCCAGCCTTCGAGGCCGTTGATAGACTGGTCGGGCCCTATGGCGTACGACGTTCGAAGGGAAGAGCTGGCCGCGCTCGCGCCCGAGTGGAGCGATCTGCTCGCCCGCTGCGATGATCCGGTGCCCTTCATGCACCCGACGTGGCACCGCGTCTGGCTCGAGGAGTTCGGCGGCGACCGCGAGCCGCTGCTGCTCGCGATCCGGGACGGCGGGGGCCTCGCGGGCGTCGCGCCGCTGCTGCGGGACGGCGACAAGCTCTCCTTCGTCGGCCACTACTCGATCTGCGACTACATGGACTTCACGGTGCCCAAGGACGGCGCGAGCGACGTCTTCGCGGCCCTGCTCGATGCGCTTCAGCGCGAACCGTGGGCGGAGCTGGAGCTGCGCGGCCTGCGCGATACCTCGGTCACACTCGAGCAGTTCATTCCGAGGGTCCGCGAGGCCGGCATGAGCGTCGAGCAGGAGGACGAGGCCGTCGCGCCGCACATCGCGCTGCCGAAGGAGTGGGAGGAGTACCAGAGCGCGCTGCCCAAGAAGGACCGCCACGAGCTGCGGCGCAAGCTACGCAAGCTGCAGGCTGCGGGCGAGCTGGAGCTGCGCATCCACACCTCGCCTCAGGACGTGGAGGAGCGCATCACGACGCTGCTGCGTCTCATGGTGGAGAGCCGCGGCGACAAAGCGGCGTTCATGTCGGAGCAGATGGGGCGCTTCTTCCATCGCATGGCGCCCGCCATGGCCGGCGAGGGCCTGGTGCGGCTGTACGAGCTGGAGCTGGACACGAAGCCGGTCGCGTCAGTGCTGTGCCTCCAGCAGGGCGGCCAGCTCTACTTCTATAACAGCGGCTACGACCCGCAGTACGCTGGCCTCTCCGTCGGGCTGGCATCGAAGGCGTTCTGCATCCGCGACGCTATCGAATGCGGTTCTCACTGCGCCGACTTCCTGCGCGGCAAGGAGCCGTACAAGTACGACCTCGGCGGCCAGGACCGCCAGGTCTACAAGGTCACGATCCGGCGGTAACGATCCTCCCTCACCCCCAACCCCTCTCCCTCGCCGAGGGAGAGGGGTGACCGAAGGTCGGGGTGAGGGAGGACACCTGCCTAGCAGGCCTTGCTTCCACTTCGTTATCATCTAAGAGCTCATGTATCGCGTTGCGATCATCAGCTACCACACCTGTCCCGTCGCGCCCCTGGGCGGGCCGGAGACGGGCGGCCTGAACGTCGGAGCCTGCCCTGAGCGAAGCGAAGGGTCCGCGTAGCCATGTATCGCGTCGCGATTATCAGCTACCACACCTGTCCCGTCGCGCCCCTGGGCGGGCCGGAGACGGGCGGACTGAACGTCGGAGCCTGCCCTGAGCGAAGCGAAGGCTCCGCGTAGCCATGTATCGCGTCGCGATTATCAGCTACCACACCTGTCCCGTCGCGCCCCTGGGCGGGCCGGAGACGGGCGGACTGAACGTCGGAGCCTGCCCTGAGCGAAGCGAAGGCTCCGCGTAGCCATGTATCGCGTTGCCATCATCAGCTATCACACCTGTCCCGTTGCGCCTCTCGGCGGGCCGGAGACGGGCGGACTGAACGTCTACGTCCGCGAGCTGTCGCGGGAGCTGGCCGAGCGCGGCCATCACGTCGATGTGTTCACGCGGCGCGCGGGCGATGTGCCGGCCGCGGAGCCGGCGCTCGTCGATGGCAGCCCGCACGCCCGGCTGGTCCACATCGACGCCGGCCCCGCCGAGTACGTCGAGAAGTCGCTGCTGCCGGAGTACGTCGATCAGTTCGAGCAAGGCGTCCTGGCCTTCGCCGAGCGCGAGAGCATCACGTACGACATCGTCCACAGCCACTACTGGCTCTCCGGGCTCGTTGGCGAGCGGCTGAAGGCGCGCTGGGGCGTGCCGCACATGACGATGTTCCACAC
>CAYQLM010000158.1:0-2066 GCA_964418365.1 uncultured Dehalococcoidia bacterium
GGTTCCCCTGCGTCGACTTCCCGAACGAGATGGCGACGAGCGAGGTGCTGGTGACCGTGCCGATGCCGCTGACCGCCGTCGGCAACGGCGAGCTGGTGAGCGTCGACGTCGACAAGGCGCGGCGCAAGCGCACGTTCCACTTCTCCCAGTCGAGGCCGCACGTCGCGTATCTGCTGAGCGTCGCGGCGGCGGACTTCGCCGAGATCACGGAGACGGTCGATGGCGTGCCCGTGCAGTACTACGCGCAGAAGGGCCGCGAGGAGGCAGCGAGCCGCGCGCTGGGCCGCACGCCGGAGATGCTGCGCTTTTTCGGCGAGCGCACGGGCGTGCCGTACCCGTACGCGAAGTACGCGCAGGTCTGCGTCGGCGACTTCATCTTCGGCGGCATGGAGAACGTGAGCGCGACGACGCTCACCGACACCTGCCTCTACGACAAGCGCGCGGCGCAGGACGTCGAGGAGAACACCGACGGTCTCGTCGCGCACGAGCTGGCGCATCAGTGGTTCGGCGACCTGCTGACGTGCCGCGACTGGGCGCACGGCTGGCTGAACGAAGGCTTCGCCACGTACTTCGACGAGCTGTTCTGCGAGCACCACCACGGCGTCGATGCGTTCCGCTACAACATGCGCCTCAACGCGCAGACCTATCTGGGCGAGGACTCGCGGCGCTACCGCCGGCCGATCGTGAACAACGTCTACAACGAGCCGATCGATCTCTTCGACCGGCAGTTCTACGAAAAGGGCGGCTGGGTGCTGCACATGCTGCGCTACACGCTGGGCGATGACCTCTTCTGGAAATCGATCCGGCACTACGTGGCGAAGCACCAGGGCGGCAACGTCACCACGCCCGACCTCCAGCGCGCGATCGAAGCAGCCACCGGACGCAACATGGACCAGTTCTTCGACCAGTGGGTGTACGGCGCAGGCCATCCGCAGTTCACGCTCTTGTTCGAGTGGGACGACGCGGCGAAGCAGGCGAAGCTGAACGTGAAACAGACGCAATCGACCGAGCACCAGACGGCGGAGGTCTTCCGCATGCCGGTCGATGTCGACTTCGCGTGGGAGGGCGGCAACCAGTCGTTCCGCGTGCACCTCTCGGAGCGGGAGCAAGCGTTCTACTTCCCGCTGCCGGAGAAGCCGAAGATGGTGCGCTTCGATCCGGGCGGCTGGCTGCTGAAAACCGTCGAGTTCAAGCGCAGCGCCGAACAACTGACGTATCAGCTCAAGCACGACGACGACGTGCTGGGTCGCATCGATGCGGCGAAGGACCTGGCGAAGCTGGGCACGAAGGAGGCGGTCGCGGCGCTCAAGGACGCCGTGCAACACGACAAGTTCTGGGGCGTGCAGGCGGAGGCGGCGCGTGCGCTGGGGACGCTGGGCAGCGAGGCTGCGCTCGAGGCACTGGCGGCGTGCCTGAGGGTCGAGCCGTCGCGCGCGCGGCGGGGCGTCATCGCGGCGCTGAGCGAGTTCCGCGATGAGGCGCCGGCCAACCGCGGGGCGCCCGCGGCGAAGGCGCTCGAAGCCCTGCTGAAGAAGGGCGACGCGTCGTACTACGCGGAGGCGGAAGCGGCGGCGGCGATCGGGAAGACGCGATCGAACCGCGCGTTCGCGGCGCTGGAGCGCGCGCTGCAGAAGCCATCACACAACAACGTCATCGCCATGCGCGCGTTCGAGGGCTTCGCGGAGCTGCGCGACCAGCGCGCGCTGCCGATCGCGATCGAGTGGTCGGCGTACGGCAAGCCGATGCAGGCGCGCGCCGGCGCGACGACGTGCATCGGACGGCTCGGCAAGCTGGCCGACAACAAGGAGGCCGCGCTCGATCGGCTCGTCGCATTACTGGACGACCCCGACCTGCGCGTGCGGCTCGCGGCCGTCGCGGCGCTACAGGAGCTGGGCGAGGAGCGCGCGATCGGTGCGTTGGAGCGGCTGGCCGCGCGCGAGCTGGACGGGCGCGTGATCCGGCGCTGCCGGGAGGTTGTTGCGCGGCTGCGCGAGGGGCACGATAAGGGCGAAGAGGTCAAGAAGCTGCGCGACGATCTCGACAAGCTGCGCGAAGAGCACAAGTCG
>CAYQLM010000158.1:2166-3413 GCA_964418365.1 uncultured Dehalococcoidia bacterium
GGGCGCTGGATCCTCAGTCAGGCTCGGAGTGGCCACAACGAGGGCAAGACCGGAGGCGAGTAACGGCGTCGCGACGGCCACGGTGATCACGTTCACCGGCGCGAGCAGAAACAGCAGCACCGGGATCCCCACAGTCATGAGGTCGCGACGCGAGGCGACCAGCACGGGCAAGAGCAGGATCTGGAGGTCCTGAGCGTGCATGTGCGGGCTGATCAGGATGCTCGCGATCGCCAGAGCGAGCAGCGGGCGCGCGCCTTCGTGCCGCCGCGATACGCACACGGCCGCCAGCAGCGTCGCGGCGGACGCCACAATCGCGAGCGATAAGGCCGCCGCGCGCGATAGGTGCAGCACGGCGCCGAAGAATGCAGTCCACCCATACATGTGCATGCGGTCGACGCCGTATTGATGCTGCCAGCGCAAGCTTCCCAGGAGGAACTCCGGATAGCCGACGAACGTCACATGCGGGCCGACCAGCGCGACTGACGCAGCCACGAGCAGAGCTGTTCCGCCTGCGAAGGCGAGGAGCATCCGCCAGCGGCCCGTCGCGACTAGACAGGTGATCGGAGCGAGCGCCAGGTGCGGCTTGAGGAGCGTGCCCACCAGGGCTAACCCGGCCGGCAGATCATGGCGGTCCTTCGTCAGGCGGTAGAAGAGCGCCCACGACAGAAGGATGAACGACGACATCTGGCCGTAGAGGAACGACCAGAACACCGGGAACGACGCGAGGGCTGCCAGCAGAAGTGTCGCCGCCCAGATCCGCGGGAGCCGGCGGAGCTCCGGTAACAGTGCGGCGATCGCGGCGAAGAGCGCAATCGCGTTGAGCGCGAACCATGCCGCTTGTGCTTCGTTGTACGGCAGATGGGTGAGCACCTGGAACGCCCCCGCGACGAACGGCGGGTTGAGGAACACCAGTCCGCCGTAACGGCCGGCGGGACGGCCGAGGACTTCTTGCTCTACCGCCGCGACCGCTTCGGGCTGGTACAGCTTGTCGGCAAGACCGTCGGCGACGAGCCTGCCCGCGGCGTAGTACGCAACGACATCTTCTCGCCGATCTTCCGTGTGGTTATGCCAGGTATCGACGACGTGTTTGACGGCGTGCTCCCAGCGCACGACGGCCAGCAGTGCGAGAACGATGAGGAGCAGGTACGGGGCTGCTGATTGGATCCGCGCCTGGGGGCTGAGCGTTGCTACCCGATTCACCACCGTCACCGCCTTCGCTCGGGGATCAGATGGCTTCATCGTATGGC
>CAYQLM010000159.1:0-3380 GCA_964418365.1 uncultured Dehalococcoidia bacterium
CCTCACGCACGCCGTCCGGCACGGCGATGTCGGAGACGGAGTCGGCCGTCAGCGTACCCTCCTGGGCCATCAAGTTGACGACCTCGGAGAGGAAGAAGGGGTTTCCTTCCGTCTCCTCGAAGATGCGCTCCGCGACGGGCCGCGACGGCTCGACGTTGGCGACGCCGCGGATGTAGCCCGCAACTTCGTCGCGCGAAAGACCGCGCAGCACAACGCGCTGGAACCCAACCCCGCGGTTAAGCGTCGCGAGTGCCTCCGAGAGCGGATGGCCGCGGACGAGATCGGTATCGCGGTAGGTACCGACCACGAGCACGCGCATATGTGACAGGTCGCGCGCCAGGTGCTGGAGCAGCAGCAAGGTGGGTTTGTCGGCCCAGTGCAGGTCGTCGATCGCGATGATCAGCGGTGCCTGCTTGGCCATCGCCCGGACGAACGTCGCGTAGGCGTCGAAGAGGCGGAACTGGGCGGCTTCTGGATCGTCGAGCGCCTCCGGCTCAACGAAGGCGGGGCCGCGAAGCTCAGGGAAGATGCTGGCCAGAACCACGGCTTTGCCCTGCATGTCCGGGGTCAGGAGCGTGAGGTCGTGCGTGGCTCCGTACAGGCGGCCGGCCTGGACCCACGGCCAGTAGGCGGGCGCGCCCGCGGCTTCGTGGGCAGCGCCCCAGAGCGCGAGCCCGCCGCGAATGCGGGCGTACGTTTCCAGCTCCTGCACGGTGCGCGTCTTGCCGATGCCGGGCTCGCCGACGAGCATGACCAGCGAGCCGCGGCCGGCGAACGCCTCGTCGAAGGCGCGATGCAGGCGCTCCAGCTCCTGCTCGCGCCCGACGAAGACGCCGCGAGCGAGACGATCGAGGACGTTCGACTCGGAGTGGGACGCGCTCTTCTGCGTCGGATCGATCCGCTCCAGCGCTTGTAAGACTTCCGCCGCCGATTGGGGGCGCTGGCCGGGGTCTTTCGCCAGCAGGCGGAGGATCAGCTCCTCCAGATCCGGAGGGCAGTGCTCCGTGTACCATGAGGGGGCGACGGGCGCGGTGTTGATGTGCTGGCTGATGACGGCGGTAGGATCGTCGCCGAGGAACGGCGGCCGGCCGGCGACCATCTCGTAGAGCATCGCGCCCAGCGCGTACAGGTCCGAACGCGGTGTCACGTCGCCGCCCAACGCCTGTTCGGGCGGCATATAGCTGGCGGTGCCAATCATCATGCCCTGCTGGGTGAGGCGCGATCGATCGAGGCTAACCGCGAGTCCGAAATCGCCGATCTTAGCTGTTCCGTCCTGGCCGAGACACACGTTCCCGGGCTTCAGGTCGCGGTGGACGACGTTTCGTTCGTGGGCGAACTCAAGGCCGCGGCAGGCGTCCTTCGCGATTTCCAGCGTCCGTTCGAGGGGCAGCGGGCCGGCTGCCTCCCGAAGCGCGGCCGCGACGTCGCTGGTCATCAGCTCCGTGATCATGTAGGGCTGGCCGTCGTGCTCGCCCAGGTCGAAGACCGACACAATGTTCGGGTGGGCGAGCCGGCCCATCGCCTGCGCCTCCTGCGTGACGCGCTGCCGCCCGAGCGTATCGAGCCCCTCATTCTTGATGACGGCAACGGCTACGTCCCTATCGAGCAGTGTGTCGTGCGCCTCGAAGACGCGCTTCTTCGCGCCTTCGCCAAGGAAGCGTTTGACCTGGTAGCGGCCTGAGGCGAACGAGGCCGGGAGCGCTGGCGGTGGCTGTGGTGTCGGCGTGCGGGCGCTCGGCTCTTCCGCAAGCGCCTGGCCACACTGGCCGCAGAAGCGTTCGCCAGGCTCATTTGAGGCGCCACACGAAGCGCAGGCGGCCGCTAGGGCT
Source organism: uncultured Dehalococcoidia bacterium (assembly GCA_964418365.1). Lineage (GTDB taxonomy): Bacteria > Chloroflexota > Dehalococcoidia > DSTF01 > RBG-16-68-14 > JBBDXS01. The sequence goes on from CAYQLM010000159.1 coordinate 1,830, forward strand.
GTGCCGCACTCGGCGCAGAACCTACGACCTGCTCGATTCTCTTTGCCACACGATGGACAGTGCATCGGTTGCTCCCTCGGGGACAAGCAGCCCCAAGTATATACATGATTGCGAGCCTGATCGGCATGGGGGGAAGCCCGCCACGCTTGAGGAACGCCGCGAGCTGCCGGACCGAATCGGAATAGCCCTCCAGCGTGCGGGGCGACTTGCCGTCGCCGCGCAGGACGAGAAGCCACTCGCGCACGAGCAGGTCGTCGTCAGCGCGTGTCTCAGTTGGAAAATTAGGGGGTCTCGGATGCAGCCTGCTAACAGCAGGACGCACGGCCTTCCTCCTTTTCGTGCCCACAAGGGGCCGATTTAGATTCGAGCCGTGCGCCGAATTGTCGCTGGAGCGGAAGACGAGATTCGAACTCGCGACCCCCTCCTTGGCAAGGAGGTGCTCTACCACTGAGCCACTTCCGCGTGGCTCTTAGTATACAGCGACCTCGCGGGCCTGAACATACCCTCGATTGACGGCCCCTAACTCGTTCCGTAAGATACGGAAGCCCGCAAGCGCGAGCACCTATGACGACAGCAACCGATACCAAGCAGCGCACGCTCAGCGAGATCGACGCGAAGCAGATGCTCGCGCAGGCTGGGCTGCCTATCGTCGAGACGCGCTTCGCCGTCGACAAGAAGGCGGCAGTGGAGGCGGCGAACGCGCTGGGCTATCCCGTCGTGCTGAAGGTCGTCTCGCCGCAGATCACGCACAAATCGGACGCCGGCGGCGTAAAGTTGGGCCTCGCATCCGCGGAGGCCGTCGGCGAGGCCTTCGACGCCATCCTGGCCTCGGCCAAGCGCGCGGTGCCAGAAGCGACGATCGACGGTGTCTCCGTCCAGCGCATGGCAGAGCCCGGCGTCGAGGTGATCATCGGCGTCACGACGGACGCGCAGTTCGGCCCCGTGCTGATGTTCGGCCTGGGCGGCGTGCTGGTCGAGGTGCTCAAGGACGTCGCGTTTCGCGTCGTGCCCATCGAGCCGCGAGATGCGCGCGAGATGGTGCGCGAGATCCAGGGTTTCCCGCTCCTCCAGGGCCACCGCGGCCGTCCGCCGGCCGATGTCGAAGCGCTGGAGGGGTTGTTGTTACAGCTTTCGAAGTTCATCGAGCAGCACCCGGAGATCGTGGAGCTCGATCTCAACCCGGTGTTCGCATATCCGAAAGGCGCACTGGCCGTGGACGCACGAATCGTTCTCTCGGAACCAACGTCATGAATAAGCGCAAACGAGTTGCCCGGAAGAAGCACGGCCTGAAGGCCAAGCGGCTCAAGCGACAGCGCCGCGCGCAGGGCGCTACCGGCGCCACGCGCGCCGCCCCCGCGAGCCGTTAGGCGCGCAACAGGCCGTGCCGGCGCCAAGAGAGCAGCTCGCGCGCGCGCTCAAGCCGCGCACCGTCGCCGTCGTAGGCGACAAGCGCGCGAACGGCTACCTCTGGCTGCGCAACATGAGCACCTTCCAGGGGCAGGTCTACTCCGTTCAGGTCGACCCGAACGAGATCCCCGGCATCGAAGAGCT
>CAYQLM010000160.1:0-3222 GCA_964418365.1 uncultured Dehalococcoidia bacterium
CTGCTCCTTGGCGACGCGCCAGCGCATCTCGCGCGCATCGCGGAGGCGGTGCTGTAGCGATGCCCGACAAGAACGCTGTCCGTACAGAGATGGAGTCGGTTCGTTCCGAGTATATCGCCCTACTCCATTCGCTGAACGAAGACGATTGGCGGCGGCGCAGCGGCAATCCCGAGATGACGGTCAAGGAGCTCATATGGCACGTCGCCTGGGCGATGAGCTGGATGGCACGCTCGATCGACGCCGTGAAGGAGGGCAAGCAGCTCCGCGTTCCAGCGTTCCTCATCGAGCCGGGTCGCAAACTCCTGATGCGCGGATCGCGCGTAAGGCGACGCCAGAAGCCGCCGCGAAGAAGTACGACGAGGGGCACCCTGCGCTGCTGGCGAAGCTCGAAGCCGTGCGCGACGATGAATGGCAGCTTGCCGTGAGTCGCTTTGGTCGAATGCGATCGATCGAGTGGTACTACCGAAACGTGCGCGAGCACTTCGACGAGCACGCGCGACACGTTCGCGCTGTGCTCTCATCTCAGAAGGCCATTGCCGGTGCCTAGCCTGCCCGCCGCGCTTGCGCCGTACCGCGTGCTCGATCTCGCGACGGAGATCGGCCAGTACGCGGGACGCTGCTTCGCGGAGATGGGCGCAGAGGTGATCAAGGTCGAGCCGCCGGCGGGCGACCCGGTGCGCCGCATCGGGCCGTTCTTCCACGACGAGCCCGGCACGAATCGCAGCCTGCTCTGGTTCGTGCTGAACGCCAGTAAGAAGGGCGTCACGCTCGATATCGAGCAGCCAGCGGGGCGCGACGTGCTGCGCAAGCTCATCGCGCGGAGCGATCTCGTGCTGGAGTCGTACCGGCCGGGCTACCTGCGAGGTCTCGGCATCGATCAACAGGCGCTGCGGCGCGAGCATCCGAAGCTCGTCTGGGTTTCGTTGACCGGCTTTGGGCAGGACGGGCCGTACCGCGACTACAAGTGGTCGGACATGGTCGGGCAAGCGCTGGGCGGGCTGCTCTACCTCTGGGGCGAGCTCGACAAGCCGCCGGCCGTGCCGCGCGCGACGCAGGGCTACTACCACGCGTCGATGGCCGCCGCGCTGAGCGGCATGGTCGCGCTCCGGCACGCGCGCAGAACAGGCCGCGGTCAGTTCGCCGATGTGTCGATGCAGGAGGCGATCACGTTCGTCCTGGCGGGGCCCGGCGGCACCACCGGCTACTGGTGGATGGAGGGGATAAACATCACGCGCAGCGGTCCGGGCATCAACCTGGGCCATCTCATCTCGCGCACGATCTACCCCTGCAAGGAAGGCTACGTCGCCGTCAGCACGCTCTTCGGGCCGCATTTCCCGCAGCTGCTCGACCTCATGCAGCGCGACGGCGCGGCGGGCTTCCTCGTCGAAGACCCGAAGTGGCGATCCGCGACGCGCTTCGCTCCGCTGCCCGGTCAGTGGCGCTGCGAGCAGGCCGACGCCGATGCGGCCGAGAACATCTTCTCGGCGTGGCTGGCGCGCTACACGCGCGACGAGATCATGCAACTCGCCGGCGAGCACGGGCTGATGATCTTCCCGGTGCTCACCGTGCCGGACAACCTCGAGAGCAAGCAGCTCGAAGCGCGCGGCTACTGGCAGAAGATCGAGCATCCTGATCTCGGCGACACCGTCACGTATCCCGGTGCGCCGATCAAGCTCTCAGCGACGCCCTGGTGCGTTCGTGGGCCGGCGCCAACGCTCGGCCAGCACAACGATGAGGTGTTCGGCGCCATCGGGTTGTCGAACGAAGAGATGCGGTCGTTGCGATCCGCGGAGGTGATCTCGTGACCGAGAACCCCGGCGCGCTAAGCGATGTCAACGTCCTCGACATGAGCTGGGTGGCTGCGGGGCCGTTGTGCGGCGTGCTCTTCGCCTACTTCGGCGCGACGGTCGTCCGCGTCGAGTCCGCGGTGCGCATCGATGTCGCGCGTGTGTCGCCGCCGCTGCACAAGGGCCAGCCGGGCGTCAACAACAGCGGCTGGTACGGCGCGATGAACCTCGGGAAGTACAACCTCTGCCTCGATCTCAATACCGACGCCGGCAAGGAGATCGTCTGGAAGCTCGTCGACTGGGCGGACGTCGTTATCGAGGGCTTCACGCCGGGCACGATGGCCGGCTGGGGCCTCGGCTACGAGAGCCTGCGCGCGCGCAAGCCGGGCATCATCATGCTCAGCCTGACGCTGCAGGGCCAGACGGGCCCGCTGTCGCCGATGCGCGGCTACGGGCTGCAGGTGCAGGGCATGTCCGGCATGGCGAGCCTGATCGGCTGGCCGGACGGGCCGCCGGCCGGCTTCACGATCGCCTACCCTGACTACCTCGTCCCGATGCAGGCCGCGTTCACGACGGTGGCCGCGCTCGATCACCGCGACCGCACCGGCGAAGGCCAGCACCTCGATCTCGCGCAGATGGAAGCGACGATCAGCTTCACCGGCACCGCCGCGCCGGACTTCGTCGCGAACGGCAGGCTGGCGGTGCGCGCCGGCGCTCGCTTGCTCGCCGGCGACACGCCGGTTACCGCGCCGCACGGCACGTACCCGGCGCGAGGAAACGATCGCTGGATCGCCATTTCGGTCTTCGAAGATGGCGAATGGCAAGCGCTCTGCCGCGTCCTCGGCCGTGAGGACTGGCTCGCGGACGAGCGCTTCGCTACGCACGACGCGCGCTGCTCGAATGACGCCGCGCTCGATGCTGCGATTGCCGAGGTGACCGCGAGGCACGACGCGCGAGAGCTGATGGAGCGCCTGCAGGCGGCGGGCGTGCCGGCCGGCGCGGTGCTCGATCAGCAGCAACTGCTCGACGATCCGCAGCTGCACCACCGCGGCCATTACATCCCGATGCAACACCCGGTCTGGGGCGAGTTTCCGGCCGAGCTGTTCGGCGCGCGGCTGTCGGAGACGCCGGCGACGATCCAGCGCCGCGCGCCGCTCCTGGCGGAGCACAACGAGTACGTCTTGCGCGAGGTGCTGGAGTACTCGGAGGAGGACTTCAACCGCCTCGTCGCGGCCGGCGGCGTGGAGTTCTATTCCGGATAACGTTCCGAATTGTCATTCCGAGAGCAGCGAGGAATCTGATCCCTCGAAGTCGACGTTCGTCTTGACCGCTGTCGGGGTCTGAAGACCCCGACCTATGTACTGACTAACGCCTCGCATTGTCATTCTTGTATCTTCCTGATCAGGAAGATACCAAAGAGCGTAGACGTGGCAGG
>CAYQLM010000161.1:0-3132 GCA_964418365.1 uncultured Dehalococcoidia bacterium
GCGCGCGCGACGTCTCGATCGAAGTGCACTCGCTCTCGAAGAGCTACAACATGGCGGGCTGGCGCATCGGCATGGCGGTGGGCAACCCTGCCATGATCGACGCGCTGACGCGCGTGAAGACGAACCTCGACTCCGGCATCCCGACCGCGATCCAGCGCATGGCGATCGCGGCGCTGGAGGGGCCACAGGACTGCATCGAGGAGCACAACCGCATCTACCAGCGCCGCCGCGACAAGCTCGTCGCCGCGCTGCGCGACATCGGCCTGCGCGTCACGCCACCGAAGGCGAGCCTCTACGTCTGGGCCGGGCTCCCTCTGGGGATGGGATCGATCGAGTTCGCCGAGCGCGTGCTCGACCAAACGGGCGTCGTGGTTACGCCCGGCGTTGGCTACGGCCGCCAGGGCGAGGGATACGTGCGGCTCTCGGTCTCGGTGCCGGACGAGCGCATGGACGAAGGCATCCGCCGCCTGCAGGAGTTTCGCTGGGAGTAGGACGCGCTAGGCGCGTCTCTTCCGCGCGCCCCACGCGACCCACGCGCCAAGCGCGACGAACGCGGCGCCCGCGCAGAGCGCGATCACGATCGACGACCACACCTGGCGCTCGCGGCCCGCTGCGGCACCTAACGGTGGCAGCAGAGGCCCCAGGGCGCAGTTGATAGTCAGCTTGTCGCTGGTGTGGATGTCCTCTGCATCGATGCGGCTGATGTTGTCGAACTCAACGAGGTCAGTGTTTTCGACGCCCGGTACGAGTGAGATGCTCCCCGACTGGGCACAGACAAAGCTATTCGTACCAATCAGGCCGCTATATGTGGACCCACCGGCCGGCGGCACCCCTACTGCGCAGGCGAACCTCACCACATCAACGTCTGGAACCTCATCGTAGGCGGCCGCTGGGAAGGCGCAGTCCGGCCATGCAGCTGTGCTGGCATCGTGGTTTGGGATAACGCCTGCATGTCTCAGAGTGATGTCGAATCCGCCGTATCCTGGTACGCCCGGCTGCAGCGGATCGAGATAGACATCCACAACGAAGGTTACCCCGAGTGAGACGTAGCAACTCGCATCGCCATGCTCTGTGTTACACCCGGGCACACCGTTCACCGCAATCCAGAAATTGACATCCAAAATCGGCGGCAGTGGGTAGATGGGTGTCGGAGTTGCTGTTAGCGTAGGATATGACATCGGGGTTGGTGATGGCGTACGTAATGCTGTGGGCGTCTCCGTGACCGTGCTGGTGGACACGGGCTCCGTCGTGCTGGACGTTGCGCGAGGTGTCGGCGTTAGGGCTGAGACACGACTTGTCGCGAGGGACGTGCCGACGGCCAGCGCCAGCAGCGTTACGATTGTTGCCGCCGCTACCCCGTGACCGAGTCGCATCTGCTCCCTCCTGCGCCGCCAGGCGCATCGATTCTAACACGATCGGCCGTTAGCGTCGCCTAGCCGTCCGCGCGCGGGCCCATCAGCGCGAACGAGCGCGACTCCGCCTCCGCGCGCAGGTCAAGCCGCGCTGGCGTCTCAGGCGCGCTGTTGGAGCGCCAGGCAGTCGTCGATGACCTTCTTCATCCCCATCTCCTGCGCCGCGTCGAGCGCCAGCTGCAGGAGCTCCAGCGCGCGCTCGCGGTCGCCGGGGGCGCCGCGCGCGAGGAGCACTGCGCCGTACTCGGCGCGCGTGCGCGCCAGCCAGGGCTTGTCGCCGAGCTGGGCGTTCATGCGGAGGGCGTCCTCGAAGTGGCGTTCGGCGTCCTCCCAGCGGCGCATCGTCGCGGCGAGCAGCGCCAGACTGCGGGACACGGGGCCCGCCGACGTGTTGGCCCAACCGATTATCACGCACTCCCCCTCGCGGGGCAACAGCATCTGGTAGAGGTCGGGCGCGCGGTCGGCGTCGCCGAGGAACCAGCAGACGTCTGCCAGCCAGCTCAGAGTGATGGGCAAGAGTGCGTCGGAGGGGAGGTGGCCGAAGCCCCGTTCGGCCAGCTCGTCGAAGACCGCGCGGGCATCGTCCCGTCGGCCTTCACTGCTGTAGACCCCGGCGAGCACGGCGCGGTACGCGGGGATCGCCGGGTATCGCTCGGCGTTAGCCTTGATCGCCGGCTCCATCTCGAGCAGCCGGCCTTGATGCTGGCGGAGCTCAGTAATGACGGCCCCAAAGGCCTGCGCAGCGTTCTCGGGCTCGGCGGAGCGCCGCAATTCCGCGAATGCCTGGCCCGCCAGACGTTCGGCCGCGTCGAACCGCCCGTCCATCCGCGCCTGCAGCGCGTGATGGAAGCCCGTCCACCCGTCGACGATTCGGAGCTCGCGCTGGAGCCGGTCCTCCTCCTCGACGGCCCGGTCGAAGCCGGCCCGGTCACCCAGAGCGAGGATGTGAGCGGACAGCACATTCTGCGCGCGGAGTTCCGCGAATTTGTCCCCGGCGCGACGCGCCGCCTCGGCCTGTTCTCGCGCCAGGCTGAGCGCTTGAGCAGCATCCATGTCTTCCCACACCAGGTTTGCCAGGACGTATGCGAGCGTCTCCGGATCGTCGAGGCGGCGCGCCACCTGCAGCGCGTCTGCCAATAGCTGCTTCTTCCGTTCGCGCAGCTCCGAGAAGGACAGCTCACTACTCAGCCGGGCGAGCACCATTGCCCGCAGGGCGGTCTCGGCCGGACCAAGTAGCTGCAAGGCATCTTCCAGCAGTCGCACCACCTCGGCATCGACCACGCCGGGGGTTGGAAGCCGACTCGCGAACCCGAGCGCCGCCCTGGCGTATCGATCGTCGTCGCCCGCTCGGCGCGCGAGCTCGGCGGCCCGCTGGAAGGCCGCCCGCCAGCGTGGCCGGCCCGCGCCTGCCATCTCGAGCGCGCGCCCCATGGCGAGCAGCACGTCCACGCGGACCTGCTCGTCGGGGCCCGCGATCAGGTCCATCGCCTCAAGCGCGCGCTCGTAGTGCGCCGCCGCGGCCTCCCAGGCGACCTGCGCCATCGCGCGGTCGCCGGCGCGCTTCGTGTAATCGATCGCTTTCTCCACGTCGCCCCCAGGCGCCGCCTGGTAAAAGTGGTGGGCAAGCTCCGCCAGGTGTGGCTCGACGTTACCGGCGTAGAGCTGCTCCAGCGCCTCGCCGATCTGCCGGTGCAGCAGCACGCGCCGTGGCGTGCTCAGC
>CAYQLM010000162.1:0-2934 GCA_964418365.1 uncultured Dehalococcoidia bacterium
CTCGCACCGCAAACACGCGCACCGGCTCCCCGACGCCCTTGAGCTCCCGCTCGCCGCGGTCCTCGAACGACACGCCGGCCGACGTCCGCGCCAGCTCGCGCACCGTGGCGGAAACAAGCGTCTCTCCCGCCGCCGCCTCGCCGGCCACGCGCGCGGCGATGTTCACCGCCCCGCCGAAGACGTTACCTTCCTCACGGATCACGTCGCCAGCATGGATACCGATGTGCAACAACAACGCAACGTCCGGGCTTGACCCCTGACCCTTGACCCTTGACCCGGCCATCCCGTGGATGGCCATCGCGCACGCGATTGCCTCGCGCGCCGCGCCGAACGTCGCCAGCACGCCATCGCCCAGGAGCTTGCCCTCGATCGCCGTGCCCCCGTTCGACGCGATCGCCTTCCGCAGCGCCTCGTCCAGCGCACGCGCCTTCTCGCGGAACGCCGCGTCCCCGAGCCGCTCGGTCAGCGCGGTGGAGTCCGCGATGTCGGCGAACAGGATGATCGCCGTCCCCTGAGGGTTCTGAGCAGGCGTCGGGCGGCCAGTGGTCTCAGCGAGGAACTCTTCTATAGCCGCTTGTGCCTCCTCGCTCTCATAGAATGGACCGGTCGCGTACTGGACGAAACGGGCGCCTATGATGTTGGAAGCCAGCAGCCTCGCGGTTTCGCGACTTCCCACGCGTCCGCGAGCATCGTTCATCACAAGTGTTCGGGCGCGTACTCTCGGAAGGTAGGTGGTGAGGTCGAAGGCGAGAATATGGTCGAGTGACCTGACGAAGACGTCCTGCGAGTGACTTCGCCGCATCAGCTCTGCGTACTCGCGCGCATCCTGTTCGTTGGACCATCCGTGAAATATGCGCGCCCATGTCTCCGTATAGAGCTTCCAGTCATCCTTTGCGATATCGAGGACAGTCTTCAGTTGCGGATATCGAACGAAGTCAGGTCCGTGGCCCAGCGAGACCAGAACCAGCCGATCGACCAGCTCTGGCCGTTCTGCCGCCAAGCACACGGCCGCGGTTCCAGGGACTGCGCAACCCAAAAGGCTCAGACGTTCGAGAGATAGGTCATCTACGACGGCGCCGATGTCCGCGCCCGGATGAGCCTGCTCGACCTGCTCGTCCGACAGCTCGCGCTGTGAGAGGCCCGTTCCGCGAGGGTCGAAACGGACGATCATCCGATCGCGCGCGAGCTGCTGATACCAGGCGACCAACTGCGAGTCCTGGCACTCGAGCGCGATGTGGCTGTATGTGCGGGGAGAGGTCAGGATGAGCGGCGTCCCGCCTTCACCCATCGTCCAGTACGCGATACTCACCCCATCACTCGTCTTGGCATACTGAATACGAGGCGCGTCCATGGCGCAGATAGCTTACCACCGAGGCGTACGTGTAGGGGCGGCCCCGCGTGGCCGCCCTAGCCGCCCGTGTGGCCGCCCTAGCCTCCCGTGTGGCCGCACGCCAGCACGGTCTCGAAGCCTTTCGCCACGTAGGCGATCTGCTCCGTCCTGCCGCCGCCAAAGTCCTTACCCTCCGCGCAGAACGTAGCCGCCATGTCCGCATCGAATGCGCTGGCGTCCCACACCGGCATCCTGTGCTGCGCATCGCCCGCCACCGTCGCCCACTGATACGCCGTGGACGATATACCGACGCGAATGCCCTTCGATACGAGGAACTCCTTTGCGCCGCGGATCGCGTCGGCGTTCAACGCGAGGTCCGCCGACCACTCGCTCACGATCTGAACGTCCAGCCACCAGACGGGCGCGACCGCGCCGGCCGAAACGGCGTAAGCATAGGCGTCCTGGGCGGCTGCCCAGCCATAGTGATACGCGCGGCACGAGGCGTCAGCGCCGCAGGCGGACAGCTCCGGCATGTCGGCCCTCGATGCGACGTAATTCGTGTTCATGTAGATCGAGGGGTGATACTGCCCGCGCTCAGCCCAGCGGTACTCCTCAGCGAAGCAGGGGTTCCGCGAGAAGGCCCAGCCGTAGGTGATGCCGATGATGCCAAACGCGAACGGCTCTTCCGGATACGGGCCGCCGCACTGCGGCCACGAGATCGCGTAGCCGATGGCTCCAGCGGGATACGGGTCGTTCGGGATGGGCGTGGGCGTCGCGGCCGCATCGGCCAGGGCGGCGGGTAGTGCGCGACGCGGCGTATCGACACGTGCGCTGCAGCCAACGGCAAGCAGCGCGATGATCGAGCCGAGAGCAAGGGCGACGCTCCGTGCGTGCATGTGCAGCCCTTCGCCGCCCCACCCCGGCGCGCATAGCTTACACCATCTGCGAGAGGATCACGTAGCCGAGGCTTTCCAGCCTCGGCCCACCAGCGAACTCGCGCTGTAGGGGCGACCGTCTGCTCGCCCTGGGGCCGTGCGCCCTAGGCCCGCGGCCTACGCGACACGCGCACTGCGCTGCGATCGGTTCGGCCGGCGCCGGCGCACCGCCGCACCCGCCGCCCCGATCAGCACCGCGGCGCCCCCGACCGCGACGAGCCACGCCCGCGCGCTCGAGGCGTGGTGGCCTGCGCCGGCCGCGACACGCGATAGCTCCGTCATGCCACCTACGGCTAGGCTAGACGGCTGCCAGTCCGAGAAGTCGTCGGAGGCCGGGTTCGTTGTAAGGCGCGTCTGCCCGCTGCCATCCACGTTCGCGGTGTAGACGTCGGCGTTGCCGTTCCGGTTCGTCGTGAACGCGATCTTCGTGCCGTCCGGCGACCAGACCGACGCGTTTTCCTGCGAAGCCTCGCCGATAATCTGCGCCTCGCCGGTGCCGTCCGCGTTCACCGCGAAGATGTTACCCAGGCGTTCGAACAGTATCCGCGAGCCGTCCGGCGACCACGACGGGTGCACATCATTGGCGGCGTTGTTGACGATCACCTGCTGGTTGCTCCCATCGGCGTTCATCGTCAGCAGGTCGATGCTGCCGGAGCGGTAGCTCTCGAA
>CAYQLM010000163.1:0-2869 GCA_964418365.1 uncultured Dehalococcoidia bacterium
ACAGTCGCTCCCTGTTCTGTCACCCTGAGCGAAGCGAAGGGTCTGGCGAGAAAGCAAGTACCGTGCTGATTGCAACAACCGCCCTCGATATCCGCTTATCCGCTCTTCTATCCGTTGTTCGAACCGTTTGACGCCCTTCTGCGCCCGCGATAGCATGTGAACAAGTACACGAATCTCTTTGGATCCCCCGGTGGCAGGGAAGCCGAACCGCTCTCGTACCCGCAGCGAGGTCCGGTTCGCCTGCGGGCGGCAGGAGGCAGCCATGTACGGCACACTCGCGCTTACTCCTAAAGCGCTCGCCGATTACCAACCCATCATCGGTGACCAAGGAGTGGAAGAGATCCGGCGGCTCGCGGCGCCTCTCCAGGGCGTGCGCGTCCTTAACCTCAGCGTCACGGCCTTCGGCACAGGCGTCGCCGAGCTGCTCAACGCCGCTGTCCCGCTCCTCGCCGATGTCGGCCTCGACTGTACGTGGCAGGTGGTGCGTCCGGCCGAGGAGTTCGCTGCAGCGAACAAGGCCCTCTACCGCGCGCTCGCCGGCCTGAGCGACGAGTGGTCGCCCGAGATCGGCGAGACGTGGCTGCGCTACAGCGAGATGAACGCCGGCTTGCTCGGCGAGCCGTTCGATGTCATCGTCGTCCACGATCCGCAGCCGGCCGCGATCCGGGCCTTCGCCCCGAACGACCACGCGCGTTGGGTGCTCCACTCACACCTCGATCTCTCCTCCGCCCAGCCCGACGCCTGGGCGCTGCTACGGCGTCAAATCGAACGGTACGACGCCATCCTATTCGACGCGGACGCATTCGTGCATCCCGATCTGCGCCTCGCGCCCGTGACGGTTATTCCACCGGCGATCGATCCCCTCGGGCCGCGCAACATGGAGCTCGCGCCGGAAGTGATCGATATGGTCCTTAAGCGCCACGCCATCGATCCGGCGCGGCCGCTTATCTTGCAGATCTCGCCATGCGATCCCGGCAGCGATTTTCTGGGCGCTATCGATGTCGCCGACCGCGTTCGGCGAGACGTGGCGGGCGTCCAGCTCGTGCTCGTCGCCGCCAATCCTCCCGAGGACCCGGTCAGCATCGCCTACTTCGACCAGGCCGTGCGGAAGGCCATGGAGTATTCCGACGTCCACATTCTTCGCGGCCAGAGCGAGATCGGCAACGTCGAGGCGAATGCGCTGCAGCGCGCCGCCGGCGTCGTCATCCAGCGCGGCTTGCGCAGGGGCTTTTGGCTCTGGATCTCCGACGCCCAGTGGAAGCGCCGGCCCGTCGTCACGGCCCGCAGCGGCGCGTTGACGCAGCAGGTCGCCGACGGCGTCACGGGCTTCCTCGCGGACGACACCGAAACGTTCGCGAACCGCGTCGCTCAGCTACTTGCCGACGAGCCGCTGGCGAAACGGCTCGGCCAGGCCGGGCACGACTATGTGCGCGACCGCTTTCTCCTACCGCGGTTCATCGCGGACGAGCTCCGGCTGTTCAGCGACATTCTAGGCTTGGGACGCTAAGCTTCCTTCATGCTTGGCACGGTCCCGCTGACCCCAAAAGCGCTGGACGGCTACCGCGCTGTCATCGGCGACGAACGCGTCGAGGAGATCCGCCGTCTCGCCGCACCGCTCGCCGGCGCCCGCGTCCTCCACCTCAACGCCACATCCTTCGGTGGCGGCGTGGCTGAGCTGCTCGCCACCCTCGTTCCGCTCATGAACAACGTCGGGCTCGTCGCGGACTGGCAGGTGATCCGCGGCGCCGACGAGTTCTACCACGTGACCAAGGCGATGCATAACAGCCTCCAGGGCATGTTCATCGACTGGACGCCCGAGATGCGCGATATCTGGCTCGCCTACAACCGCCTCAACGCAGAGCTCTTCGATGAGCAATATGACTTCGTCATCATTCACGACCCGCAGCCCGCCGCGCTGCGTTCCTTCCTGCGCGAGCTGCGTCCAGACTGCGCCGGCGGCAGCTGGATCTGGCGCTGCCACATCGATCTGACCGACGCCCAGGTACAGACGTGGGAGCTGCTCAAGCCCTACATTTCGGCGTTCGACGGCGCCATCTTCACCGCAGCCGAGTACGTGAAGGACGACCTCGAGGGTCCTGCGCGCTTCATCGTGCCGCCCGCGATCGATCCGCTCAGCCCCAAGAACGTCGATCTCCCGGACGAGACCTGGCACGAGATCCTGCAGCGCTACGGCGTCGACCACGAGCGCCCGATCATCGCCCAGATCTCCCGCTTCGATCCCTGGAAGGACCCGCTTGGCGTGATTGAGGTCTACCGCCTCGTCAAGCGCGAGTTCCCGGACCTCCAGTTGGTGCTCGTCGCCTCCATGGCGCACGACGACCCGGAGGGTTGGGCGTGGTATGAACGCACCGTGCGCCGCGCCGGCGAGGACTTTGACATCCACATCCTCTCCAACCTCAACGGCGTCGGCAACCTGGAAGTCAATGCCTTTCAGCGCACCGCGCGTGTGGTGATCCAGAAGTCCACCCGCGAAGGCTTCGGCCTCGTCGTCTCGGAGGCGCTCTGGAAACGCCGCCCCGTCGTCGCCGGCAAGGTTGGCGGCATCCCGCTCCAACTCATCGACGGCGAAACGGGCTATCTTGTCAGCAACACGGAAGAGTGCGCCGACCGCGTCTCCGACCTGCTCAACAACGGAACGCTCGCCGATCGGATGGGCGCGGCCGGCCGCGAGTTCGTGCGGGAGCACTTTCTCATCACACGCTACCTGCGCGATTATCTGCGCATCTTTCGCACGCTGGGCGGGGCCGATGCGCCGGCGCCCAAGCACGAGGAGGCGCGATCGAAATGAAGGGCACCATCGCGATGATCCTCGCCGGCGGCCAGGGCGACCGGCTCAGCGTCCTCTCCG
>CAYQLM010000164.1:0-2863 GCA_964418365.1 uncultured Dehalococcoidia bacterium
GTTCGTAGTAGGTCCACATGTCGATTACGAAGCCGTCACGCACGTAGACGCGTGGCTCGACTCGAGGCTCAAGCGCAGCTACCGGGCTGTCGGTCTCCGCGAGCCGTTGAGCAAGCTCAACCGCTGTCTCTGCGCTCGCGTGATACGCCATGGGCGCGACCCGGGCAACGACGTCGCAAGGCATCAGGCGTAGGACGAGCCGGTTCGAGTCGTTAAGAACGATCGCGTCGTCGACTGTCAGGTCAAGCGCCGCGGCGGTCGACATCGCCGCAGCCACCGCGCGCGGAACCTCTGATGCCTGCATCTTTCCCTTATCCTCGCCGCTTTGCGCCAGGAGATCTCGAAGGCGCGCACCCTGCGCACTCTACCAAACGCCTTCGCCAGCGTTCAGGCCGACCCGCACTTGAAGCCACTCGCCCTCGTGGGCTGTAAACGCGCGCTGAAGTGCGATGGCGCAGTCCATCGCCTTCGTTACCGACGCGGTTGCGGCTTGACGCCGGCGGCGGTGAGGAACTGGCGGATCTGGGAGGCGTGCTCAACGACGTGCAGAGGGATGCTGCCGACAAGCACTCCGAAAAGCGTGCCGTGGTATCGATGGGCGCTAGGGAGTGGCCGAGCCGCGGCGCCCTCGGTGAGCGCGTCGAGCGTTCGGCGCACCCTCCCGCGGCAGTAGTCGATGTAACCGAGGAGTTCGGCCTTGGTGAACATGCGGTTCGGAAAGGACCAGGTGTTCTCGTCAAAGGGTTGCGGCGGCTCCCACGGCTCAAAGTCGCCGGCGAGGTCGTAGTCGAGGCAAGACAGGGCGTGGTAAGCCAGGAACCATGGGGCTGAACCGTGCAATCCTCCGTGCGGGCGCGGACTCGTGGGCGCCTCGTCAGGCCACAAGTCCGTCTCCCACAACCCGTCGGGGCAGTCCGTCAGCGCCGCCTCCATCAGCCGGAGCGCGTCCTCGAAGTTACTGGCCATGCTCTGCACAAATGCGTTCGTCACGCTGCCGGTATAGCGCATCGACCCCCGCTGCAACACCAAACAATCCGGTGCTCATGCCCGCAGGACATCTGGCGACCGGATTATACGAACGTGACCGCGAGACATCCAATCGAAGCTGTCGATCGGTCCGCCGTCGCCGGATCGATCGTTCCCCCTCCGCTCCGGCGTTGCAGCACGGCGCGACCACCGCTACACTCGCACCAACATGCGCATCACGAAGCTCACTGAACCGCAGCTCGACGAAGCCGCGGCGCTCCTCGCGCGCGCGTTCTTCGACTCTCCCGTCTGGACGTGGGTGGTGCCGGACGAAACGCAGCGCCGAACGGCGATGGCGTGGTTCATGAGCGCGGCGGTGCGCTATGGCATGCTCGGCGGCGAGGCGTACGGGGCGGGCGCGCCGTTGCGCGGCGTGGCGATCTGGGATCGACCGTCGGATGGCATCGACATGGACCCCGACGGGACGAAGAGCGGCTTCCACGAGATCTCGTCGCGCATGGGCGAGTACGTGATGGCGCGGTTCGCGGCGATGTCGGCGAGCAGCGCCGTCCGCGAACAAGCGATGGGCGGGCAGCCGCACTGGTACTTGCCGTGGCTCGCGGCGGACCCGGCATCGCAACGGACAGGCGCGGGGACGGCGCTGCTCGCCGACATGTTCACGCGGCTCGATGCGGCGGGCCTGCCATGCTGCACGGAGACGTCGAACGAAGTGAACGTCGCGTACTACGAGCGTCACGGCTTCGTCGTTGTTGGCGAGGGCACATTCCCGCTCGACGGCCCGCGGTTCTGGGCGATGCGGCGCGATGCGCCGTCGTGATCCGCACCGCCGCCTGTGCACCGGGCGCTACACTCCCACTGCCATGAGCGATCCGTTCCGCCCCGACTATGATCGCCGCATGATCGCCAAGGGCTCTCTGGCACACGGCGTCGATCCAGCGCGAATTCAATCAATGTTTTCGGCAGAAATGCGACCCGCTCAGCTTCAGGAGTGCCGAGAAATGCGGATTTCAATCAAGCAATCAAACGCGTGGGCGGCCGGGACCCCGGCACACAGGTTCCGCCTACTCTAGCCCGATCTCCTTGCGGACGGCGTGGACGGCCTGCATCATCACGCGCAGCTTCGCCGCTGCCTCGTCCCAGGTGCGCGTCTTGAGCCCACAGTCGGGGTCGATGTAGAGCCGGTCCGGCGGCAGCACCTGGAGCCCGCGCCGGATGCCCGCCTTCACGGCTTCGAGGTCCTCCACCTGGTGCCGGTGGACGTCGAGCACGCCCAGCGCGAGCTCTTTGCCGGCGGGGAAGCCGCCGTCGCGAAAGAGATCGAGAAGGTCGTAGTTGCTGTTGGCCGCCTCCAGGTCGAACTGGACGACCGGCATCTCGAGGAACTTCGGGAACACCGCGTCGAAGTCGCCGTAGCAGACGTGCGTGATCGTCTTCGCCTGCAGGCCTTCGGTGACGACGGCCATGCCTTCGATGGCGATCGGGATGTCTTCCTTGCGCGTGGAAAGCGCCGGCTCATCGATCTGGATGTACTGCGCGCCGGCCTTCTCGAGCTCCTGCGCCTCGCGGCGGATCGCCTGCGCGACCGAGAGCACGGCGTCGCGGCGGCTGGGGTAGTGCTCGTCGAACGACCACTCGACGATGGTGTAGGGGCCGGTGAGCATGCCCTTCACGGGCTTGTCGGTCAGGCTCTGAGCGTAGCGCCACAGATCGAGCGTGATCGGCTCGCGCCAGCGCACCTCGCTCTTCAGGATCGGCTTGTGGTAGTAGCGGTTGCCGTACGAACGCACGAGCCCGCCCAGCTCCATGCCTTCGAGGTGCTCGCCGAAGTAGGCGACCATGTCGCCGCGGGCCATCTCGCCGTCGACGAGGATATCGA
>CAYQLM010000165.1:0-2815 GCA_964418365.1 uncultured Dehalococcoidia bacterium
GCCGACCAGCATGTGCATCTCGTCGATGAAGAGGACGCAGTTGCCGGCGCCCTTGAGCTCCTCGATGACTTTCTTGAGCCGCTCCTCGAACTCGCCGCGGTACTTTGTGCCCGCGACCAGCCCGCCGATGTCGAGCGTGACGAGTCTGCGTCCCTGCAGCGTCTCCGGCACGTCGCCGGCGATGATGCGGTGCGCGAGCCCTTCGGCGATCGCCGTCTTGCCGACCCCGGGCTCGCCGATGAGCACCGGGTTGTTCTTGGTGCGGCGCGAGAGGATCTGGATCATGCGCTCGATCTCGCGGTCGCGGCCCACGATCGGGTCCAGCTTGCCCTGGCGGGCGGCCGCGGTCAGGTCCATGCCGAGCTGATCGACGGTGGGCGTGCGGGTCGACCCGCGCGCTCCGGCGGCAGCGCCCTGAGGCATGCTCTGTGAGAGAATGCGCGTCGTCTCGGCGCGCACACGCTCCAGGTTCACGCCCAGGCTCTCGAGGACGCTGGCGGCGATGCCCTCGCCCTCGCGCACAAGGCCGAGGAGCAGGTGCTCCGTACCGATGTAATGGTGGCTCAGCCGGCGCGCCTCATCGACGGCCAGCTCGATGACCTTCTTGGCGCGGGGAGTCAGGCCGATCTCGCCGGGCGTGGCGCGTTCGCCCCGGCCGATGATGAACTCGACGGCGGAGCGGACCTTGGTCAGCTCAACGCCGAGGTTGGCGAGTACCTTCGCGGCAACGCCGTCGCCCTCGCGCACGAGGCCGAGGAGCAGGTGCTCCGTGCCGATGTAGTTGTGGTTGAAACGCTGGGCCTCTTCCTGGGCCAGCGTGAGGACTCTTCGCGCGCGCTCCGTGAATTTGTCAAAGCGATCAGCCATTTATTCCCTCTCAGTCCCTACAACTCAAGCTACCATACGCTTCCCAAACAAGTCCAATTCGCGGGGCGCTGCTTCGAATATTCGGTTGTCATAATCGCGGCCAAGATTAGGGGCCGCACGTAGGTCATCCAGCCGTAATCCCGTCCACCTCCTGTGGTACCGGTTCCTCAGCTCTTCCGGTGTCCGGCGCCGAAGCGACGCCCGCTGTTTCCAGCTCCGCTGCTGCCGAGAGCTCCTGCGGCACGACCCCGCTGGTCTCAGCCGCGTCATCTGTGAGCTCTGCGCTCGCCTCGACCGGTGGTTCCTCGGTCTCTGGGGCGCTCTCTTCCGTCGCCGGCTCATCGACCGCCTCTGGCTCCAACTGGTCAGTTGGTTGTTCGCTCGCGATGGCTTCGGCTTCCGCAGTAGGGGTGGCATCTGCTTCCGAATAGATCTGGCCGCGCTCGTACGCTACGGGTTCGTCGGGCAGTGGCTCCGGTATCGGGCCTTCGCGCTCCTCGAACTCTCGGCGGATCTCCTCCGGCACGGTCAGCACCTCGCCGCCCTCGGTGAAGACGTACCCCATCACTTCGCCTTCTTCGCGCGCGCGCCGCAGGCTCAGCCCAAGGCGGTGCCGGTCGCGCTCGATGCGGACGATCTTGAGCGGCAGCAGGTCGCCATCGCGCACGACCTCTCGCGGATGGCCGATGCGCCGGTCGACGAGCTCGGAAACGTGGATCAGCCCTTCGACCGGCCCTTCGATGCGCGCGAACGCGCCGAAGGTAACGAGCTTGGTGATGAGGCCGGTGACGACCTGTCCTTCGCGATACTTGTCCACGATCGCGTCCCACTGCTCGGGCTTCGCCCGCCGTAAGCTGAGCGCGATCTTCTTGTTCTCGGGATCGATCTTGGTGATGTACACATCGACTTCGTCGCCGACGTGGAACAGATCGGCCGGAGACTTGTCGCGGTCCCAGGACAGCTCCGAGAGGTGTGCCAAGCCGTCGGCGCCACCGAGATCGACGAAGACACCGAAGCTGCGCACGCTGGTGATCCGCCCGCGGCGGATGTCGCCCTCGTGCAGCTCCTGGATCAAGCGTTCCTTCTGTTCGGCTCGCCATTCTTGCAGCGCCGCGCGCTCCGAAAGGATGGCGCGGTTTCGCCGGCGGTTGATCTCGATCACCTTGACGCGCAGCGTGCGGCCAAGGGCCTCGCCCAGTGCGCTGCCGCCGGCGTCCTCGCGGCCGCGGTCCGGCCGGATGCCGACGAGCTGTGAGAGCGGCACGAACGCGTTCACGCCCTCAACGTTCATCAGCAGGCCGCCTTTGTTGTAGCCGGTGACCTGCGCTTCGAAGATCTCGCCTGAGTCGAACCTATCTTGGAGTGTGAGCCAGCCGGTCTCGCCGCGGGCACGATCGACGGAGAGGACGATCTGCCCGTCGCTGACTTCCGGCTGGACGACAAAGACGAGGACTTTGTCGCCGGTCTGGAGCCGCTTTTCCGGCTCGTGGCCCAGCGACTGCATCTCGTGTCGCGGCACGACGCCCTCGGACTTGGCGCCGATGTCGAGGAGCATGCCGTCGCGGTCCCAGCCCATGATGTATCCGGGGATGATTTCGCCGCGTTGTGGCGTTCGGTAGTCGAGTCCCCCTTCTCCTTCGAGAAGGGTGGCCATGTCGGTGAGCAGCTCCCCGCTGTCCACCTGCTGCGTTTGCGGATTTGTTGTCAACCTATGCGATCCTCCTTACTGATGGGTACGCCTCGTCCAAGGGAAGACGGGGAGGGGTGTTCCGCCTGGGCAGGGGCGATGGGCTATTCTAGCACAGCTTCTTCTGTCAATGAAAGCGAAGCTACGCTGCGCAAGAAGAAACGCCCCGCAGGGCGAGGCGTTTCGTTTCTGACATGGTAGCGGGAGAGGGATTCGAACCCTCGACCTCCGGGTTATGAGCCCGACGAGCTACCGCTGCTC
>CAYQLM010000166.1:0-2711 GCA_964418365.1 uncultured Dehalococcoidia bacterium
AGGTGCATCGAGCCGCCCTTGCCGCGGCTGACGCCGGTGTCCTTGCCGAACAGCTCGGCCATGATGCGCTCCGGCTCGATGCCGCGCGCGAGCGCGTGGCCGTGGTCGCGGTAGTGCGTGACGACCTGGTCATCGTCGTTCAGCGCGTTGATGGCGCCGACGGCGACGGCTTCTTCGCCGATGTACAGGTGCAGGAAGCCCGCGATCTTCGCTCGCGAGTACATCTCGGCCGCCTTCTCCTCGAAGCGGCGAATGAGCAGCATCTGACGCAGCATCTCGATGAGCTGTGGCTTCCCGAGCTCCTTTACGTCCGGCTTCTCAGCAAGCTGCGTCATGTTGCTCCCGCGCAGCTGCAGACCTTCAGGTCTGCCCAGGGCAGGGCTAAAGCCCTGCAGCTACGACGTGCCCTTTCCTTCGACAGGCTAAAACCTGTCCCACAGGACATCATCACTCCGTCCAGAAGTGGATCGCCTCGCCCGAGACGGCGAGCGCGGCTTCCTTCACGATCTCAGACAGCGTCGGGTGCGCGTGCACGGCCCAGCCGAGCTCGCGCGGCGTCGTCTCCAGCACGCTGCCCAGCGAGGCCTCCGCGAGCAGCTCCGTCGCGTCCTGGCCGATCATGTGGTAGCCCACGATCTCGTTTGTGGTGGCGTCGACCACGAGCTTGACCAGCCCGTCCGTGCGCTCCATGGCGATCGCCTTGCCGTTGCCGCGATAGGGGAACGCGCCGGTCTTCACCTCGATGCCGCGTTCGCGCGCCTGCGCCTCGGTCAGGCCGAGGCTGGCGACCTGCGGCTGGCAGTACGTGCAGCGCGGCATCTTCTCGTACGCGAGCGGCGGCGGCTCCTTGCCCGCGATGTGCTCGACGGCCGTCACGCCCTGCGCCGACGCGACGTGCGCCAGCGGCAGCTTGCCCGTCACGTCGCCGATCGCGAAGACGCCGGCGACGTTCGTGCGCATGCGATCGTCGATCGTGATGTAGCCGCGATCGAGCGCGATGCCGATCTCCTCCAGGCCGAGACCTTCCGTGTTCGCCGCCATGCCGACTCCCACCAGCACCTTATCGGCAGCGAGCTCTTCGTCCTTGCCGTTTGCGCTCACAGCGACCGTCGCCTTGCCGCTCGCGACCTGCACGCCGGCGACCTTCGCGCCGGTGCGGAAGGCGATGCCCTGCTGCTTGAAGGAGCGCTCGAGCTGGCGGCTGATGTCTTCGTCCTCGAGCGGCAGCAGGTGATCGAGCAGCTCGATCACCGTCACCTCCGCGCCGTACGCGCGATAGAAGTACGCGAACTCGATACCCACCGGCCCGCCGCCGAGGATCGCGATGGACTGCGGCGTCTCGCGGAGCAGCAGCGCCTCGTGGCTCGTGATCACCACATCGCCATCGATCTCGATGCCGGGCAGGCCGCGCGCGTGCGCGCCTGTCGCGACGATCACGCTTTCGGCTTCGATGACATCGCCGCTCGGCTCGACCGTGATCTCCTTCGCGCTCTTGAGCCGCCCGCGGCCGCTAATCACCGCCACCTTGTGCTTCTTGAGCAAGAACTCGACGCCTTTCACCATGCGGTCGACCACCTTGCGGCTGCGGTCGATCGCCGCGCCCATATCGATGCGCAGCGCGTCGTACGTGATGCCGAAGTCGGCGCTGTCGCGGAAGAGGTGGACGAGTTCGGCGTTCCAGAGCAGCGCCTTGCTGGGGATGCAGCCCCAGTTGAGGCACAGCCCGCCGACGTGCTCGGCCTCGATCACCGCCGGCCTCAGCCCCAGCTGCGCGGCGCGGATCGCGGCGACGTAGCCGCCCGGCCCGCCGCCGATGATCGCCACGTCGTACTTCGTCACGGCGCGCCTCCGGACCCGTCTCGTAGCCGAGGCTTTCCAGCCTCGGCCTTGTTCTCGCCGGGCATCTCTATGCCGCCGACTTCAGTCGGCGGTGTGGAACGAGTTCCCGAACTCTGCACAGCGCTCGCGAGCCCCACCTGCTTGTGCGCGCGATAGCTGCTGCGCACGAGCGGCCCCGCCTCGACGTTGAGGAAGCCCAGCTCGCGGCCGAGCGCAACGAACGGCTCGAACTCCTCCGGCCGCCAGTAGCGCTCGACAGGCAGGTGCTTCGCGCTCGGGCGCAGGTACTGGCCGATCGTCAGCAGGTCGACGCCGCTTGCGCGCAGGTTGCGGATGACGGCGAACACTTCGTCCTGCGTTTCGCCCAGCCCGACCATCATGCCCGACTTCGTGAGCTGCGACGCGTCGAGCGTCTTCGCGCGTCGCAGCAGCTCCAGCGAGCGCTCGTAGCGCGCCTTGGGCCGCACATGTGAGTAGAGCCGCGCCGCGGTCTCGATGTTGTGGTTGAGCACGAACGGCCGCGCGCGCACGACCGTCTCCAGCGCGTCCCAATTGCCCATGAAGTCAGGGATGAGCACCTCGACGCGCACGTTCGCGTCGTCGTGGCGGATGGCGTTGATGCAGCCGGCGAAGATCGCCGCGCCGCCGTCGGGCTGGTCGTCGCGGTTGACCGACGTGATCACCACGTAGTCGAGCCCGGCGATGCGCACCGCGCGCGCGACACGCAGCGGCTCCAGCCAGTCGAGGCCCTGCGCGGGCCGGCCGCTCGTGACGGCGCAGAAGCCGCACGCGCGCGTGCAGACGTCGCCCAGGATCATGAACGTCGCCGTGCGCTGGGCCCAGCACTCGCCGATGTTCGGGGAGGGCGCGTC
>CAYQLM010000167.1:0-2676 GCA_964418365.1 uncultured Dehalococcoidia bacterium
GACCGCGCTCGCCGACGAGGTGCTCATCGGCCTCACCGAGGCGTACGAAGCGCCGGCTGCGCACAACAGCCGCCCGGCGGGAAGGACGAAGTAGTGGGTTACTACCCGATCTTCGTCGAGCTGCAGGACCGGCGCTGCGTCGTCATCGGCGGCGGACGGGAGGCGCAGCGCAAGGTGGAAGGACTGCTGGCGGCGGGCGGCAACATCACGGTGATCTCGCCCACGCTGACGGACGATCTGCAGCGCATGCTGAGCGAAGGGAAGATCACCTGGGAGCAGCGCGACTATCGCGAAGGTGATGTCGAAGGCTACGAGGTCGTCATGGTCGCGACGGACGACGGCGCCGTCAACGCCGAGGTCGCCGCGTCTGGCAAGCAGCATCGCGTCTGGGTGAACGCCGCGGACGATACGAAGAACTGCGACTTCATCCTGCCCGCCGTGATCCGGCGCGGCAAGATCGTCGTCGCCGCGTCGACGAGCGGCACCAGCCCCGCGCTCGCGCGTCGGCTGCGCGAAGAGCTGGAGGCGTATCTCACCGAAGACATGCCGGCGCTGGCCGATCTGCTCGCTGAAGTGCGAGAAGAGCTGCGTTCGCGCAAGATCTCGCCGAACGCGGAGCTCTGGCAGGAAGCGATCGACGAGGACCTGCGGGTGCTGCTGGCGCAGCGCAAGCATCGCCAGGCGAAGGCGAGGTTGCTGAAGGGCCTCGGCGTCGAGGAGCTCGTGCCGGAGCTTGTCGGCGCGGAGCAGACGTAGGGGCGTACCACGTGCACAACACGATCAACAGCCGGTCTCGTAGGGACAGAGCGTTAGCTCTGTCCACCGCGTCGCTCATGCGACGACCTTCCGGTCGTCAGGACAGACCTGAAGAGCTTGCCCTGAGCAACGCGAAGGGTCTGTCTCTACATTCTCTCTCGCCTTCGGAGCGCTAATGCACATCACGCTCGTCGGCATCAGCCACAAGACAGCGCCGGTCGCCGTGCGTGAGCGCTTCGCATTCTCCGCCGGCGAGCTGCCGGATGCGCTTCCGCGCTTCGGCGGCGCGGCCGTCCTTCTCTCCACCTGCAACCGCACCGAGGTGTACCTGGCCTCGCACCACCCGATCGCCGCCGGCTCTGTGATCGCACTGCTGCGCGAGATGAAGGAGGGCGCAGACATCCCGGACGATGCCTTCTACCATCTCTCCGGCAAGGACGCCGCGCGCCACCTCTTCCGCGTCGCGGCCGGCATCGAGTCCATGGTGCTCGGCGAGGCGGAGATCCTGGGGCAGGTGCGCGTCGCGTTCGCCGCGGCGACGCAGGCCGGCACGCACAACGCCGTTCTCTCGCAGCTCTTCCACGTGGCGATCCGCGCCGGCCGGCGGGCGCGCAGCGAGACGCACATCGGCCGCAACGCCGTCTCCGTCAGCTCGACGGCGGTGGCGCTGGCGAAGCGGACGCTGGGCGGCCTCGAATCGAGCACCGTGCTCGTGGTGAGCGCAGGCGAGGCCGGCAAGCTCGCCGCGCGCAATCTCGCCAAGCACGGCGCATCGCGGTTGCTCGTGACGAACCGGTCGCGCGAGCGCGCACGTGAGCTCGCCTCCGATCTCGACGGCCACGTCGTCGCGTTCGACAAGCTCGGCTCGGCGATGGCCGAGGCGGACATCGTGATCAGCTCCAGCTCTGCGCCCGGGTTCGTGATCAGCGCAGATCATGTGCGGCAGGCGCTCGCGTCGCGCAACGGGCGTCCGCTGTTGCTGATCGACATCGCCGTGCCGCGCGACATCGATCCGTCCGTGCGCGACATGCCGCGGGTCCACCTCTTCGACATCGATGACCTGCAGGCCGCCGTGGAAGAGAACCGCAACTCGCGCCGGCAGGAGGTCGTCCGCGTGGAGCGCATCATCGACGAAGCCGTCGCGCGCTTCAGCGCCTGGCTGCGCGAGCGCGGTGTCGTGCCCACCGTGGCGGCGCTGCGTGAGCGCGCCGACAGCGTGCGCGACGAGGAGATCGAACGTACGCTGCGCAAACTTCCGGACCTCACACAGAAGGAGCGCGCTGCCGTCGAGGCGATGGCGAACGCGCTCGTGAAAAAGCTCCTGCACGACCCCATCGATCGTCTGAAGGGCCCCGACGGCGAACGCTACGTCGGCTCCCTGCGCGAGCTCTTCGCGCTGGACGGCGCGATCTCAATCAACGGCGCGAACGAGGAGTAGCATGGGCGGCCGGCTGCTGGCCGTCGGTACGCGCGGCAGCAGGCTCGCGCTGTTCCAGACGCAGCTCGTCAGCGATCTCCTGCGCGCACAGCATCCCGAAATGCAGATCGAAGTCAAGGAGATCCGCACGGAAGGCGACAAGCGCTCCGGCGAGTCGCTCGCCCGCATCGGCGGGCAGGGCGTCTTCGTAAAAGAGATCGAGGCCGCATTACTCCGCCGCGAGATCGATTTCGCGGTGCACAGCCTGAAGGACGTGCCCGCCGAGATCGCCGCCGGCTGCGCGATCGCCGCGATCCCGCAGCGCGCCGACCCGCGCGATGCGCTGGTAACACGCGCCGCTGCAAAGCTCGCTGATCTGCGATCGGGCGCGCGCATCGGTACCGGCAGCGCGCGCCGCGCCGTGCAGCTCCGCGCGCTGCGGCCGGACATCGAGGCGGTGGACATCCGGGGCAACGTCGATACCCGCGTGCGGAAGGTCGACG
>CAYQLM010000168.1:0-2531 GCA_964418365.1 uncultured Dehalococcoidia bacterium
CCCAGCGCGAGTTCGCGAAGCTGCTGCGCGGGTCTGTATCGCCGGAGGTCGCCGCAAGGTACATCGAGTTCCAGGCGGGCGTCGATGTCAGCGCGCTGCTGCCCCGGGTGCAGGCTCCCACGCTCATTTTCCACCCGCGCAAGAGCCAAGTCGTCGCCATCAGCGCCGTGAGGGCGGTGGCGGAGCTCATCCCGAACGCCCGTCTGATTCTGCTCGGGGGCGATTCCTACCTCGAGTCGGGGGAGGAGCAGTTCGAGGCCGTGCGCGAGTTCTTGGGCGAGCGGCCATCCACAACCGCGGGCTCACCGGCAGCGGTCGTCACCATCCTTTTCACCGACCTCGCGTCCTCCACCGCGCTCACGCAGCGTCTCGGCGACGCGAAGGCGCAGGAGCTGGTGCGCGCCCACAACTCGATCGTGCGGGAGGCGCTGGCCGCGCAGGGCGGGTCGGAGGTCAAGCACACCGGCGACGGCATCATGGCGAGCTTCCCGACAGCGTCCGGCGCGCTCGAGTGCGCCGTGGCGATCCAGCGCGGCGTCGCCCTTCGACAGGCTCAGGGTGGAGATGGACAGAGCCTTGCCGTACACATCGGGCTGAACGCGGGCGAGCCGGTGGCGGAGGAGCGCGATCTCTTCGGTACCAGCGTGCAGCTCGCGCGGCGGATTTGCGATCACGCGGAGGCGGGTCAGATCCTAGTGTCGAACGTGGTACGGGAGCTGTCGGCGGGGAAGGGCTTCCTGTTCGCCGACATCGGCGAGGTCGTGCCGAAGGGCTTCGAGGAGCCGGTGCGGCTGTACGAAGTCAGGTGGCGGGAGTAGGTCATGCTGCAGCCACGAAAGGTCCCTCGCCCTCCGCCCCGCTGCCGCCTTCTCTTTCCCCGCCCCACTCGGCTGGGGATGACAGAGGAACGACGCTTCGAGGAGCCGGTGCGGCTGTATCAAGTGCGCTGGCGGGAGGCGGACTGATGGCAGAGCCGCGCATTCAGTTCGCGAAGACGAGCGATGGTGTCAGCATTGCGTACGCCACCCTTGGCAAAGGGCCTCCGCTTGTGTATTCCACCGTACTGTGGGGCGATATCGCCCTTTACCAAACATCCGGCGTTAGGCAATTGGGTACGGCGGCCGTTGACTACCTCGTTGAGTCCGGATGGAGCGTGACGATATACGACGGCCGCGGGACAGGGCTCTCCGACCGTGAGCCTGCCGAATTCTCCCTTGAGGCGCGCCTCAGCGATCTCGAGGCGGTGATCGATGCCCTGGGCGCAGCGCCCATCGACTTGGTCGGCCGATTGGCTGGAACGGCTGCTGCCGTTGCCTACTCGGTCAAGTACCCGGACCGGATCCGTCACCTCATTCTATGGAACCCGTTCGCCTGTGGATCAGAGTATTACGCCGCTACTCCATTCACCCGAGCCGTACGCGCATTTGCCACGGCTGCCATCGACGACTGGGAGTTCGTGACTCTGACGGTAGCGAACTGGGCGCTGGCCTTCTCCGATCTTGAGGAAGCGCGCAACCTAGCGGCGACCTTGCGCCAAGGGATGGTGAAGGAGAGCTACCTGAAAACAATGGAGGACACATTTGCATTGGACGTGTCCGAGCTGCTGCCCCGAGTCGCCGTGCCGACGCTCGTCATGCGTGATACTAGTCAGGAGTTCGCATCGGCGCCGCAGCTCGCGAAGCCGCTCGCCACTCGCATCCCCGGTGCCCAATTCGTCACGGTCAACGGCGACCGCGCCGCCGCGTCGGCCATCGTCGAGTTCACGTCGGACGCCGCCGCGGGTCCAGGCGGGGACAACGTTTCGCGCTCGGGCCTCGTCACGATCCTGTTCACGGACCTCACGGACTCCACCGCGCTGACGCAGCGGCTGGGGGACGCGCCGGCGCAGGAGCTGGTACGCGCGCACAACGCTATTGTCCGCCAGGCGGTGGCCGCGCAGGGCGGCAGCGAGATCAAGCACACCGGCGACGGGATCATGGCGAGCTTCCCGACGGCCTCCGGCGCGCTGGAGTGCGCCGTCGCCATCCAGCGCGCGGTGACCCTTCGCGCCGACGACGACCTGCAGGTGCACATCGGGCTGAACGCGGGGGAGCCGGTCGCGGAGGAGAGCGACCTCTTCGGCACGAGTGTGCAGCTCGCGCGGCGCATCTGTGATCACGCGTCGGCGGGGCAGATCCTGGTGTCGAACGTGGTACGCGAGCTCGCGGCGGGCAAGGGCTTCTTGTTCGGAGACATCGGTGAGGTTGTACCGAAGGGCTTCGAAGACCCGGTACGGCTCTACGAAGTGCGCTGGCGGGAGACAGAGTGATGGAGCCGCAGTACCGCTTCTGCACCAGCGCCGACGGCACCAGGATTTCCTTCTCGACGCTCGGCGGGGGCCGCCGAACACCGGCCATCAACGTTGTCTCGTGGGCGCAGGTTCAAGAGCAGGTCTGGCAGTCACCCGCGGCCCGCGCGGTCGACTGGATGCTGGCGCAGGACCGCTGCGTCGTGTTGTTCGACCGGCGCGGCGTGGGCGCCTCGCAGCGAAG
>CAYQLM010000169.1:0-2446 GCA_964418365.1 uncultured Dehalococcoidia bacterium
GGCAACATCATCCCGAACGAGGTGATGATGTCGGGCACGGTGCGCACGTTCGACGCGCGCGTGCTGGACGGCGTGCTTACGCGCATGGACGAGATCGTCGCGGGCGTGACGGCGGCGTTCGGCGCGCAGTACCAGTTCGATCACACGACGCTGCCCGCCGTGATGAACGACCCGGCGTGCGCGGCAATCGTGTCGAAGGTGGCAGGCGAGTTCCTGGGGCCGGAGCGGGTCGGAGAGACGCGGTCGATGGCGTCGGACGACATGGCGTACTTCCTCATCGAGCGGCCGGGCGCGTACTTCTTCCTGGGCGGCGGCAACGCGGTGAAGGGGATCACCTACCCGCACCATCACCCCAAGTTCGACTTCGATGAGGACTGCCTGGGCCTTGGCATCGAGCTGGGCCTGCGCATCCTCGAAGAGGCGTCGGGCGCGCGGCTCTAGTTGCTTGTCGCTGGTTGCTGGTACGGCTCCCACACCTTGATCCCTCTCCCTCGGGGTGACGGCTACGTCGACACGTTGACTTCGGCGTGGATTTCTCCCGCACCGTGAACGACTCGCAGGGCGGCGGACCTGGTGGAGCGTAGACACGCCGGCCCTTGACCCCTCCTGCTGCAAGCGGCAGGACGAAGCATCTGGTATCGTTGGCGTCGCATGACGCAAGAACAGATCGACCCTAAGGCTCTCATGGAGCGCGCACGGAGCGTGCGCGACATCGCTTCCAACTTCTATACATCGCTCTTGGTCTACTTAGGCCGGCGGCTTGGCCTGTACGACGCGCTCGCCGGGCGCGGCTTCGTCACCAGCGACCAGCTGGCTTCCTCGACAGGCCTCCACGAGCGCTGGCTGCTCGAGTGGCTGCGGCAGCAGACGACTGCGGGGTTGCTGGACTACGCGGACGGCCGCTTCCGCCTCTCGCCAGAGACGCACGCCGTCCTCGCCGACGACGAGCACATGGTGTACCTCGGCTACATCTTCGACTCCATTCCCCACCGCATCGAAACGGTCGAGCGTCTACCCGAGGCATTCCGCAGCGGTATCGGGCTTTCCTGGGACGACCGCGGCGAGGAGTCGATGCAGTTCACGGAGTACACGTTCCGCAACTGGTACCGGACGATGCTCGTGAACGCCGCGTTGCCGAAGCTCGATGGCGTTGTCGAGCGGCTTGCGCAGGGCGGCAAGGCGGCAGACGTCGGCTGCGGGAGCGGCGTCGCGTTGCTCGAGATGGCGCGCGCCTTCCCGCTCTCGGAGTTCCGCGGCTACGAGCTCTCGAAGCTGCAGCTCGAGCGCGCCGCGAGCAACCGCGAGGCCGGAATCACAAACGCGCACTTCCACGACGTGTCGGTCCATCCGCTACCTGCCGACGCCAGCTTCGACCTGATCACCTGCTTCGACACACTGCACGACATGACCCATCCTGATGAGACCGCCGCGGTGATCCGCGCCGCGATCAAGCCGGACGGCGCCTGGTTCATCGTCGACATCGACGGCGGCGAAACGTTCGAGGAGAACCTCGAACGTCCCGGATCGCAGATGTTCTACGCGATGTCGATCCTCTCGTGCATGTCGTCCGCGCTGTCGGAGCCCGGCGGCGCGGGGCTCGGCACGCTCGGCCTCCCGGAGCCGGCGATGCGTGAGCTCACTTCGCGGGCCGGCTTCACGCGCTTCCGCCGCGTCGACTTGCCACATCCAGTGAACGCGTTCTACGAAGCGCGGCCGTAGACCTTACTCCCGCCAGCGCAGCTCATAGAGCCGAACGGGGTCGTCGAAGCCGCGCAGCGCCGCTTCGCCGCGGTCGGTGAACAGGAAGCCTTTGCCCGCGACGAGCTGCCGCACCACGTCCGACACGAGGATCTCGCCGCCCTGCGCCTGGCCCATGATGCGCGCCGCCGTCGAGACCGCCGTGCCGAAGAGATCGCCGTCCTCCGCGATCGGCTCGCCGGCGTTCAAGCCAATACGCACACGCAGCGGCGTCTCGGCGAACGCGCTGCTCGCCGCCAGCGAGCGCTGGATCGCGACCGCGCAGTCGATGGCGCGCGCGGCCGAGAGGAACGATGCAACGAACCCATCGCCCGTGCCCTTGATCTCGTCTCCGCCGTGGGCGGCGAGCTGCTCGCGCGTGATCCGCTCGTGCTCACGTAGGAGCACGCGCCAGCGATCGTCGCCGAGCTTCTGCAGCAGCTCGGTATTCGACTCCACATCGGAGAAGAGGATGATGCGGAGGCCGCCGGCGTCGGCTGCCTCCGGCTCGGGCGTGGGCGGCGGCGGTGGCGCCGGTCGATCGGCGATACCGAGGAACTCTTCGACGGCGTGCGTCTGCGCGTCGTCCCAGACCGCCTTGACGTCGAAGGGAGGGAACGTCACGAGGCGGGCGTTTGGGATGCCCGCCGCGACCTCCTTGCTCCACTCAAGTTGAAAGGTCCCGGTCGTCTGGTCGCCGTACATCACC
>CAYQLM010000170.1:0-2443 GCA_964418365.1 uncultured Dehalococcoidia bacterium
AACACGACCTTCACGTGCTCGAAGCCGAGCGCGCCGAGCAGTGCAGCTGCTTGCCAGGAATATACATCCCTAGCCAGACGCGCCTCGGCGAGAAGTCCACAGCAGCCATTTCGCGCTCCCCTAAGTCAATGGTCGTCCCCAGGGCGCAGCGGGAGTGTAGCAGCCCGACAGACTACGTGCTGCGCTGGCTGGAAGGCGGCGGTCTGACGCCGATACCGGCCGCCTAAGACCTATCGGCTCTGCCTGGTGATGACGGGCCGGCGCCGGCCCACCGGACGAGAACCAATCGCCGGATATGCCTGTAGGACCTCAGGTTGGCCTTTCTCTGGACGGGGAGTTCAACTCTCCCCCGTCTCCACCATGTCCACCATGGCGCCCAGTCTACGTCCGCCGTCGCTTCGACCAGGACACAGGTAGGCTGGGTGATTTCATCGAGCGCGTTCTGTAGCAGCGTCCGGAACGCCGGCGTCGGCACAATCGCGGCGATGCAGCGCAGCTCGACGTCGAGGTAGGCCCGCTCTACCAAGGGAGCGATGAGCCGCTGTCGCTCCTCAGACGTGGCCTCGTTCCACAGCGCCGGCAGATCAGAGAGAAGCGCGGCCGCGTCTTCGATCCCCGGCTGCGAGACGGGCTGTGCTGCACGGATCTGCGCGTCGAGGTCTGCGAGTTTTCGGTTGAACCGCTCCTCCGTGTAGGCTTCGCCCTCCGCATGTGCCCGGAATAGCTTCTTGCAACGTTCCAAGAGTGTCGAGAGGTTGGCGCCCCTACACTCCGCCGTCGCCAGCGTGGCGATACGGTCCTTCCAATCTTGAGGCAGCAGGAACGCACCGAAGATGTCGCCGGCTTGATCATCGACGAAGTGGCTCATCATCGACTGCCCGTTGGTCGCGCATTCGTGACAGTGTCTCTCCCGGTACATCGGCTTGCCGTCGCGGTGGCGGTCAGCCTGGAGGGGCTGCCCGCAGCGTGCGCACGAGATGTGCCCCTGCCAGAGGCCGCGATCACCATCGACTCTGCGTTGGAGCGTGCGGCGATGCCTCCGCGCCTGGACTCGCTGAAAGAGATCCTCCGCGATCAACGTCCCGTGCAGACCGGGAAACTCCCGTCCCCGGTATGTGACCACCCAGGCATAGAAGTCCCCACATAGTGTGACCTGTTACCGTGTAAGGCCCGCCCCCAGTCCGCAAGCTGAGGGCCCCTGCAATCTGTCCCAACGCGACGTTGGCTCCGCCAATGTCGCAGTCATCCGGCATGGCGGAGTAAGATACTCTCGCTGTGGGACCGTTGACACTGATCTTCCTGTTCGCCATCGCCTGGCTACTGCTCGTCGTCATTCTTCGGCGCTGGGCGCTCCACCGTATTCGTTCCTTCGAGAGCTTCGACGTGCTGGAAGCTGAACCGAGTGGGCAGCGGATCAGCGTCGACGGTGTCTTGCTGCACTACGTTGAGCGTGGTCTAGGCGATCCACTCGTGCTGATCCACGGCCTCGACGCGTCGACGTTCACTTGGCGTATGAACATCGAGGCGCTTGCTTCGCAGTTCCGCGTCGTGGCGGTCGACCTCCTCGGTTTTGGCTATTCGCAGCGTGCCGCCGACGCCGACTTCTCGCTTGGCGGCCACGCGCGCCGCATCGGCCTGCTCATGGACGCCCTTGGTGTCCGCAGCGCAGTGATCGGCGGGCACTCCCTCGGCGGCGCCGTTGCCATGCACTTCGCAACACAGCAACCGGAGCGGGTCCGCCACTTGCTCCTCGTAGACGCCGCTACGCCCCGGGAGACGAGGGCCTTCTCACGCATTCGCTACTCGGCTTTCTTCAATCCTGTCGTCTACGCCTTCGTCGTCGGCAGCCGCCGGCTGCATCGCTTGCTCTTGAAGCGCCTCTATTACGACAAGACGCGGGTCACCGAGGGCGTTGCAGCCGGGTATTGGGCACCCACGCGCTATCGCGGCACCTTCGCCGCCCGCGAGCGACTCGCGCGCTCGATGGCGCAGGACGCAGACGTTCCGTTGGACGCGATCTGCGTACCGACGCTAATCCTCTGGGGCGCGAACGACCCGATCGTGCCGCCCCGGCGGGGGCGCTGGCTTGCTGCGCGCATCCCGGGCGCGCGTCTCGTGGCGATTCCGCGCACCGGCCACCAGACGCCCGAGGAGCAGCCAGACATCGTCAACCGCGAGATCGTCGCGTTTGCCAGCAAGCCAGGCCTTCAGGCAGCGAGCGAGCAACGATAAGGCCCCAGGAGATGCGGGGCAGAAACAAGAAAGGTGACAGCGGTATGCAAGGCGGCGAGCAAGCAAAGAACCAGGCTCAGGATCTACCGCTGGTCGAACGGATTGAGCAATTCGAGCGATTCATGCGGGAATGTCAGGCATGCCAGCACCAAGTCTCCCCAAACTGGCAGTTCTGCGCCCATTGCGGCATCCGGCGTTCCACCGCCTGCCC
>CAYQLM010000171.1:0-2399 GCA_964418365.1 uncultured Dehalococcoidia bacterium
TGGTGGTCGCGCAATCGATAGAGGAAGTCGGGCCGAAATGCTTCGATGAGGAACGCGCCGTCATCTGTGAGATGGGCCGCGACGTTCTCGAAGCAGCGCACCTGGTCGTCCTGAGTCAGGAGATTGAACAGCGTGTTCGCCACGACGAAGATCAAGCGATAGGTGCCTGGGACCGGCACGTCAGCGAAGTCGCCGATTGTAACGGAGATCTGCTCTCCTCGGGGCTTGGCGCGGAGCCGGGCAACCATGGCGGGTGAAAAGTCGATTCCGTCGACGCGGATCCCGCGAGCGGCTAGCGGCAGCGCGATCCGCCCGGTGCCGATGGCGAGCTCCAGCGCAGGACCGCCGCCCGCCAGCTTCTCCAAGAACGCGACGGCCGCAGTCTCACCGCTTATGCTCGGGGTCTTCGAGAAGCGTTGTACGTCGTCGTCGTACGCCTCGGCGACGTCATCGCCAAAACTCATGACTGGCTCATAGTTCTTCACAGAAACCTCCATCTGTGCTAGTCGCAGGATCGTTTGTACTCGGCCGTGGCAGGCGGCCAACGATTCGTCCCTCCTATGACAGCTCCGCCAGCACCGTCCGGTACGACTCCAGCCGCTCGCGCAGGAACCAATCGCTGCGCGACGCGTCGTCGACCGCGCAGCCGGGCTCGCCGCGATGCAGGCAGTCGCGATACGCGCAGCCCTCCGCCAGCGGCGCGATCGCCGCGAAGTGCGCGCCGAGCTCGCGCGGCGCCAGGCCGCGCACGCCGAACGCGCGGATCCCCGGCGAGTCGACGACGAACGTCTCTGCCAGCGACAGCGGCACCAGCCGCGCCGACGATGTGGTGTGGCGACCCTTCCCCTGCCCCGCCGCCGCCTGGGTGACGTCGCCAACGCGCAACAACAGCCCCGGTTCGAGCGCGTTCAGCAGCGAGCTCTTCCCCACGCCCGAGTGGCCGGTGAACAACGACACGCCGCCCGCGATGCACGCGCGCACCTCGTCGACGCCGGCGCCCGTCGATGCGCTTGCGTGCAGGACGCGAACGCCGAGCCGCGCGTAGCCATCGAGATCGCGTTCGACGCCCGCCGGCACGCCCAGGTCGCTCTTGTTCAGGCAGATCACGACCGGCAGCTCATCGAGCGACGCCGCAACGAGATACCGGTCGATCAGCCGCGCCCGAAACGGCGGCGTGCTGGGCGAGCAGACCACGACCACCTGGTCGATGTTCGCCGCCATCACCTGGCCCTTGTACGCCGCAGAATCGCGCGATGGGTCATACACCGCGCGCCGCAACGCTGAGCGTCTCGGCAGCACCGCCACGATGCGCGCCTCGCCAACAGCAGCCGGTTCGAGCTGCACGCGATCGCCCACGGCGAGCGGGCTGCGCGTTGACGGATCGAGCGCGCGCAGGGCAGTCGAGAGGGCTGCGCGCACGATGGCGCCTTCGCACGACACGAGCGAGTCGCCGGAGCGCACTTCGATGACCGTGCCTGCGAGGCCGGTCTCCGCGGCCTGACCCTCGATCGCCGCCGGCGGCGCGGCCAGCGCCTCCACCCGGACGCGGCGGATCTTTTCGAAGTAAGGGGAGTCCTCGTCCTCGGCCCAATCGCGCCGGCGGGTCGACGGCCCGCGGCGGGCGGCCAGCTCCGCTTGGCGCTGCCGCTGGACTTCCTTCCGTTGGCCGTGCCGCTCCCTGTTCTCCTGGCTCTTCTTGAGGGAGCGGAGTTGTCGGTTGGTGAGCTTGTGTGACATGACGCTCCTTGCGCTTAAATCAAAACGGCCGGGCGGTCCCGGCCGGCGCGCGGAAGCGTCAGCTCCTTACAGTGCGATGGCCCGGGAACGCGGACAAGCGAAGACCAAGACGGACACGTGCTGTTGCATGCTCGGGCCTCCTTTCGTTACTGGTTGTGGACTAGTGTAGTCGTCGACCGTGAGGCTGTCAACCGCGGGTTCTGCGCCCCGCTTCACACACTTGACAAGCTTCACGGCGCAGCTATACTAAGGCTGCCGGCGATCCGCCTCAGGCGGACGCCCAGCGAGCATCGATAGGACAACCACTATCGCTGCTCGGATCCACGGGGACCGAGACGGCGCAGATCGAAGACGTGTGTGCCCTTTCGGCCCTGGTCGAAGGGGTTTTTTCATGCCGAAGTCAACCCGCGTCACTATCAACGACATCAGAGCGCTCACGCGCCGCGGCGAGGCGATCGTCATGCTCACGGCGTACGACTTCCCGTCGGCGCGGCTCGTCGAGCAGGCCGGGGCGGACATCATCCTCGTTGGCGACACGCTCGGCATGGTCGTCCTCGGCTATGACACGACGGTGCCGGTGACCATGGACGAGATGCTCCACCACGTAAAGGCCGTGACGCGCGGCGCGAAGCGCGCCTTCGTCGTCGCCGACATGCCGTTCA
>CAYQLM010000172.1:0-2308 GCA_964418365.1 uncultured Dehalococcoidia bacterium
CTGAGACGTAGCCCGAGTCCGCCGCCTTGTACTCGGTGGTGCGGCGCTTGCGGTCAAAGAGCGCCACGCCCTTGAGCGTGACGTGCACCCTGCGCTCGGCTTTGCCGTTCTTCGCCACCGCGACCTCGATGTCCGGCAGCGCCAGCGGCGAGAAGAGCATCTCCGGCTGCGTCGCCTTGAGCCCCTCGGCCAGCGTGTCCGGGCGGATCATGATCAGCTCGACCTTCACCTTGCCGCGCTTCTCGAGCTGTGACTTCACTTCGCCGACGTTTGCCTCGAAGGCCCAGCCAAGCACGTGCACCTCGAGGATGCCAGAGGCGAGCGCGTCCTGGACAGCGTCGTTAATCTGCTTGCCGGTCACGCGGCCCGAGAGCGGCCCGACGGAGATCGCGATCTTCTCATCTTCGGTCTCCGCCACCGCGTGGACGAGGCCGGTCGCGCCCTGGATGGCCGCATCCTTGCGGTAAAGGCGGCAGATCACCTCGATGTAGTTCTCGAGCTTCGCCGCCTCGCCGATGCCCGGCTCGCGGACGACGTAGCCCTTCCAGTCTTCCACTGAGTATCGGCCGAGCGACATCACCTCGAAGGGGCCGCAGACGCGAATGGCGTCTCTATCCACCTTGGGCCGATCCACGAGCTCGACCTTCTCGGGCTCGAGCTCGTAGGCGAGGCTCCTGAGCGTGACCCGGTCTACCGTCTCATACTCGAAATTCCCTGACACCTTGCCGTTGCGCGTCTTGTAGTGCTCAAATGTCGCACCGAGCATGCGCTGACGCGCAACGTTTATTGCAACTCGTGAAGTGTCGCATGTGGTCCAACGACGACCGAAGGACTCGGCGCAAGAGGCCGTCGTTCCGGAGCCACATGTAGGATCGAACACCACGTCTCCTGGTTCCGTTGTCATCAGCAAACAACGCGCAACAACTTTCGGATTGGTCTCGACAACATAGCGTTTGTTGGCTGCATCAAAACCCCACTTGGTGTCGTCCCATACGTCGGTGAACGGCATCAAAGGGTTGTACTCAAGAAGAAGCGGGTACGACAGTTGCTTGCCGCGCTCGATGATCACGCCCTTCTGAATTAAACGCTTCATTCCTTCGAGCGCAATCTTCCAGTGATGATTGGGGCCGGGTGAGTACGATCGGCCCTCTATCGCGAGATCACTGCTTCCATCCCCCGTACCACCTTGGGAGGTCAGGGGGCCGTATCGGCACGGCTTCAGATGCGCTGGAATCGTACCTGGGTTGCGATACTGCTCCGCGGTCATTGGGGAGATGGACTTCGATACCGGATCGAACAAGTACTTGTATTCCTCGCCCTCATCAACGCCAACCACCTTATCCTTGTAAAGCCGTCTGAACTTCAGCGCAGACTTGTCCTTGGCATACCAAAGCAAGAAATCCGACGTCGTCGCGAGGAGTTTGGCCGCTTGGAAACTACTCTTGCGAAAGCTTATCTGAGAGCAGAAGTGATGCCGGCCGAACACCTCGTCCATTAGTGACCTGACGGAGTGCACATTCTCGTCGCTTATCTGAACGAAGATGCTGCCAGTGTCGCTTAGCAGTTCACGGCAAAGGTACAGACGCTCCTCCAAGTAGGACAGATACGAGTGGATGCCGAGCGCCCACGTGTCGCGGAATGCCTTGATCGTGAGCACGTCGTCCGCCTGGTCCTTCTCCTCGTTCTTCGTCGAATCCACCCGCTGCTGAAAGTTCGAGTCGTACTTGATGCCGTACGGGGGATCGATGTAGATCATCTGCACCTTGCCGCGAAGGTTCTCATAGTGGAGTAGCGACTCCATGACTTGCAGCGAGTCGCCGCAGATGAGCTTGTTCTTCCAGCCCTCCTCGTGGGTGTAGAACTCGACGCGCTTGGCGCGGTCGCTCTCGCGCAGCGTCTTCTCGAGGTCGGCGAAGAGGTGCCCCTGCCGCGCCGCGCCCGACTTCTCCTCGGCCGCCCGGCGCGCCCGCTCGATGATCTGCGCGATGCGCGACTCGGAGACGATCTCGTTGCGCTGGAGCGGCAGCACCGGCACCTCGCGCCGGTTGCGCTTGCCCGCCCAGAAGAGCACCGGGTCCGCCGCCGGGTCCATGTCCACCACCACCGGCCGGTCGTCCCCCTCCGGCAGCTTCCCGATCTCGATCGCCTTGCTCCAGCCGTTGTCCATCGGCAGGGTCACCACCAAGTCTTCGGCCGGCAAGAGCGACGTGTGCCCGGTCTCTGGGGTGCGCGGCTCTTTGATCTCGTCGTAGGTGTAGCGGGTGACCTTCTTCTCGGTCTTCGGCTTCCCGGGACCGGTCGTTTGCCT
>CAYQLM010000173.1:0-2000 GCA_964418365.1 uncultured Dehalococcoidia bacterium
AGCCCGTGTGCCCGGCCGACTGCGTGATCGCGCGGTAGACGAGCGCGGCGTCGCACGCGCCCGATGCGACAGCCATGATCGCCGTCAGCGCGCCGCCGAGGCCGGACGGGCCCATCGGGCCGATGTCGGCGTAGGCGGCGAGATCGGGGATGCCGAGCGCCTGCTGGACGTAGAAGCAGTCGGGCGAGTCCCAACCGAAGTTGTACTGGAAGACGCCGTCGATGTCGGCGCCGCGGAGGTCGGCGTCGTCGAGCGCAGCCTTGCCTGCGGTGACGGCGAGGCGCTCGGAGCGCTGGTCTTCGCCTCGATAGACTAGCGACTGGCCGACGCCAACGATCGCGACCTGGCGGCCTTCCATCAGCGAGGCCGGAACTGCGGCAGCGTGACGTTCTCGAAATCCTGGAACGTCACCTCCACCGGCATGCCGATGCGCAGCGCGTCGTTGGGGCAATCGACGATGCGGGTGAGCATGCGCAGGCCCGGCTGCTCCTCCAGCTCGACGATGGCGAGGCTGTACGGGACTTCGTCGGCGTAGATCGGCGCGAAGACGTGGTGGACGATCGTGTAGGTGAAGATCGTGCCGCGGCCGCTCAGCTCGGTGGGCGAGAGCGTATCGGAGTTGCAGCGCGGGCAGAGCACGCTGGGCCAGTGGATGTAGTAGCCGCACTGATCGCAACGCTGCACGACGAGCTTATGCTCGCGCGCGGCGTCCCAGAAGAACTTCGTGATCTCGTTGTGCGGCAGCGCCATGCGCGGCTTGCGCTGTTCGGCTGTCATGGCGGGGATATCTTAGCGTAGCTGCAGGGCTTTAGCCCTGCCGGTCGGCATGACAGAGGTGCGGGTTTGAAACCCCGCCCGATCCTGTCACCCTGAGCGAAGCGAAGGGTATTTCCAGTCTCGTGGCCGCGACGTTTCTGGAAGTCATAGCTACAAGGCAGCGAAAGATGCTTCGCGGCGCTCAGCATGACACCAACAGGGACTCGCTACGCCGGCAGCGGGATCTTGTACAGCTCCGCGGCGTTGTCCTGGCACACGCGATTGCGCACGCCGGGATCGAGGCGCTGCAGCACCTTGGCGAGGTGCGCCTGCGACTCCGGGTAGAGGCACGTCGGGTGCGGGAAGTCGGTCTCGAAGAGCAGGTTGTTCGGCCCGATCATCTCGATAAAGTGCTTGACGCCGAAGTCCTCGAACCAGAACGTGGCGTAGATGTGGTCCTTGAAGTACTGCGCGGGGCGCTTCTGGAGGCCCTTGGCCTCGTCGGGCGCCATCTCGTCCCACTGGTACTCTGACGCCTCGATGACGAACGGCACCCAGCCGCAGCCGCTCTCGACGGAGACCAGCTTGAGGTTCGGGTACTTGTCGAAGAGGCCGCTGAGCATGAAGCAGTTCACCATGTAGGCGTTCGACATGTACATCAGCGTCGCGATCGAGGCGAGCTTGCGCTGCGGGCCGAACGAGCCCCAGGAGAAGTCCTCGAGCACGAACGTCTTCAGCCCCGCGCCGATGTGGAAATCGATAGGAATTCGCAGCTCGTTGATCAGCTCCCAGAGCGGCTGCCAGTGCGGCTGGCCGTAGTCGGGCAGCCCGAAGTTTTCCGGCTTGTCGGTGAGGGTGATGCCGGTGAGATGGAGCTCCTCCTTGATGCGCACGACTTCCTTGAGGGTGGCATCGATGTCCCAGAACGGGAGGAAGGCCTGCGGGAAGAGGCGCCCGCCGGAGTCCGCCTGCCACTCCGCGACGGCGTCGTTGTAGATCCGGCAGCACGCCATCTGGAGCTCTTTGTCCTGGATGCTGAGGAATTTCGTCGCGCCGAAGCCGCCCGCGTTCGGGTAGACGATCTGCGCCCAGATGCCCATGCGGTCCATCACGGCGAGGCGCGGCTTCACTTTGTACGCCGCCTCGTCCATCTCCTCGAACGAGGCGATGGAGAGCTTGCCGCGCTGCTTGTTCCCTGCGCTGTCGACGACGGTGGTGCCGACCATGCCGAACGGCTTGTCGCC
>CAYQLM010000174.1:0-1775 GCA_964418365.1 uncultured Dehalococcoidia bacterium
CAAAGCGCGGCTCGTCGACTGGGTGGGGCGCGTGTTCACGGTGCTGTTTTCCGGTGACGACCTGCGCATCATCCAGGATTGCGATCGGATCGAGACCGCGCTCGCGCGCCCACGCCTCGAACACCGGCAGGTCCAGGTTCTCGCCGTACGGGTGCTCGTGGTTGCTGTCTACGCCGGGGCTGAGCGCCTTCGCCTCGCGAGCGAGCCACGCCCGCCCGAGGCAGTCTTCGATCGCTTCGCCCGTAGCGCCGTCGAACACTGGGGAAACGGCGCGATAGCCGAGATCGTGCACGGCCCAGCCGAGGTGCGTCTCGAGCACCTGTCCGACGTTCATCCGGCTCGGCACGCCGATCGGGTTGAGCAGCACATCGATGGGCGTGCCGTCCTCGAGGCAGGGCATGTCATCGACGGGCAGAATGCGCGAGATGACGCCCTTGTT
The DNA here is from genome assembly GCA_964418365.1 of uncultured Dehalococcoidia bacterium. Taxonomy (GTDB): domain Bacteria; phylum Chloroflexota; class Dehalococcoidia; order DSTF01; family RBG-16-68-14; genus JBBDXS01. Next base: position 440 of record CAYQLM010000174.1, read on the forward strand.
CCCGTGGCGGCCGGCCATCTTGTCGCCGACGGCGACCTTGCGCCGCTGCGCGATCGCCACGCGTACGAGTTGGTTCACGCCGGCCGGCAGCTCGTCGTTCTCCTCCCGCGAGAAGACCTTCACTTCGATGACCTTGCCACGCTCGCCGTGCGGTACGCGCATTGAGGTGTCCTTCACCTCGCGCGCCTTCTCGCCGAAGATCGCGCGCAGCAGCTTCTCTTCCGCTGTCAGCTCGGTTTCGCCCTTCGGCGTGATCTTGCCGACGAGGATATCGCCGGAGTTCACTTCCGCGCCGATGCGGATGATGCCGTACTCGTCGAGATCGCGCAGGCTCTCTTCGCCGACGTTCGGGATGTCGCGCGTGATCTCCTCCGGCCCGAGCTTGGTGTCGCGCGCTTCGACCTCGTGCTTCTCGATGTGGATCGACGTGAAGCGGTCGTCCTGGACGACCCGCTCCGAGATGACGATCGCGTCCTCAAAGTTGTAGCCTTCCCAGCTCATGAACGCGCACAGCACGTTCTGGCCGAGCGCGAGCTCGCCCTGGTCGGTCGATGAGCTGTCCGCGAGGGCGTCGCCCGCCTTGACGCGCTGCCCCTTGCTGACCGTGGGGCGCTGGTTCATGCACGTGCCTTGGTTAGAGCGCATGAACTTCTGTAGGTGGTACGCTTTCTCCTCGCCGCTGTCGTATCGGACTGTCACGGCGTCCGCGGACGCGCTGATCACCACGCCGGGGCGCTCGGCCAGCGTGACCTGGCCTGAGTCGGACGCGGCGCGGCGCTCCACGCCGGTGGTGACGAGCGGCACCTGCGGCCGGATCAGCGGCACGGCCTGTCGTTGCATGTTGGCGCCCATCAGCGCGCGCGGCGCGTCGTCGTGCTCGAGAAAGGGAATGAGTGACGTCGCGACGCTCAGCACCTGCTTCGGCGTGACGTCCATGTAATCGATGTGTTCCTGCAGCTCCATGTGGAAGCGCTCGCCTTGTCGCGCCTCGATGCGCTCCTCGACGAAATGGTTGTTGTCATCGAGTAACGAGTTGGCTTGCGCGATGACGTAGCGTTCCTCCGAGTCAGCCGAGAGGTAGACGATCTCGTCCGTGACGAACGGGACGATCGGCACTTGCTCGATGCCGGCTTCTGCCAGCCGCCGTGCGTGCTGCGCGGTGATCTCGGCGCCTTCTTCGACCATCACGCCGCCGCGCGGGCCAGCGACGGTCTCGCGCGCGCTCTTGCCGATCAGGTTCGGGTCCTCTGGCGGCAGCTCGCGTACGACCTTGCGGTATGGCGTTTCGATGAAGCCGTACCGGTTGATGACGCCGTACGTCGCCAGGCTGCCGATG